>JBFIPZ010000026.1:0-11266 GCA_041609855.1 Nitrosopumilaceae archaeon | reverse complement strand
TGGGTCAGTGTACTTGTTGGTGATTGGGCAGTTGTATGGTTGGTAGTTCGAGTCTCAATTGTAATAATCCTTGCCTGTATTGTCTTGATGATTATTGGTGGAATTAAACACAACAAAAAACATCCTGAATTTGGGGGAGATATGGTAAGTGTAATAATGGAAGTTTTCCTTGGAAAAACCATTGAATGTCTGGCGCATACAATCAGTTATGCCCGAATAGGAATTATGCTGCTAGTACATGCAGCTCTTTTGCTTACAGTTAACAAGGCTTACGAATCTATGGGAGGACTCGATTCTCCAACTGCACTAGTTCTAATCGTGGGAGGGCAAATAGGGATCATGTTAATCGAAGGTCTGATTGTTTACATTCAGTCTTTAAGACTTCATCTATACGAGTACTTTACAAAATGGTATGAGGGTGGTTCTCAACCTTTCAAACAATTAGTTCCAGAGATGGTTTACAACAAATATTCTTGGAAGAAAACCAAGGAATAGAATTTTAGAACAAAAATCTTTTTGTTAAAAAGAAACATTAACAATTAAAACCTAGCATGAAGTAGTTAGATTATGTCAAAAGAGGCAATAATAACTACTATTCCAGCCCTTATTATGCTTGGATTTGCCATTTTTGGAGTTATGGTAATTAGTCACTAAATCCTAGTACCTTATTATTTCAATACCTAACCTAGATTCAGAGATTATTGAACCACTCAAAGTGTTAACGAGTTTACCGTATTTTTCATGCTTCCCAAGAAATAATTTCAAAACAAAAATTCACCAGTTTAATTTTATAAAAGAAGATTAATCAAAAATATGGGAAATAGATGTAGGTTTGGTCGACATAATTGGGGCGACCCTACCAAAGATGGGATTAGAGTTTGTAAAACATGCAATGAAAAAAATTATCCAAAATCACCACCAAAACCAACTCGTTGTAAATTAGGAATGCATTCTTTTCAGAACAAGGTAAGAGGAAAACTGAATACTTGTGAAAATTGCGGAGAGGAAATCTATGTGAACACCCATAAAGAAGAACTTAAAGAAACTTGGAAAAAATTCAAAGAAGAGGGGATTTAATTCAAATCTGCCATCAATTCCTTCCCAAAAAATAATTTTCAATAAAAAGAATGAGGAGTGTATCCTCGAATGTATTTGTAATAAGGAGAGTTTTGCCTATGTTTTTGCATCGTAGACCAACTTTTTTGCTGTTAATTCCTATTTAGTCAGGTATCCTAGGACAACAGCTATCCTTGTATTTGCATTACAGATAACATTATTTTCGAAAAATCGTTTTATTATCTAAAGCAAAGACTGAAGTTCTTAACCCAATAAAATTGCAAGAAGTTAAAAAAACAGTTTATGCTAAACTTTGTCAAATTTTAAAATTACAAAGGATCAGGTTAATTTATTATGTTAAAGTTAAAAATCTGTCCATGAACTTGAGAAACTCACTTAGCAAGAAACATTATCTTTTACTATCTTTGCTGTTAGTTGGAGTCGGTACCGGTACTGCCTATGCAGGAGTTTCCTTGCCTACAATTACTTTGGGTGGAAATGTGGTCATCACAGGGGATCTCACTTGTACAGACTGTGTTGATGAATCAGACATTTTACAGATTGGTTCTCAAACGACAGTTGGAAAAGATACAACCGGTGGAGCTGGCGACTGTCTTATTGGAGAGATTAGACTTTTCTCAAATAATTTAATTCCAAGAGGATTTTTATCAGCAGAGGGACAGATTTTGCAAATTAATGATTATTTTACTTTATTCACGTTGATAGGTACTAAATTTGGCGGAGATGGGCAGAGTACCTTCCAATTGCCAGACCTTAGAAATGTAGAGCCCACACACAGGACTTTTGAAGGATCAGAAGTAGACCTAAACTATGCCATTTGTGCTGTAGGGGTTTTTCCTTCAAGTGATTAATTTCAAAGTGCATTAATTTGCAAAATTTGTAAATCCTTATTTTTTATGGCCAGAATTTTTTTTGAAATTACTCTAAAATTGTCAAAAAATAATTTAAGATTCATCAAACTCTGTTCCTGCTATTTTCATGATTGCATTCATTACACCAATAATTGATAAGACGATAAGCTACGAAAATTTACGAGGAATAAAATGTTTGAATTTTCATTATTGAATTTTTAAAGTATAGTTATATTTAGAAAGAGATCAACAATTGTATGAATTTTAGTTATAATACTAAAACATCAAAGGAATTCGATCAAATCATTGCAGATTTAATTGATAATCTTAAAGAAATTGGTTTTGGCGTATTAGGAATACTTGATTTTAAAGAAATATTTGAAAAAAAAGGAATTGAGTTTAAAAAAAATTACAAACTTTTGGAGGTATGCAATCCAAATGCAGCAAAGAATGTTTTAGATACCGACCCTGACCTTGGGTTGTTGCTTCCATGCACAATTGCAGTTTACCAAAAAGACAGTCAAAATATTATTAGCTTGGCAAGACCAACTGCGCTATTATCAATTGTTTCAAATGATAATTTACAAAAATTAAGCAAAGATATTGAAGTGGATTTGATTTCGGTAATAGACAAATCAAAATGACTAAAACCGATCAAGAAAATTATTCACCTTATGGGAAATATGCTATTTCTAAAAATTTAGAATTAATTATGCCTAAAACTCAAATATTAATTGAGAAAAAAACCAACAAATTTTCATACTATAGAAAAAACTCTGAAGGTCAAGAGTTGCGAAAATCAATCCCAGTAAAAAAGGATAATTTGCATTTGGAACTTGCGCCAATATTGCCACTGAATCTCCCTTCAAAAAAGACAAATGATCTAATGTTTTTACGATTAAAAGAATCCATTTTTATCGAAAAAAATTCAACAGTTAGTATACTGTTGGAGTTTCCAATAGAGATTGGGGTTTTTGTTTTAAATGATGACAATACAAAGGATTTTTTTGATTGCTTTACCTGTGAACCAATGCATTCCAGGTTTGCTTTGTATGGTACACCTGAAAATGGAAATTTGTGTATGTATGGTAAGGTAGCCCAACTTGAGGAATCTGAAAAACCTAAACCATACGTTTTTGCAAAGATAAAGGCAACAATTTCCAATGAATTAAGCGAAGGAGTGACAATTGGGAAATTAGTTTTCCCTGTAGGACATCATGAGATGTATTATCTTCCAAAAACATTTGAAGCCCATATGGATGATATTGATGCAATAATCAAGAAAGAACCTGCAGGAAAAACCATAGAGATACATCACGTTGAATTGACAAAAAAAGAAAAAAATTGGAACCTTGCCCTAAGACTTAAGGCCAAATCAATGAAGGAAGTATTCAACATGAATCGAGGTTTTGATTAGTGGTTTTTGAAATTCTAGATACTCAAATAATGGATACAGGGATTACCGTTGGCCGTATCCTAATTACCGCAATTATCGTATTTGTAGGTGTAATTATTGCAAGAATTGCAAGAATGATTTTCAAAAAGAGATTTGCACCAACTATTCCAAAAGATACTGCCAAGAGTCTTGATAAGTTAATCTATTATGGAATTATTATCATTTTTCTTTTAGCGGCAACTGCAAGTCAAGGAATTGATCTGGGAGGTTTGATTGTTGCAGGAGGATTTTTAGGAATTGTAATTGGTTTTGCATCGCAATCTGTGGTTTCTAATTTAATTTCTGGTTTATTCCTAATGATTGAAAAACCTGTAAGACAGGGTGACAATGTAGAACTTCCAGATTCCAGCGTTTCTGGTACCTTGATTGACATTAACACCTTTTCTTCTAGAATTCAGCAATTTGATGGAACTGTTTTAAGGATTCCAAATGAAAAAGTGTTTACTTCCAATATCCGCACTTTTGCATTATCGGAAGTGAGACGAAGTGATGTTACAGTAGGGATAGCCTACAAGGAAGACATCAAAAGGGTAATTGCAATAATGAAAGATGCAATTGAAAAAAATGTAACATACTCCTTAATGGAACCTGGTCCTACTTTTTGGGTAACAGAGCTTGGGGATAATAGTGTGAATATTTGGGTCAGAGTATGGCACCCACGTGAGGATCTGGCTGAAGTCATGCCAATCTTACTAGTAGTAATTAAAAATGCACTTGATGCAGAAGGAATTGAGATCCCATTTCCACAACGTGTGGTATGGAAAGGAAATCCTAACGAATAATGTTTACTTTTTAAATTCATCAAAAGATCAATTAGTTTTGTAACACAGAAACCAAGAATTGGGTTCAACATTTGGAGATATTATTTTTTTAATAAAATTAAATTTATCAATTAGCTTGCACTATAGTTTTTTGATAAATATCTGAGACTTCATAGATTGTCTCCTTTACATTACAAATTGTTCCCGATTTTGTAGAAGATGCTACAGTTACTTGCAATTCGACCATTAGATCTTTGAGGGATACTAGCATTTCTTTAGTAGCTAGACTGACCTCACGAAGGTCCTGACCATTAATGTTATCCTCACCAACACCAAATGAATTAATTTGATTTTTTGCAGATTTTATTAATTCTGTAGATTCTTCTATTACACCAGTATCCTTTAATTTTTCCATAGTGTTTTCCATCTTCGTTGAGGCTTCATTCATATTTTCTGAAATCAAGCGAAAGTTTTCAATATTCTTTATGATTTCTGGTGTCTTGAGATTTTGTATAATATCGTTTACGACTGTTGCCGTTTCTTTTACTTTATTCAAAGATTCTTGCACACCAGGAGTACCAAGTTGACGCATTATTTCGACTGCATCTGATGCAGTCTCTTTGATTTCATGTAGTTTGCTGGTTTTTTTCTCCTCCAATTAATTTCAACCTACTTTCTAATTTCTTCAAGTTTTTTATTTTGAATATTTTGGAAATTGGAATTATATTCAAGGAGATTAGTCTTGCGGCTTTGGTATAATTGTACTAGGGAAACAAAACCCCCAAGGGCAAACATGGAATTAAGTATCGCAAAATTAATGCTATTTGCAAAAAAGTCATTAGCAGCCAACAAAAGATTTAGGCTGATCATAGAAAGTATAATGATTGGAAAATGTTTTCCAACTTTAATTGTAATTTCTAACAAGTGAATAAATACATTAAACTTTGCTGAATCAGAAATAGAAGGGATGGATAGGATGGAGTTTGATCCTATTTTCTCCATATTGGTGTAGTCAGTCATCTTGAACCTACTTTGTTTTTGACGTCTTTCATCACTTTTTCTGTTGCGTGACTAGTTTCATTCCTAACCATTTGAAATCCATCATGAACTGCCTTTTTGGTTTTTGGTGATACTTTCCCAGCATCACTTGTAATTTCCTTTACAGTTTTTACTGATTCTTCGGCAGATTTCAAGGTGTTTTCAACGGCACCTGCAGTATCAACTATGACACCATTTTTCTTCAGTTCTCTTGTGGCTTCGTTAATGTCTTTTGCAGTATCACGAACAGCGTAAGATGCTTCCCGTATTGCTTCTGCCATCTCTGGAATAGCACCACTTTCACGAAGAGTACTCATGGTTTCCCTCATTCTAAGAGAATATTCTCTGATGTTCTTTGAGATATTTTGTATGGACACAACAGTTTGTTTTGCAGTCATTGACTGTTCCATTACTTCGTTTGAAGTTGGATGCAACATATTGTTATTTTTCATATTATTAGTTCCAATAATTTTGTTAATAACAGTCACGAATAATTTATTCATATCAATGATCTTTTTTTAGGGAAAATCTTCCTCAAAATAATTTAGAATGCCAGAAATCGGTTTTAAAATTTAACTCAAAAAATTCATTATATTCCAAAAAAATCCAATTACTTTTCTACAGGTAAATCTAGTTTGTTTCCCCATTCACCCCATGAACCAAGATATACCCGAACACTGTTAAACCCAATTTTCTTTAAGGCAAGAAAGGTGTTTGCTGCACGATAAGCACCATGACAATAGGTTACGATTGAAGAATCTTTAGGTATTTTGTAAAGTTTTGAGAGTTCGTCATCGGATTTGAAAGTTCCATCGTCGTTTAGATTGAGAGTCCAATCAATGTTAACTGCTTTTGGAATATGTCCGACTTGTGCTGCCCTTGCAATTTTTCCAGTAAATTCTTCCTCAGATCTAGCATCAATAATCACTAGATTTTGGTTGTTGTTTAAAATAAATTCATAACTGGAAATTATTTTTGGGTTTATCACTCCAGAAAATTTTGAAGGTCGAAAAGAGTTGGATTTTATCTCAATAGGTCGATTCTCTACTTTCCATTTGGTCATTCCACCGTCTAAAAGCGAGACATCTGGATGTGAAAAATATTCTAACATCCAAACACCTCTGGCTGCCAACATTCCACTGGAATTATCATAAAATACAATTTTTTTTTCAGAGTTTATTCCTACAAAAGAAAAAATCATCTCTGTTTGGTCGTTAAAATTTTGTATCCCTTTTTTTGTTGTGTCTATCCAATGAAAAGCAAAAAGATCCAAATTAACGGCCCCTGGAATGTGTCCTTCTGAATATTCCTTAAAGGAACGAGTATCAATTACTAGTAAATTAGATTGGTCAAGTTTTGATTCAAGATTTTCTGTAGTGATTAGCATAATTATTTTAGAATTTGGCAACGCGTAATTTAAAATAAATTAAAAAGAAAAGAAAAGAAAATAGAGGTTTTCTATTCGTTTACGTATGCTCTTTCTCCGTGCTGTGCCAAATCAAGACCAATCTCCTCTTCTTTAGGAGTGACCCTGATTCCGCCAGGCCAAACGGCATCCATTATTTTCAGGATTACAACAGTAACACCAAACGCATAAGCGATTGAAACTGCTGCACCAATGATGCTGATTGCTTGCTGTTCCATTCCTTCTGCAGTACCAGTCCATGCGCCGATTCCGTCTCCGGTATCCCAGACGTGTGGACTAGCTAATGTACCTGTCAGGATTGCACCTGTAAGACCACCCATTCCGTGTACTCCCCATACATCTAGAGCGTCGTCCCATTTTCGTGCATTCTTGAATGCGATACTTGCATAACAAATTGTACCAGCTGCAATGCCGATAATTATCGCTGCCATAGGACCTACCCAACCAGAAGCTGGAGTGATTGCTACCAATCCTGCTACTGCGCCAGATGCGGCACCTACGATACTTGGTTTTCCTGTATGAGCCCATGAAACCAGCACCCAAGTTACTACAGCCATACCGGTTGCAGTATTAGTTACTGTCCATGCGCTTACTGTAATGCCGTCTACCATTACTTCGCTTCCTGCGTTGAAACCAAACCATCCAAACCATAGAATGGATGCACCAAGTACAACCAAAGGTATGTTGTGAGGTTCCATTGGAACTTTGCCATATCCTAGTCTTCTGCCAAGGATTAGGGCACCTGCCAATGCAGAGAATCCCGAAGAAATGTGTACAACAGTACCACCAGCAAAGTCTAAAGCAAACGATGGTGATAGTTCTGGATCGAGGTCTAAACCACCTCCTCCTACGAAACCACCTCCCCAGACCCAATGTGCAATTGGATCATAAACGAAGGTTCCCCATATGAGCATGAATATGACTAAGGCACTAAACTTCATTCTATCAATTAATCCACCAATAATTAGAACTGGTGTGATAATTGCGAATGTGCCTTGGAACATTGCAAACAATTGATGTGGGACCGTACCAGGCCAACTAAGACTACAAACGTCGCCTTCCTTGAACTCATTCATTTGGTACGCTGCCGACCATGTGTCATGACAAGGACCTACTTCACCTATTGGTGCCCAGGCCGATACCATGTTGAATCCGGCATAATCAAGACTTCCCATATACATATTGGCGCCTTCATCAGCGTTTGGAGCAAAAGCTAACGAGTATCCCCAAAGAATCCACTGTACTGACATTAATCCCATAACAACAAGGGTCATTCCAAGTACATTGACTACATTCTTTGATCTGGCTAAACCGCCATAAAAGAATGCAACTCCTGGAGACATGAAAAGTACTAATGACGTAGCTGTTAGCATCCATGCCATATCACCTGTATCTACCATACAAGGGAGCATGCCACCTTCGCCGTCATCAAACCAACATTCGTTAGGATTGCCTGTGTAAATTCCACTGGTTCCTTTTACATATCCGTCCATACCATCGTTAACACTCTGGGCAAATGCTTGTGACATTGCCCCAGTTGCTGTAATGGCTACTGCGGCCACAAGTAATAGAGCATACTTGTGGTTCCTAGAATTCATTAAATTTATCGAAATTGAAAATTATATAAGGTTTGAGACCACAGAATTGGTAAAATTGTAAATTATTATATTTTAGTTTATTTACATACTATCATAGAATTGAAAAATTATGATATGGTGTCTATAAATGAAGGTAAAGTCTAGTACAAAACTATCGATATTTGATACCTTCAAGACTAAGGATAATAGCCTAACTGGTGAGGCTAATAGGCAAAGGTCGATTATTCGAATTTTATCTAGTAAAACTAATCCTGCAGACAGGACAAGGACTGGAATTTCTCAAGAAATTGCTAAGGGTCAGGGGATTGTTTGGAAAAATATCTATTCTGGAATTTTTCGTGACCTGGATGAAATTTTACTTCCCATGGGGATTGCCGAAGAAGATGGAAGATTACCTCTTAAACGAGGTCCCAAGGCTTTACAGGAAAAGGGAATTCCTTTTTATCATTTGACCAGAAAAGGAATTCTAATTGCTTTATCTATAAAGGAAATTGAAAATAAAGAAAATTTACTAAAGGAATTTTTTTCAAAATCCGATAATAAGGAAAAAATATTTGAAAAAATTCTAACTAATCTTTCTAAAACAAGCCCTAATTTTACCTACTCTATTTTTCAAAAATATGTCAAGGGATTTTGCGATGATAAAATCGAAGATCTTATCCCTTTTGATCTCTCAAAACTGCGAAATATTTCAGATGATTCCTTAAAAATTCAAAAAGAAATTCTCCAGGCGTTTTTAAAACTACCAAAACAGGAAAAAGAGGAGGCGATAAAATTCCTCAATGAAATTACCTAAAAATTGTAAGATATGCAAAGTCATCGCCAAACATTAAAATCAGTTATAAAGCAAGATTAAATGAAATGGGCGCAAATAATGTCTATGCTTCTGTCAAATCGTATAGTAAAAGAGGCAAATTATTAAAAAAAGCTGATTTTCAAACTTTGGCGGAATCTAGAGATTTGGAAGAATTGATGACTAGGATTAAAAATACAATTTATGGAGAATCAATTTCGGAAGTTCAAAAACCGTATACTTCTCAAAAAATAGAAAACGCATTAAGAGGGCATTTAGCAGATGTTCATTTTTCGATTGCAAAAACTGCTGGTGATAAAAGTATCTTTAATGCCTATTACATGAAATTCATTATTTCCAATTTAAAATTAGTTCTAAAAGGAAAAATTCTTGGAAAATCTCAAGAGGAAATAGAATCACATATCAACCTACGGGCAGAAGAGTTGATCAAACAAAGAGATATTGTTCTTAAAGCCCTAGTTGCAAAAGATTTGGAGGAGGCAGTTGCAAGTTTAAGCTCGGCACAATTTGGAGAAGAGATTGCAAAAGCGGCTGCTCTCTACAATGACAAAAAAAATATTCAAATTTTTGATCTTTATTTTGATAAAATTTTGTTTCAGAACCTAGGTCGAGCCACGAAAAATGCAGATGTATCAAAATTGATAGGGTTAGATATCGATTTTTACAACTTGTTAAGTGTAATTCGCGGAAAATTTTGGGGCTTGTCAGAAGATCAAATTAATGATTTAATTGTATCTACCACTACCGGTGCTCCAAGAGAATTACTTGGACGAATGATAAGTGCTGGTTCAGTTAGAGATGCATTCAATGAGCTAACTAGTACAAAATACAAGAATCTAATTCCAGAAACGGAAAATGAATTAGATGCAGTTGCAGAATTTGAAAGAGCATTTGAATTAGAAATTTACCAATCTTCACTTAGATCTTTCAGTAAAATGTTCAACTTTGCTACCATAATAGGTATTACAAAATTAACTGCTTATGAGGTAAGAAATTTGGCAGCTATTGCATATGCCGTGGAACAAAAAATACCAACTGAAATTACAATGTCTAAATTAATTCTTGAAGAAGACTAGACCTAAAAATGACAGATTTTCCTTCAAAAAAAAAGAAAGTTTCTACCAAAGTTATAATTAATACAATATGGATAAGCACGTTTTTGGCTATGATCTTCACTTTACCTGCCCTAGGCATATTTTTAGGAATTTATTACGGTACGGGAAATCTTATTCTTGGGGCAGTTTTGGGATTTGGGGTTCATGTTATAGCTCTAGTTTTTTCTGATAGAATTTCAAAATTTCTAATTAAAATAATGAATTAACCTATAAGGATGATATTTCTAGGTGATTTATCATGATGGGAGATAAAGACTATAGAAGTATTATTAAAAACGCAGTTGACTCCATAGGCCGAGAGTTAGAAATAGCAATTGATGTTAATGATTTTAAAACTATTCATTTACAAGAGGTAGTACAATGCCTACGAAGGTCATATTATGACCGAACAGATCCCAAAGGAGTTGAAAGGAGGGGATTCAATGATCTATTAAGTGGATTGCTCCGAAAGTTGGAGTATGGAAGTGAATCAAAAGAATTTGCGATCGATGATATTAAATTAAGAGGTCAAGCAGACATGAAGGTAGATGATACTGTAATCTTATTTAGACCCGCTCAAAGCACTCCCGAATCACCCTATGCTAATGATTTACTTTACCTAAATGCATGCTTGTGGATTTATGATAAAATGGAGGGAATGGTTATCTACATTACGGGAGATAGAGAAGAATTTTCCTTTTCATTGACTCGGGATAAAAAAATGTTTGAGGAGGTAATTAGACGAGTTCGAGTTCTAAGTGATCTTTTAAATGAAGAAAAAACTCCTATTTTAGAGCCCTCACAAAATTGCTTGGACTGTCAATACTATCAAAGGTGTTATATTAGCAAAAAGAACTCGAAACAATTCTCTCTTGCAGAATTGCTAGGACTATCTAAGGATAATTAAATTAAAAATATTGTAAAGGATTAAGGTCCTTTGTTTAATCGAGTGGTTCTGGATGTCCTTTACCACGTAATGCAAAGCATACAACTGCTAAAGCAATTGCGACTCCTGCTGCTGCACCATATGCTGCCATTCCTGCTTCTGCCATTTGATAAAAAACAACCGTACGGGCTTTTATAATTTTGTCAATATATTTGACCTGAAAACAAATTATCATAAAATTGAAAAATTATGATACATTATTGGT
>JBFIPZ010000025.1:0-11454 GCA_041609855.1 Nitrosopumilaceae archaeon | reverse complement strand
TTTCGTTATGTTTTGTGATTTCTCTTGACCGTTAAAAATCTATCAACAATATGGTAATAGTTTCTACATATGGTGACATTTCGCTAGCTCCATTGAAGGAAATAAAATTTTACCAGAATAATACACATCTTTAAAGTTTTAGGAAACATCTCTTATGGTAAAGATTAGATTCAGGAATTATTTTCAATCAGAACTAAATGAATTATGTTTCCAGTCCATTTACTACCTTTCAAAAAGGACCTAATCATCTTGAAAAAATGTTGTCGACAACAAACTAATTGATGTATTTCTTTTTCAAAATTATTTAAATTAAAAAAATAATTAAAATATGAGGAAGAAGTTAACGAATTTTTTCGTTAACTAATTTTCTTTATCTGTTAGAAAGATCTTTAGATTTCACAAACGCCCAAATCTTTTTAGTCATTTCACTTGGAGCAATAGGCTTGTTACCAAATACTTGCTCTACGGTTTCTTTGCGACCTGAAAAGTTTATCGCATAACCGCCAAATGCTGGTTTCTTTGATTTAGATGTAGATTTTGTTTTTTTGGTAGAGCTTTTGGTACCTTTCTTTTTGGTTGCTTTTTTACTTGCTGTTGTTCTCTTACTTGTTGTAGTTTTCTTTTTTACTGCCAATTTCTTCTACTTTTGTTTTAATTTAAGTATAATAACTTAGAGGTTTGTATAATGTAATAAAAGGTCATTTTCCAGTCTTTTTACGCGAATTAGGCGAAGTCTTAAGGAATTTTTAATTTTTTCAAACCCCGCCCCTTGCACCAAACTAATGGATTTGGTTCCACCTAGAATAAAGGGTGTAATGGTTATGAAAAATTCATCTACCATATTTTTTTTAATAAATTCCCAATTTATTGTACCACCACCTTCAAGGAGTATTGTTTTAATTTTTCTTTTTCCTAGATTTTTAATTAATAATTTTATGTTTACTTGATCCTTACCTACAATCATAATTTCAATGGGATATTTTTTTAATTTTTGTAAATTTTTTTTTGATATTTTTTTTGAAACGGCAATAATTGTTTTTACCTTATTGCTTGTTTTCAATATTTTTGATTTTTCTGATATAGTTCCTCTAGAATCTAAAATAATTCGAACTGGATTTTTTCCTCTTGAATAGCGTACTGTCAATAAGGGGTCATCTAGATTTAATGTATTCTTTCCAATTAATATTGCATCTACTTGTGAACGTAACTTGTGAAGTCGGGCTAGATCTTTTTTAGAAGAAAGTTTTGAATCTCCTATCCCTGTTGCTATTTTTCCATCAATAGAAATTGCTGCACTTAAAATTATTTTTGAATTAAATTTTTCCATGAACAATTTTACCTCCTATCATAACTGCCTTTATAGAAGATTCTGAAGCTCTATGAACAATAGATGCATGAACATTATGCATTGGTTCTAAATCTAGTGAATGTTTATCAATAAAAATTCCGTCTGCATATTTCTTTGTCTCAATTACACCTATTTGTTTTTTCAAAATTTTCCCTCCATTTACTGTAGCCATTTTTAGAATATCTTTAGGGTTAATCCGTATTTTACCAAGGCCCATTGATACTTTCCATAAATAATCCATTTCTCTAAACATGTCTGGAGAATTTATCATGATATTATCAGTTCCTAAGGCAAGGGTACAACCATTTTTTTTCATTAAGTCAATCTTGGGAATTCCTTCTGCAAGTGAAGCGTTGGCACGAGGGCAAATTACTATACCTCGAGTTTTTTTTGCAACGACAAAAAGATCTTCATTTGAGGCGTATGTCATATGAACCATAAAATGAGGTTTAAGATTCAAGGCACGTTTTGTTTCAGATTTACCTGTATTTCTTTTTGAGATGGAAACAGTTCTACTAGTCTCAGAGGAGTGAATAGCCCTTATTTTAGATGTTTTTGCATAATATCTCAGAACTGATTGACTGTTTTCATTTGCTCCACTAATTCCAAGTCCGTCACAATTTTTCAGTAGTTTTTTTAATTCCTTGATTTTATTTTTTGGAAATGGAGTATTTTTTTTTATTTCTATATTGTTTTGATAAAATTCTAATCTTCCAAGTATTACTGAACGGATAGGAACCTCCTCTAAAACCTCCTTTAACATTAAAATTCCATCTAAACCGCCTTCTCTAAAATCCACAAAAGTTGTAATACCTTTTTTCAGCATGGAATGGCATGAATTTTTCATAAAATTTTTGAGGTGTTTGGGATCGGATTTTTTTAAAATTTTAGATTTTATGCCAGAAACTGGATGGATACGATCATCTACAGACTTGTTCAAAGTAATATCCTTTGCAATTGAATCACCGATATGAGTATGGCAATTTACAAATCCCGGAATCAATAGTAATCCTTCAGCATCGATGTATTCCTCATTAGATTTCGAACCAATTTTGGAATGAATTCTTTTAAATCTACCATCTTGAATTTCCAAATCGGTATTTCCGATAAATTCTAAATTTTTACCAAGAAGTGCACTTACATTTTTAATTAACATTGTAATTCATAAACTTCAGGCTTTTCTTTTCCTAAGCTTCTAATTTCTCTTATAGTATCAAGAGATTTGGTAGCCAACCTTACAGCATCTCTTGAAGTTTTTCCATAACCTATCCCACAGTTCAAAATAATTCCATCTTCTTTTTTAACAAGATCGATGAATTCTTTTGCATTTTTTTTACCTTCAATACTAGAAACTACCATAAAATTATCTCCGCCCATAAAAAATGCTAGAGAATGTTTTTTAGAAAAAAATTCTAACATTTTAGAATATAATTTAAAAATTACCAAAGAAATTTCAAACGGTGAGAGTTTTTCTCTTCTAGAAGAAAGATCCTCCACATCAAAATGTAAAATCATAATTTTGGTTTTTGATGAATTATTTATAAATCCAAAAATATTATGTTTCTCACTTAATGTAACATTATTTTTTCTTCCTTCATATGCGTGAAGGTTTGCTTTAAAAGGAGATTCTGCGTAACCTATAGTCATAGACAGTTTTATATCAAATTTTTTTTTAAGATTTTTTTGAATTTCAATATGATCTTCAAGATCTAATCCATTTGAAACAACAAAAAATTCATCTGCCCTATTTAAGAAAACTGTACAGTTTTTTTTTGAGAATTCTTTTTGTAATTCTATGAATAGTGATCCCTGAAGAATTTGTAGTTCATGCTCTCTATCACTACCTAAAGTTAAGGTCCAAGGACCATAACCATTTATTTTTAAAATACTGAGTTGGATCATTTTTTAATCCGTTCAAGCTCAGTGGAAATTTTTACTGTTGCCTCTACTGCCCGTTCAGCTACAGGTCTGATTCGTGCGTATGCATGCTTTTCTTGCATACCTGGACCTGAGATCCCCAAGGTGACTGGTTTTTCATATTTTAATGCCAATTCAGATAGTACGTTTGCAGTTGTATTAGCAATAATTTCGTCGTGCTTTGTTTGTCCTTTGATAATAGCTCCTAGTGTGACAACAGCATCTACATTTTTCTTTTTTAGCAGAGAATTAACAATGATGGGCATATCGTAGGCCCCAGGTACCTTACAAATATAGGTTATTTTTAATTTTAATTTCTCTGCTTTTTCTTTAGCTACTAAAAGCATTCTTGACGTCACCTCGTGGTTAAATTCCGAGACCACTACAGCTATTTTCAAAATTAATTCACCTTTGAATATTCTAACAATTCTTTTCCATCAATTAATGGAATGGCGTTTTGTTGAGCATATTTCTCTGCTTTTTCTATCGATAAAGCAGTATAAGTTTCTGCATCCATCATTTCACAAATGGCAGTAACTGGTGTCAAACCTGCAAGTCTAGTTAAGTAAATGGACATTTCAGTATGGCCTTGTCTGGATTCTAGTAATCCCTTGGAGGCAAGTAATAATGGTATGTGTCCTGGAGTTTTAAATGACGAGACAAATTTTTTCTTTTTATTTTCAACATTAAAAATTTTGGCCATTTCTCGGATGGTTAATGAACGATCATTATCTGTAATACCTGTGTAGGTTTGATAGTGATTTATTGAAATTGAAAAAGTAGGTCTATCCCCGTATGGAGCAAGACCCATTATCATTTCTTTATCTATTGATGATTCAGCCAGAATGTCGTGCATGTACGGTAATCCCAATGAAGATCCAAAGTCGTTTGTAATGGCCATGCATAAAAGACCTCCCGCGTGTTGCCGCATCCTTGCAACATGTTCCGGTGTTACAAATTCAGCAGCTACAACCATATCTATTTCATTTTCCCTCCCTGCAGAATCAAATAAAAGAACAAATTCTCCCCTTTTCAACGATTGAAGCGCTGATTCTAGTGTCATTTAGTGAAAAGAGTTTAATTCTGATTATAAAGTTTACTAAAAAATTGGTAATTACCACTATAATAGTAAATGAACTATTTTTATTTTAAAATGTATTTTCCTAGAATATCAGTTTCAATATTAACTTTATCGCCAACATTTTTTGTTTTAAAGTTAGTGATCTCAACTGTGTGTGGTATTAAACAAACAGAAGCTAAGTTATTTTTTATGTCGGCTACTGTCAAGCTTATTCCATCAATTGCGATAGATCCTTTGCTAACAATATATTTAGTTAATTTTTTTGGAACCTCAAACCAAATTTGAATTTCGTTAGGTTTTTTTTGTATTTTTTTTATTATTCCAACTCCATCTACATGGCCTAAAACAAAATGTCCTTCTAATCGAGCGTCTGCTTTTAGACTTCTTTCTATGTTTACAATTCCGCCAGGTTTTAGATTACCCAAATCTGTTTTTTTTGTGGTTTCCTCAATCATCTCAAAAGTACAACCAGTTTTAGATAATTTGGTTACGGTTAAACAAACTCCATTCAATGCAACACTTTGTCCAATCTTCAAACCTTTTCCATGTTTTCCCAAATCTACCAACATTTGTATGGCACTTCTTTTTTTAGTGACTGTAGAAATTTTTCTTATTTTACCAACTCCTTCCACTATTCCAGTAAACATGCATTATGAAAGAATTTGTTTGTATAAATTGATTTAGAGATACTAGATTGATTAAATAATGTAAATAAAAAAGAAATTTTAAAAATTAATTATTCATGGAGTATAATCATCGTTTATTTCATAAATCAAAATTCCGAGTAAAATAGAGTCATCATTCATAAATGATGGTGATCCATGAACAAATCGAAATGGTCCGTCTCCATTTATTGGATATTTGATGTCTTTTACATAGATAGGCATTAGTCCTGGTCTGTATGTTTCTGATTGTAATTCATAGACTATTGGGTCCATATATGCAAGAGTTGAAAATGGAAATAGATTTCCAAGGAGTGTATTTTTCCAAAAGTATTCGGTTCCACTTATTCCATCTTCATGTAGATATTTTTCTACTGGTTCTCCAGCAATACGCATAAACCATTGTTTTTTGGATTCATCACCTCCTCCATTTAGAATATACAGAGATTCTCCCTCAGCCTCAATCCTTTGACCTGCAACAAAAACCAAAACATAATCAACTCCTGCCTCGTGTAAAATTTTCCAGGCTTGATTGGGTGGACTAACCAAGGTTTTTGCAAAATTTTGAATTTTTTTGGAGTCAAGGGTCGCATTATCTGTTAAGGTAGGTCTTTCTGACATTGTAGAAATCCAATATCCATAATCCCACCAAGCAGCAATAACCGAATCTTTTGGAGTGTTTGTTTTTATCCACTCCAGTGATTCTTTCCAATCGTCGGTGGCAGTGTTATAAGCAGAGCCACCGTTTAGAATTGTTGGAGGAGCTTTAGTAACAGTGACCCAATTTCCATCTTCAGGTATTGTTAAAGGCAAAACAAGAAGTACAATGATTGCTCCTAGGTAGAAAAACTTCATTAAATTTTTCTTAATTTTATTTTCAACAACCATTTGGAAAATCTCTTTTGTTAAAATGGATAATCCTATTGATGAAAGAATTATTATGGATATGGAAGCAAAAACTTCTAATCTTACAAAAGCTGAACTGACATATACTCCAATAAGACCTAAAATTAAACTAAATGCAATCATATCTTTTTCTAAATATTTTATTTTCGATTTCTTACTTAGAAGGAACCATATTCCCAATCCTGAAAAAATCATCAAAATAGAGTGGAAGAAAAATGATTGAGATATTGTGGTCGTGGCATGCTCGGCAACAGAATCAACTAGTGGATCAGTTGTAGTAAGAAATGGATTTATGGCATTCAAGTATCGAAAACTAGGTAATGGTAAAAAGTTAGAATCCTCGTTGGTTACAATAAGTAATGAGCCTATGATCAATATGGCACATAAGAAAATTAACCCATTACGTGTTTTAGTTTCGGATTTGCTAAATTTTTGAATTACCAAACAAATGATAAGGAAGATTGTTGATCCAATTAAGGAAAACCCTCCCAATCCAAACACAAAACTTGATCCTGGTCTTTCAAATAACAATACAGTTGACAAAAATGATATTACAAAAAGAGGAATGCTCCAAAGAAGAAAATTGTGATCTTTTCTAATAAAAGGCAGGGCTAGGATAAACGTGCCAACTGGAATAACAAAAAATTGAATGCCGCCCCATGAAGCAAGACCAAAACCCAAAATTATTCCTGCCCCAGTTAATTTGAGAATAATTATTTTTTTATTTTCTGTTTTTATTCCGCTTAAAAGTAAGTAAATTCCTAATAATCCATAAAATAACCCCAAGGGTTCAGATTTAAACCACCCTAAGGTTCCTCTTATAATAATAGGCATAGAAATGGAGTAAAATAACGCTGCGAAAAGGCCTGCAGTAGTTCCGCCAATCAGTCGTACTAACGCAAAAATTACAATAACTGTTAGTGAACTAAAAATAACTGGAAATAAAATAGTGAAATCATACAAGCTGGAATTTGCGCCAAATAATTGATAAGTCCCGGCAGCTGTAATGTGAAGCATTACTTGGGAAGTTGCAGAAACATTTCTCCCTTCAGGATACCAACTTAAATTATCATGCCAATCAAAATATTCTGAAATCCCGTTTTCTACAATGAACTCTGTTGCCCTAAAATTAAAAAAAGGATCAAATTCATTTAACTCAAAACCATACTCAGCAGCTTGGGAACGAATTAAAAAGGAAGTGGAAAATGATAAGATCAAAATTCCAATTATTAATAAATGTCGAAGTTTAAAATTAAAATTTCCCGCTTTTAACAAGGACAACATCAATTGTTTGTTGGATTGTAGGATTGCTTATTACTCTTTGGCAAAAAATTGGAGCTAGTACAAATGATTTTGAATAATTTTACATTGTAGCTTGTGCAGCATCATGGAACATTTGACTTTTTGCACAACCAGCAGCAAGTTCATCGCCTGCTCCACGTCTCATAAGACCTCGGTAAAGACCGTCTTCAAGTTTAACGCCTTCCCTTTCTTCCCATTCTTCTACAGTAATGGAATATTTCTTTTGAATTCTATCTCTATACCATTCTGGAATTACATTGAAAGCGCAGAACGGAATAATCCTGAGATCTGGGGTAACATAATGAATATCACATCTTTGTAATCTTTCAAGATCTTCGTTGTATTTGTCTTGGAAGTGCATCATACCTAAGAACAGACCTTTTACATGCCATGAACCAATAGAATCAAATGATCTTTTCATCAAGATGTTACCAAACATCTTTGCCAAATCTAGTCCTGCAGGCTGTTTCTTTGTATCAACAAAACCCTTTAGTTTTCTAACAACTTCAAGCATTGTAAAGTATTTGTTTTTACCAGAACGAATTTCCTCGGCTTTGTCTTCAAACAATTCTAACATGCCTTGAATATCACAGAATTTGGTTAATGGGACAAATTTCTTTGTTTCTTCATCTTCAAAGATGTATGTTCCTGCACCACAGGCAAAGTGTATAGATAGTTCATACTTGGGTTTGCTTGAAAAGGCTTCTATTACATTTGTTAGTGGCATACAACTTGGAACTGGGAACCAGTCATCTACAGTTACCTCACCGTTTGTTTGTTCTTCAATTCTTTGAATACAATCTGGAACTGTAATTCTATATTTTTCACGCTCAGACTTTCCCATTCTTCCTGTTAGTGATACTGGTTGGAAGTTTACAGCGTGGACTACATCCATGTTTTTTTGAGCATATCTAATAATTCCACCTAACTCATGATCATTAATTGATTTAATTACTGTTGGAACAAAAACAACAGTGGTACCAGTTTTTCTACAACTATCAAGTGCATAAGGAATTTCCCAATGGTTTTTGGGATTTGTTCTGGCGGTAACACCATCAAAGCTAAGATAGAGGTTGTTACATCCAGCAAGTCTTACTTCTCTTGCAGCTTCAGGGTCCATTGCATGTCTTATACCATTTGTGTTCATTTGAATATGATCGACTCCTTCTTCTTTCATTATTTTGATAAGATCAGTAATGTCTTCCCTTAGCATTGGTTCACCACCAGTAATTTGCATAGAGTTTCCAGGAATTGGTCTTTCGGCTTTTAGAGTTTTCATCATTCCTCTAACTTGGTTATGATCTGGCTCATACATGTAAGCTCCCTCAAGACCTTTCTTAACATAAAAGAAACAATACCAACATGTCAAATCACATCTGTTGGTAACGATCATGTTTGCCAATCCACTATGAGATAAATGATTTGAACACAAACCACAGTTATTTGGACATGAACATTTGTCAATCATTACATTTGGAGCATGAGCTCCTTTTCCATCTACCCAATAGGTACTGAATTTTTTATACATTTGATATGAACCAAAGTATAACTCTTCACATTCTCCATGGGTAGGACAAATTTTTGACATGAAGACTTTATCATCTCTCTCAAAAACTTCAGCATCTAAAATCATATTGCAGTCAGGACAAATACTTTGGGTGAATCGTATGGTGGATTTTTTTCCTAGATTTTTGGTTGACTGATTGGAAATTTGGATTAATGCCATCGTATAAGGAAAAACTTTCAGAATTAGTATATAATCCATTTCACACTAGCCCCCGTGTGGAATTTAGGTAACATGCATATTTGATTTAAATACCAAAACTAACCGATTAGATCGCATGAACATATCTGATAAAACCCAAAGATCTTTGGAGAAAATTGGGTTAACAAGTTACGAAATAAGGACATTTACTTCTTTGCTAAAAAATGGTGAGTTGACAGCATCAGATCTTAGCCAAAAATCAGGCGTCCCTTATTCAAAAATTTATGAAGTGTTGGGAACACTTGAAGAAAAAGGATGGATAGGTTCTGATAATTCAAGACCGACCCAATATTTTGCAAAGTCACCTTCTACGGGTTTAGAAACAACAAAACAAAAGATGGAAGAAAATTTTTCGAAAAATCAAAATATAATTTTAAATGAATTAATTCCCTTATACGAAAAAAGTGGAACTAGTGAAAAGCCTGACATTTGGGTACTCTCTGGTGCCGTAAATATTACTTCAAAAATTTTAGAAATGGTCGAGTCATGTAGAAACGAAGTAATGATTGCAATACCTGAGGCAGGGCAGGAATTAGTTAAATTGGCGTTACCAAAACTAAGATTGCTTCATGATAAGGGAATAGAGATTACCCTACTCACCTCTGATAAAATGGATAAAAGTTCATTGACTGCTATCAAAAGAGTGGCCACTGTTAAAATCAAAAAAGGGTTGTTCGGAGGTGGAATAGTTGCCGATAGAAGGTATGTTGTAATTTTGTTAGGTCCAGATAGAGGGGAGGTCAAATCCAATGAAATCGTTGCTATTTGGGCTGATCATGCCGGATTGGCAGTTTTTGCCAGAGAATATTTTGAATATTTATTAAAAGATTCGAAGGAGGTATAGTATGGATATTTTAAGTGATGAGACTCTTTTTGTTGGAACAGCAGAAGCCGAACACGTTGAGATGTATCTAAAAGCCATTTGGCATATAAAAGAACAGGGAGGGGATGTAAAAATTAGTACGATTGCAAAAATGCTTAATGTAAGACAGCCAAGTGTGGTACAAATGCTAAAAAAATTAAATGAAAAAAATTTAGTAAATTACAACAAAGCAGGTGTTATCCTTACGGAGGAAGGTGAAAAAGTTGGTGCAAGTATGATGAGAAATAGTAGGTTATTAGAGGTCCTTATGGATAGTGCTCTAAAAGTTGCAATAGATGAAGAAATGGTATGTGGTATAGAGCACCATATGAACAAACAATTTACTGATGCTCTTTGTACAATGTTAAAGCATCCTAGAAAATGCCCTCATGATCATGAAATCCCAAAGGGTGAATGCTGTAAAATAGAAATTCAAAATTAACTGAACAGAAATTATAGTCTAAAAAGATATATCGTCTTTCAATTTACAATACCTATGGCTTGTTTTTGTGGGTGTAAAGATTATCTTAAAAATGAGAACGGGTACAAAGTTGCTTGTGTAAATTGTGGTCATGGTTTACAAAATCATGATGATGAGTTTAGAGAATCTGCTAGGAAAAATGAATCACAAAGTCAAAAAAGAGATGCAGATTTTGGATAGACTTTTCAATTCCCAATAATTTTTACCAGAACTTTTTTTGGTCTGCGTCCATCAAATTCACCATAGAAAATTTCCTCCCATGGTCCAAAGTCTAATTGACCTTTGGTGATTGCTACGATAACTTCCCGTCCCATAATCTGTCGTTTTAAATGAGCATCTGCATTATCTTCTCCTGTTTTATTGTGATCATATTGTTCGATAGGTTCGTGTGGTGCAAGCTCCTCCAGCCATTTTTCATAATCATGATGTAAACCAGTTTCATCATCATTTATGAAAACACTAGCTGTGATATGCATTGCATTTACAAGACATAATCCTTCTTGGATTCCACTTTTGGTAACTAATTTTTTAATTTGGGGGGTAATGTTAACAAAGGCCCGTCGAGTTTTCACATTAAATACTAAATATTCAGTTAAGTGCCTCACAAATTACAACTGTTATCGTACCATAAAAATTCTAAGAGCAGGCTCAGAACTCAAGATCCTCATCATCAATCATAGGGATAAAAACATCACTGCCTGCAAATCAGATTTCATAATAATACTAATTGAGTCTTTCAAGAAGCTTGATAAATGGCCAATTACTTAATCATTCAAAATGGTTACGATTGATATGGCAACTTCATTGGAAAGTTTTAGAAGATTTATCATTTCTAGTACCTGTAAATCCTATGCCCCAAGGAGTTACTTGGAGGACAATGAAGTGTTTGCGGAACGCGAAGAAAGTCTTGGCTCTATTTACGTTGAAGCTGCAGATAAAGTTACTTTAAAAAAAATTCGGGACATAACTTTTGTTAATGCTAGAGACGTACTTGGAATAATTTACAATTCTAAAAGTGGAAATACCTCTCTAAAATGGAGACAGATCAAACGTGATAATGGAAAGGTTACAGGAGATGCTTCTTCTAATTCATTAACAAATTTAGCTGAATCTGGAGTTTTAACTTTAGA
>JBFIPZ010000024.1:0-11644 GCA_041609855.1 Nitrosopumilaceae archaeon | reverse complement strand
TCATCTGAATGTAACCAAATTGAATCAAATCCATAATCTAAATTAATTTTCGCTTCGTGTTGTAATCGTTCTAACGGAAGATCTTTTTTAGATCTTTTGTTGACATCGCAAAAATCACACCCTCTACCACATCCTCGCATAGCTTCTATTAGGGAATTAATGGTAGGTCCCTCAATAATAGGAATGTTTTGAATGTTTCTTACAAAACAGTGCATTAACTCTGGTGCGTCTCCTTTTTCTAAATCCTGAAACAAATCTAATGCCAATTCATCAGCTTCTCCAACTACGACTGTATCTATTCCGTGAATTTTCATTCTATCTGATTTTGCTAATTCCCAAGCACCATTCCCACCAACTACAACTTTAAAATCATATTTCTTTTTTAGTTGAATAATATTTGCGCACATTTTTTTAAATTTCATAGCGACATAGGATAATTTTTCTGGAGACATTGTGGTAGTAACTGGAGCCATTCCAAGCGGATCCATGACATTTATTCCAACAACTTTGGTATCTGGTCCAATTGATTTTTCTAACATTTCCGGATTTGCAATAAACACTTCATCCCTCTTGTATCCTTGAAGAAGGGAACTTTCAACTCGTCTTAACCCTACTTGCGCAACCTTAGATTCGCCTGTTATTGGGTCTGTTTCTACAGGTGGACAAAAAACTTTGTCAAAAACCCATTCAGGAAGGACTTCGTAGGGCCCACATGCAATAAATCCATAAAGAAAATTCCCACGATAATTTGTCATTAAACTACGATCTGCAGTAAGAACAATTTTTTTACCTGACAATATTACCAAGAATCGTTTAACCATCTTATATATGATTTACGAGATTGATTGAGCCTTCCAGTAAAAAATAATCATTCTTTCAAATTTGGATTATTTTTTTGCTTTCCAAACAATTCTATTAGCAATATTTGATGCTACGGCACCAGCTCCAATTCCATTATCTATGTTTACCACCGATAAACCCAAAGCACAGCTTTGCAACATTGATGCCAAAGAAGCTATTCCCTTTTCCCCATACCCATAACCCACAGATGTAGGTAAACCAATAACAGGGACATCTACAATTGAGGTAACCAATGTTGCTAGTGCTCCCTCCATTCCAGCTGCAACAATAATACAATTAACATCTTTTTCTACCATTTCTTTTAAAATAGGAAAAATTCTATGAATTCCAGCCACTCCTACATCATAACTAGTAATGCAATTACAATTCATAGCCTCGCACATTAATTTAGCCTCTTCTGCTACTCCAATATCTGAGGTACCCGCCGCAAGAATCCCGACTTTCCCTCCATAAAATTTAATTGGTTTTTTAAACAAAATTAATGACGTAGATTTTTTACTGTCTTTTATTTTTATTTTCATTTTTTTACAAAAAGCAATTACTTTTGGATAATCCTTTTTTGATATCCTTGAAACTACGACTGAATTAGTTTTTTCTAGAGTAACTTTAATAATTTTTTTTATATCCTCCAGCGATTTTGTTTCTGCTAAAATTACTTCAGGTATTCCTTTTCTCATTCTTCTGTTAATGTCGATTTTTGCAATACTGTCAATCTTTTCAATTGAATAAAGGGAAAGCATTTTTTTTGCAGTAGCAGAAGTAATTTTACCTTGCTCCAATGATTCTAAAATTTTTTGAATTTCCAATGGTAACTTCTCAATAATTTAATAAAAAAAGGCTTAGATCTCTATTCCGGAGATTGCCTCCTTTACGCTTTTTACACCGGCATCAAATGCCTTTCTTTCATTATCATTAAGATCCAATTCAATTATTTTTTCAACCCCATTCCTTCCAATTATTGCTGGCACTCCAATTGTAACGTCTGAATGTCCATATTCACCTTCAAGAAATGTTGCCACAGGAATAACTTGTTTTCTATCCCTAACAACTGATTCTACGATTGCAGAAATTGCATTTCCTGGAGCATGGACAGTAGCTCCCTTTAGTTCGATTACTTTGGCGGCGACTTGCTTGGTGTTTTGAACCAATTCCTCCAATTTTTCTTTTGGTAAAAAGGAAGAAAGAGGAATGCCAGAAACTGTTGAAAATCTAGGCAGAGGTAACATATTTTCTCCATGCTCGCCAATTACCAATGCTCTGATTGAATCACGAGAATATCCTGTTGCCTCATGAATAAATTGCTTGAATCTAGATAAATCCAACATCCCTCCCATTCCAAACACTCTATTTTTTTCAAATCCTGATGCTTTGTAAGTCACGTAAGCCATGGGATCAAGAGGATTAGTAACAGGAATAATCATAGAATCTTTTGCGTATTTTTTTATATTCTCAACTACACTTTTTACAACACTTGCATTAATTTTCAACAAATCCATCCTAGTCATCCCCGGTTTTCTTCCCGAGCCTGCAACTACTACTACTATTTGTGATCCTTGCATATCTGCAAAATTATTCGAGCCAATTACCTCTACATCAATTCCTTGCTCAGACAACATATGATTGATATCCATTGCTTCGCCTTGTGGAAGTCCATTAACAACATCAAGAAGTAAAATCTGATCGTCTAATCGTTTTAATGCAGAGAACAAAGCTGCATCTCCACCTACCTTTCCTGAACCTATAATCGTAATCATAAAAAACGATGTTAATTTTCATTAATTAAATCTAGTGAAATTTATGAATTAATTAGACAGAATTTATATGCATTTTTGAGGATTTGTAATCGATGGTTATTGTTATCGATCCATTTGTTGCGGGTATATCAGGAGATATGATATTATGCTCCCTGGTTGATCTTGGAGCTAATGGGACTAAAATTATTGAAGGGGTAAAATCTTGTGAAAAATTCCTCCCAGGATCAATTCTTAAAAAAATCGAGTTTGTAAAAATTAATAAACACGGGATAAATTCTACTGGTTTAATTTTAGAGATAGATGAAAAAACTCATGAACGAAAGGGTTTGGAATTAAAAAAAGCTCTAACTAATTCATTAGATGAACTCCAATTATCTGAAAATACCAAAAATTTTGCAAAATCTTGCATTGACACTCTAATTTCTGCTGAATCAAAAATTCATGGAATTTCGAAAGACTCTGTTCTTTTTCATGAAGCCTCAAACTTTGATACACTTGTAGATATTCTTGGGGTTGCAATTGCCATAGAGGATTTAGATCTTTTAAATGAAGAAATTGTGTCCATGCCTATCGGTGTTGGAGGAGGAACTGTAAATTTTTCGCATGGGATAATGACTAATCCCGCCAGTGCTATACTTGAAATTTTAAAAAACACAAATTTAAAAATTAATGGTGGAATGGTAAAAAACGAATTATCAACACCAACAGGTGTCAGTATTTTGGCAAATTTAACAAATACCTCTATTGAATACTATCCTATGATGAAAATTGATTTGATTGGATATGGGGCGGGTAAAAAAGATTTTGAAAATTTTTCAAATGTTTTGAAAATAGTTAAAGGAATTAAAAATAAATTTGAATTTGATTCTGTAATAAATCTTGAAACTAATGTAGATGATGTTTCAGGTGAAATCTTGGGAAATTTAATTGAAAAAATCATGAATGAGGGTGCAAAGGACGCATCGATTTATCCTGGAATTACCAAAAAAGGGAGACCAACAAATCTCATTTCAATAATCTGTGATAATGATTCTCTTGACAAAATAACTGAAACCTTGATTTCGGAAACGGGAACTTTGGGAATTCGAGTTTCCTACTCCAACCGAATTATAGTCCCACGAACAACACATGAAACTAAAATAATTCTAGCTGATAAAACATTCAATGTTAAATACAAAATCGCTTTTTTTAATGGGATATCTTCCTTTAAAATTGAATTTGACGATTTAAAAAAAATTGCTGGCTATCTTAATAAATCCATAAAGGAAACAGATTCATTGATTAGAAATGAGATTTTGAAGAAGGATATCTAACATGTCGAACCTTGAAAATTTAATTGAATGGTTTGAAGGAAAAAAAAAGGTTATAATTGCTCTTTCAGGCGGTGTCGATAGTGCTTTAGTGGCATTTGCTGCATTTCAAAAACTTGGAACCGGTGCATTAGCCGTTACTGCTGATTACAACACATTATCACAAGAAGAGTTAGCCGATGCAAAACAAATTTGTTCTGAAATAGGGATCACTCAAAAATTTTTGGAATATGATGAACTTGAAAATAAAGAATTTGTAAAAAATGATTCTAAACGATGTTTTTTTTGTAGGCAAGAATTAGGAACCCGATTGATGGATTTAGCGAAGAAAAATAGTATAGAATTTGTGGTTGACGGAACAAATTTAGATGATTTAGGCGATTATAGGCCAGGAATTGAAGCTCTTAAACAAAATGGTATCAGGAGTCCACTAGTAGAGACTAATTTAACAAAAAATGAAATTCGAGAAATAGCGAAATCTGTCGGTTTGTCCGTACATGACAAACCATCTAATTCTTGTTTAGCTTCTAGAATTCCATGGGGCCAAAAAATTACCTTGGAACGATTACTAAGAATAGAGTATGGTGAATCAATAGTTAAACAAATAACACAATTAAACCAGGTTAGAGTACGAGATCTTCAAGGCCTAGCAAAGTTAGAAGTTGAAAAGGAAAAAATTTCTGTTGTAACAAAGGCACCTATATTAGAAGAAATTACAAAAAAATTAAAATTAATAGGATTTTCTGACGTTGTCGTCGATCCAGAAGGATATCGCCCTGGAAAAATAAACGTGATAGCGGATTGATCTATCTAGATAATGCAGCATCTACAAAAATCCACGATGACGTCCTACTGGAAATGATTCCTTTCTTTAAGGAACAATATGGTAATCCATCATCAATTCACAAATATGGACGTTTTACCAGAAAAGCCATCGAGAAAGCAAGAAAACAAGTTGCAAATTTAATTAATGCAGATCCATCTGAAATTTTGTTTACCTCTGGGGGGACTGAATCAAATAATACAGCCATTTTTGGAATTGCAAAAAAATACCCCCACTCACAGATTATCACTTCCTCAATTGAGCACGATGCAATATTAGAGCCATGTAGAAAATTGGAAAAAGAAGGTTTTAAGGTGATATATCTTCAGGTCGACAAATATGGTTTAATAGATCCAATGATTTTAAAAAAAAATCTTTCCCAAAATACTTCTTTGGTCTCCATAATGTTTGGTAATAACGAGGTAGGAACAATTGAACCAATTGCCGAGATTGCCAAAATTTGTAAGAACAAAGATATTATTTTTCATACGGATGCGGTTCAAGCATTGGGGAAGGTTCCAATAAATGTCAAAGAATTAGATGTAGATTTACTTTCAGTTTCTTCTCATAAAATCCATGGTCCGAAGGGTATTGGGGCGTTATACGTTAGAGGGGGAATTTCACTTGATCCCCTGATCTTTGGTGGGGGACAAGAAAATGGTATTCGTTCTGGTACAGAAAATGTAGCAAATATCGTGGGGTTTGGAAAAGCTTGCGAAATTACAAGAATAAACTTTTTGGAAAAAATTTCAAAAATTAAAGAGATGCGAGATTATCTTTCTTCGAAAATTATTCAAGAAATTCCAGAGGTATTCATAAACGGCCATCCGAAATCAAGATTGCCAAGTAATATCCATTTAACTTTTCTTGGGGTCAATGGAGAAGATCTTTTAATTAAATTAGATGAAAATGGAATTGCAGCGTCAACAGGTTCTGCCTGCTCTGTTCATATTCAAAAGGAGTCTCATGTACTTCAAGCTATGGGGTTTTCGCATGAACAAATTACTGGTTCTCTTCGATTAACGATAGGAGTTTTTAACACTATGAAAGAGATGGATACAACCGTAAATATATTAAAAAATGTCGTAAAGGAACTACGTTCTGTTTCACCCTTCAAAGAAAAATATTCTTTTTAATTGAATAACTATAATTTCATTTGGAACTTCGTTTTTGTAATTCCCACCATTGCAATTACCCCTATTATAAAAATCAAAATTGTAACTGCACCAAATTCTGGGACTACTCTAGTTCCTATAATTTCAATTTTTGAGTCACCCTCTTCAAAATTAATTGTAATTAGTCTTGTTTGAGAAGTTTTTTCAGTTTCTTGATATAGATATTGTACATTATCGATCAAAACAATAAATGTTTCATCTTGACCATTAGATTTTTCTGCATCTATTGAGGCTCTAGGGAGTTTAAGAGAAATGGTTCCTTCGTCAGGTGTTTCAACTAAAACTATTAGCGTATAATTATCAGGTTCAAGAATCATATCTACCACGGCTCCTCCTTTAATTGTAAATTCTACATCAAAAGTTCCACCATTTGGTATTTGTACTTCAAAGCTGTCGGTCGTTTCTAGGAACTCTTGTTTAGGAGTAAATTCTATTGTTGTTTCGGCAATATTGCCTTCTCCGTGAGAAACCCTAATCAAATATTCTCCCTCTGATCTCCATAATGGTTTTTCAGCAATAATGGTATGAGAATAACTTCCATCTTGTGCTGGAAAAAATTGGGCAGCATCTATTAAATTTCCTTCATACCAAAGTTGAACAATGATAGGGGTATCAACAATTACGGTTTTTAATTGACCTGATATTACAACCGTATCTCCTTCATCATAATGATTGTCATCTGTTTTTACACTTAGAAATGGAATGTCCTCACTTTGAGCAAAGGCTGGTTGAATAGAAATTCCAATTAAAATTAAAAAAAGTAGAATCTTAACCTTCACAAAAATCATGCATTTTGGTTTCTATATCTCCTTTACTATTAAAAAATGAAAAAAAGTTGTAGGTTTAGTATCTTGACATTATACTTAGTCTTGATTTTGAAGATACTGCAATTATCGATATAATTGCTACTGCTAGGATCAAAGCTGCAATTGCACCAAATTCTGGGATTACATGTGTTCCAAAAATCTCAATTTTTTCAGTACCTGCAAAAAAGTTTACAGTGATTTTTTTACCAGTTATTTCTGCATCATCCCATTCCTCTCCATCAACAAGTACCATAAAGGCACCAGTAAGAACTTCTTTTGATGGAGATATTGTAAAGGTTCCATCTTTGTTTGCACTGATCATTATGATGAGAGATTTGTCATCAGGATTGACACTTACTCCAGTTACGGTTCCATCTGAAATTGTAAATGGTACACACATACCCTCTATAGATAATTCTGAGGCTGCACACTTACTTTTAGTAGGCTCCGAAACCATCCCTCCAATTATTTCAAATAAGACTTGATTGCTTTTGACATTACTTCCATAACTGGCCTTGATACGATAATCTCCGTCAAGTTTCCAAAGACTACCTTTTGTATTAAAAGTAGTACTAAAATCCCCATTTTCGTTAACTGGGATTTGGTCAATCGCAATAACCGAATTTAAGGAATTTCTCACTGTAAGTGTAACTGGAGTTCCAGAAATTACACTTGCCACATGGCCTCCCACCTTAATGGTATCACCATGAGCATACATTGATTTATCAATCCAAAGAGAAAGTGGAAGATCTCGCATTAGTAGCTGTTTTGCAATACCTCGTGGATCATCTAATTCACAATTTGGACATGATACTTGAGCATATGCTGATGATATTGCTAAAGTACTTACCGTGGTAGATATGGCTAGCAGCACAAAAAACGTACGGTAGTTCATCCTATAAGCGGTTCACAATAATCTCTATTTATGTATATTTAAAAAATGAAAAAAAAATACAGATCTAATATTTTGGCATTATACTGAGTTTTGACTTCGTAGAAACGACAATTATTGAAATAATTGCCACTGCCAAAATCAAAGCTGCAATAGAGCCAAATTCTGGAATAACTTTTCCATCTACAATACCAACAACTACTGAAGCCTTATGATCTGGGGATTCTCCTTGTTGTGCAGTTACGGTATAATCTCCATCTTGAATCCATAATGGACCTCCTGTGGTAATGTTGGTTGCAAACTTGTTATCTAGATCGGGTGTTATTTGCATCACAGAAACCACATTACCATTTGGTGCAATAACCTTCAACGTCACATCTGGGTTGGCTCTATCCGTTTGTCCGGTAATGCCTATTATCGTCGAGCCTTCTATCGCGTTGGCCCTTATCGATAACCCTTTTTGCACAAGATTCTCTTTTGGCATAAAAATACCTGTTTCCAAATTTGATTCTGTTATCAAAGTCTCAACTGCCATTCCATTTAATATTTCAACTTCAACTGACATTGTGTATATTGAATTTTTACTAACACTTTGCATGCCAGTTATGGTATAGAACCCATTTTGTTTCCATAATGGGCTGATTTTTATTTCAGTTGAATACTTACCATTTGCATCGGGAGTTACTTGATCTACTGCTAATCTGTTGAATCCATCAGGAGATGTCACAGTAAATGTAATATCTGTAACTTGTTTGGCTGTTTGGCCACGAATTAAGATGGTATCAGATCCTTCTGATGCTTGGGCAGTTAAAGACATGCCTTGGACTTGAGCAAAAGCATCTTGGTGAATCGAAGATATTGATACTAGTGATATTGCCATTAGAACCAACATGATCGATGTTGGTAAACCTTTGAAATTCATCCTGTTTCAACACCCGTTATCTTGGTATTTATAGATATTTAAAAAATGAAAAAAAGTTGTAGGTTTAGTATCTTGGCATTATACTTAGTCTTGATTTTGCAGATACTGCAATTATCGATATAATTGCTACTGCTAGGATCAAAGCTGCAATTGCGCCAAATTCTGGGACTACATGTGTTCCGATAATCTCAATCTCCTCTGCACCTGCTGGGAATGATATTACTAGAGTTCTGTCTGTGGATGTGGTTGTTTCATCAAAGTCTACTTCTTCACCATCAACTAAGACGAAAAAGTCATCATCACTATCTCCAATCTTAGCATCGATCAGTTCTCTTGGTAGAGTAATTGTCAGTTGACCATCATCAAAAGCATCTATCGCAATGATGATAGAATTTGCATCTACATCAGGTGTAATTGATAAAAGTTTTCCACCTGTGATTTCAAAGTTTATCCAGAAATCTGTCCCCACTACCTGAAGTAAGTTGGGTTCCCCAGAATCGCTTATTCCATCAAAGTAAAAGGTGGTCTCTGCGGTTCGACTTTCGGTTGCATAGAGTACTTTAATCGTATAATCTCCCGCAAACTTCATGAGATTTCCTCCGGCGGTAAATTGTGTACCAAATGATTTGTCTGCTCCTGGCATAACTTGATCAACGGCTACTTTATTTCCATTAGGGGCAAAGACCTCGATGCTAATAGCATATCCGAAAAGACTTTCGCTTACCGTTCCAGTAACCATGATTGTATCGCCTTCCGAATAGGATGCCTTATCAGTTGTAACAACGATTGGTTCCACTATTTGTCCAAATGCGGGTGCTATTCCGATACTTGCAACCATGATCGCAAATAAGGAAAACACCGATAGACGAGTATTCATCAATTGTACGCTCAGATTTCTACTATTTAACGTTATGAAAAAAATTATTGACTAAAAAGAAAAAATACTGACGAATTTCAGATTAGATATATATTAACCTCAAAGGGAGTTTTTGACAGTTTGTGCATATTATTTATCGTTACATCTAATGTTTGTTGTGAGGGTTCAAAAATTGGCAACTAAAAAAAATCAAGTTCTTGTCCCAGATCATGTCTATGTACCCAAGCATGAAATAATTTCTAAAAAAGATGCTGAAGAGGTTTTAAAAAAATACAACTGTAAACCCACAGAACTACCATTAATTTTTGTAAATGATCCGGCTATTTTAGAACTTGGTGTAAAACCAGGTGATATGATAAAAATCACCAGAAAAAGTCCAACTGCTGGAGAGAGCTATTATTATCGATATGTGGTGGAAGTTTAGATGGTAAATCCCTCAACAAAACGTTGGCCCATTATTCAGGATATATTAAAAAGGGAAGGAATTGCTCGCCAACATCTGAATTCATTTGATGAATTCTTAGAGAGAGGTCTCCAGAGTATAATTAATGAGGTGGGTCAAATAGAAATTGAAAATGCAGAATATCCTTACAAAATTCAATTAGGCAAAGTAAAACTTCAACAACCCAGAATGATGGAACTTGATGGTTCTATAACTCACATAACTCCAGCCGAAGCTAGACTTAGAAATGTTTCATACTCTGCCCCAGTAATGATGGAAGCAAGCGTAATCGAAGATGGAAAAATTTTAGAATCTCGATTTGTTCATATTGGTGATGTACCAGTAATGGCTAAATCCAATGCATGTATTTTGAATAATTTTTCGTCTCAAAAATTGGTTGAACACGGAGAAGATCCTAATGATCCGGGTGGATATTTTATTATTAATGGGTCTGAGAGAGTAATTGTTGGTTTAGAGGATCTCTCTTACAACAAAATAATTGTAGATAGAGAGACGGTTGGAGGAAATATTGTTTTCAAAGCTAAAGTATATTCATCAATTGTTGGGTACCGTGCAAAATTAGAATTGGTAATGAAAAATGATGGACTTATCGTAGCTAGAATTCCAGGATCACCAGTAGACATTCCAGTTGTAATTTTAATGAGAGCTCTTGGATTAGAATCAGATAAGGAAGCAGCTGCTGCAGTCTCACTGGTTGAGGAAGTTCAAGACGAATTAGAAGGGTCATTTGAAAAGGCTTCGGATGTTCCCACATCAAAAGACTCGATTGTTTATATCAGTAAAAGAATTGCACCTGGAATGTTAGAGGAATTTCAAATAAAACGAGCCGAGACACTATTGGATTGGGGATTATTGCCTCACTTGGGAAAACATCCTGAAAATAGAAAAGAAAAAGCACAATTTTTGGGAGAAGCTGCATGTAAATTACTTGAACTAAAACTAGGTTGGATTTATCCAGATGACAAAGATCATTATGGGAATAAAGTCATAAAATTTGCTGGGCAAATGTTGGCAGATCTTTTCCGAACCGCCTTTAGAAATTTAGTTAGAGACATGAAATATCAATTAGAGAGATCGGGCCAAAAGCGGGGCATAAATGCAGTAGCTGCTGCGATTCGTCCAGGAATTATTAGTGATAAATTAAACAATGCTATTGCAACTGGAAATTGGGGACGAGGCAGAGTTGGAGTAACTCAACTATTAGATAGAACAAATTATCTATCTACCATTAGCCATTTAAGAAGAATTCAATCCCCTTTGAGTAGAACTCAACCAAACTTTGAAGCAAGAGATCTACATGCAACTCACTTTGGAAGGATTTGTCCAAGTGAAACCCCTGAAGGTTCTAATTGTGGTCTTGTAAAAAATTTAGCACTTTCAGGAATTATCTCTGTAAATATTCCCTCAGAAGAGATTGTAGAGAAATTATATGACTTGGGAACAGTTCATTTCTTTGATGCAAAAAACGATCTAAAAAAAGATGGAACGAGGATATTTGTAGATGGAAAATTAATAGGATATTTTAAAGACGGTGAACAACTGGCTGAATCTCTTAGAGAGCAGAGACGAAACTCAAAGATTCATCCTCATGTTGGAATTTCATTCCATCAATCAGACAAAGAAGGAGCTACCAAGAGACTCTATGTTAACTGTAATGCAGGTAGAGTTTTACGACCATTAATAATTATTAAGGAAAATAGATCCTTGTTAACCCAAGAACTTCTGGACAAAGTATCCAAAAAGCTACTTTCTTGGAATGAT
>JBFIPZ010000023.1:0-12137 GCA_041609855.1 Nitrosopumilaceae archaeon | reverse complement strand
ATCGTATCTTACAAATTCTGCATTTTCTGTCTTGTAAACACCATCGTTTGTTACCAATCCTAGTGCTATTGTTTCAACCAGATCACCATTCTCATCATAACATGAGGTTAAATCACCAAAGTCATTATCTGGGTCATTAAGAGCATCTTGATTACATGCCTCTAGGACTCCATTTGGAGTTATCATGATTTTACTTGGATCACCAGCATTGTTATTTGGGGTTGCTGCTGATCTTGCAAATACATAGTAGCCTTGTTCATCAACATATGGGAGTTGAACTTTTGCTGGATCCCCATCAAATTGTTCAGAGCATGGGTCTATTGCAGTCAAATCAGCCTGACTTGATTTTTTGTTAGACACAATCTGGATAGTTTGCTCAGGTAATCCTGCAGTATACAGTGGAATGTTTATTGATTTTCCACCAGGGGTGCAATCTCCAGTCCAATCGAGTTTTTTGCCGTGTACGTTTAGATTTTCATGTCCTCCGCTTGGATAACCATTACTCATTGCAATTACATCTTTTCCAGAACCGTTTTCTTGTGGTTTTGCTGCAAATGCATTATTTTGTTCTCCAAAGCTTACCGTGAAAATTGCACCAAGCAAAACTGTAGAAGCTGCGATAGTCATTAGAAGTTTCTTTCCATTTATTTGTCGTTGTCTGTTCATTAATTTCGATTTGATCAAGTGATTTAAAGAATTACTATACCTTGATACTAAAGATCAAATGTTATTTTTTTTGTGTTACAATTTTGTAATTTACTAGTTCTTTGTTAAAATTGTTTTCCAAAAAATAATTTTATTCAGAGTTACATTCAGGCAATCTACCGTATTCTTTTTTGAAATCTTCGAGTAATTCTTTTTTCCTCTCTCCTTGGTCTTCTGTAAAAATTCTCTGGTAGGAATGTGTTTTTTGTTTGCATGTATCATCACCAAAGTCTGAATCCAAATACTCTGAGAATTGTTTTTGTAAATTCTCGCTAGAGCCGATAAATATTGGTTCTTGTTTTCTATTATAAAAAATATAGACACCAGATTTTGCCTTTACATATCTGGCACTATCAATCCACAGATGAATTTTTCCTTCCAAGAGTTCCATTATTTTTCATCCCTGATACATTTACACCCACAATCAAACATTCCTGCTTTACCCATACACTGGTCGTGGTGTTCATTGTAGCACTTGTTGCAAATAAGCATCAGATCTTGCCTCCAAAATTAGAAATAGTTGTAATGAATTTAATCCCAAAATTTTGGTACATTTCCTTTAGGTTTGATAATCTGATTTGTAGACAAATTTTAGATTCTTGATTTTGTATCATGATATTGTTTTTTTTTAGAGTATAATATGGTTAGTCTTTTCTAAAATTGGGTTTTATTTTGGGTTTGAAATACTAGTCTGTTAGGGATACCACCAAAATTTCACTGCCCCGCACTAGCGTGTCTTTAAATGGCTTGGTTTCTTCGTTGAATTGCACATCACCATTTGTTAACGATAAATTCAAGTGTTGATCAAAATTTTTCAGTTTTCCTTGAACGGTGATATTGTTTTTTAGTCGGATAAGAACCTTTTTTCCAACATTTTTTTGCAACAATTTGTCAATTTCAGAAGTTTGGATGGATTCACTGTTAGAAATATTTCACACTATCCAAGATAGTTTTAGCTTGGATTGAAATTCTGCTGACCAAATTAAAAGCAATCATCAAGGTAACTTACTTTTCCAGTGTATTAAGTCCTTGTAGTGTTTGGTTTTTCTCTACTTATTCCTTGTAATGAACCAATAAGGACTTTCCTAAAACTGGGTGAACAGCAATAATTTTCTCACCTTTTTGAGCAAGAAAGTCATTTACTACGTCTTGAAGATATTCCCCTTGTGGTATTTGTTCTGCATCAAAATATTGTATTTTATGAACCATACTAGAATTGGATTCTCTGCAGTTATATTTTGATGGGTTTATTTTTCTTGTATGGATTCCTTGTAACTTTGATAAGTTTCTGCAGCAATCCTCCATTGTTTTGGAAATAAAAACAAGGAAGGTTAGGAACCCACAAACCCATGGAGTTTTTCAATTACCAATTTTTCGCCCTGTAGGTTGATTTCTAAAATATGTCCATTTCTCCAATCAAGTTTTGTAACAAATTCTTTGGGAACCTCAATTTCAAAAATTTCGTCTTGTTTGATTAACCTAGTGGTTTTAACTAGCCCCATGGTATCTATGGGCTTTTATCATATCTAAGAATTTTCCTAAAACCAAAAAGAGGTTTTGTTCTGCATTAATGAGGTATCAAATACGGCATTTTGTCCTTTGGGTGCAAGGTAGGATTTGCGCATTGACCACATTTTGGACGAATGATTTGAGCATCAAAGTCGACCTCACCTATTGCCTTTTTACAAATCACACAGGAGATGGTCCTAGTATCGTAAATATTCAATCTGAATTAATTGATGGTTTGAAGGTCAATAAAGTAAACTACTATTTTATTTAACATTCATTCAATATTTGAGGAATTTATTTTAAGATTCTTAATTTTCCTTACATTTTATGAAGGAGATTTTTTTTGGGCAATCTGATCGGTTTCTTCCAAAAGTTGTTTTATTACCCCAAGATCAATATCTTCTAATTTCTTAAATCGTATGCAGCTTTTACCGATGTTGGCTTTGGGTAAATTTTTTTTGTGTTTTTCAGGTAGGTATTGTTTCCCATCAGACATACAAGAATAAAGAGAAATGTAGTGTTTTTGATTTGCCAGTCCAATTACCATCCAATCACCCTCACGACCCGAAGAATACTTGTAATGAAAAGTACCATATCCTAGCATACCAAATTTCATGTGCGGCTTTAGGTTTGGGACTGTTTTTCGAATAAAGTTGTGTAATTTTTTAATGTCTCTTCTTCGAGGCTCATCGATTGAATTAAGGTATTCAGTTGGAGTTTGTGCATGACTTTTCAATTTCATACAACTATGCAATATTGATAATATTATCTGTTATTGATAGTCATCGAAATTTGAAGGAATAAAGGGAATTCAATTTTGCAATTTGATTGAGTTTAGAATTTTTTAGAATACAATTGCAACACACTTAATTTTTCCCATAACCCCATGATACAGTGAATAAACTAATTTCTATTGGGTTGCTCTTAATCCCTGGATTGTTTTCAGCGTCCTTTGTTTTTGCAGAAGAGTATTACTATATTCCTGATCATTTGCTGGAGCAACCACCTCTTTTTTGCGCTATGGAGTTTGAGGATACTCAAATGCCTGATGCCCAACTACAGTTGATAAATATGGCAGAAAATGCTGTTTCCGATTGGGAAACAAAACTTGTTGAGGCCACAAATAATCCAGAGGGGTGGGATTTTGAATTTGTTAAATTATCAATTCAAAAGCAACAAGAATTTCTTTTTGATAAGGATTGTACTGTAAATATTTACTTTGAGCGACATCCACCAGAGGGAGAATGGGAATATTCTGGATATGCTGACTCTTATCTTATATTTTCCGATATTGTGATCTTCTATCTAGAGCCTTCCTATCAGTATAGTGGGAGGACAATAGAGATTGACGGAGAGGTTTGGGAAGAAGCTGAAATCATAGGATTCAAAAACCAACTTGCCCAAGATACCCAGAGTACTTTACGCCATGAAATTGGTCACAGTCTAGGTCTTGATCATCCAAAGTTTAAAAAAAGTGATTTTATAAAAGACCAATTCGGGAATGGGATTCATTCACCATCAATTATGATAGACCCTTATGAGTACAATATTCCTGGCGAGATTAAATACGAAATTACTGTTTATGATGTAAATTCAGTCGTCAATTTGTATGGGAAAGATGGGATCAATGAAATCCATATTTCTGCATATTTTCTGGATATTATAGTAATTGGATTTGTTTTGATAATCTTAATTTATTTTTTAAATAAGAAATTTAGAAAAAAGAATTCAGATTTGACACCCTTGGAGGGGTAAACAGAATTAAAAATTATTTTTGGTGAGGGAAAAAACCATTGTAACAAATGTTTCTAACATTTATGACAGATTTTGTTCAAAATGAACACCCATTTGTTATAATGATTTTTGTCTCAAAATAGTATTTGTGAAGGTACTCCAAATTGATGACTCTCCACAAATATGTGAAATGTTTGCAGACATGTTTACTGTAGAGGGAAATACAATCAAAAGTGTCAATGAGGGAAAGGCTGGTCTAGAACTTGTAGTAAAAAATGATTTTGACTTGATCCTCTTGGATATACGTATGCCAGAATATTCAGGGATAGATTTTCTCAAGGATTTAAAGGAAAAAAGACCATCAGAATTAAAAAAAATAGTTGTCACAAGTTTGCTAGAATTCAGCGAAACTCAGGCTGAAGAATTAATGAAGTTTGGAATTCATTCAGTAGAGAAAAAACCTTCAAGCTTTCAACAAATTGAAGCCTTGCACAAAAATGTAAACCAAAAAGAGAGGCATGGGACCCCTAGAATGCTCATAATACATGACCAAAAAGAAACTACAACAATGCTCTCAAAGTTTTTTGATTCTCATGGCCTTCAAACTACGGTAACTAATGATCCATGGGAAGGATTTCTTTATATTCAAAAAGAAAAATTTGATGTAATACTTTTAGATATGTATATGCCAGGGTTTAGTGGTTTACAAATTATAAAATTATTGGCAACAGATGAAATACTACAAGATCAGAATATTTTCATGTTGCCTGCACCGTTTGGTCATAATAATCACGTGATGGATTTGTTAAACAGGGATGGAATCAACGGTTGTTTAGAAAAGTCCATGGACCTTGATGAAATTTTACAAACAGTTACAAAGGATTTGAATTTTCAAAAAACAATTCATTCTGAAATCATTTAGGTAATTAATCAGTATACCTCAGAAAGATAAGCCAATTACCAGAATTGCTTTGGGCGGTATTCCAATCAATAATTTTTCCTTTGTGAGCGGCACAAAATTCTTCAAATTTTTTAGCTAGTTCACTGTTAATAATTGCCTGGCCTGAAGAGTCAATCTCGCCCTGCTCTTTGGGGTTTCCTTCAATGATAGCAAGTTTTTCAGTATTTATTCTGATTTTGGGTTGGGTGTAGGCTGTTTGACCAGCGATATAATCATCAGAGCCTGCCCTCTCTAGTTCTTTTAATTCATCTTCTGCAATAGATATTAGCTTTGTATTGTTCTTGGCCCAAATTTCGTATTGTTCTGGCGTCCATTTTTCCTTGTAATATTCATAGCACTTTAGGGCGTGTCGGCATTCTGCCTTTATTGCACATTTTGAGCACAGCAAATCGCTGTCTTGCATTTTATCAACGACTGTATCGGTGACCCCAAGATTCTGATAAAATTCGCGCAGTTTTACTCCCGATGAGAAGACGGGACCCGTCCATGTTTGGTCTTTCATCCCGCAATCAAAGCAAACTTTTTCCATAAACTCTCCAAATAATGGCCGGGCCTAACAATATTTGTAATTTTTCATTTTGAAATAATTTTTTCCTGAAAAGCTTAGAGTACATGTATCTCTCACTATCCTAAAATTAGAGATTAATCCAAGATAGTCATGACTCAAGCTACAATTACCCCTGAGATTGCCAAACTATTTGAAGGAAAAAACTTTGCATCTTTTGCCACCTTGATGGATGATGGTTCTCCACATGTTGCACCTACCTGGGTTGACTTGGATGGAAATACCATCTTGATAAATACTGCTGGAGGACGGGTAAAGGAAAAAAATATCAGGCGAGATAATAGGATTGCTCTTTCAATTTATGACCAAGAGAATCCATACAACATGGTAGCAGTTAGGGGAAAGGTTACAGACATTACTGAGCAAGGAGCTGATGAGCATATTGACCAATTGGCCAAAAAGTATTTTGGTGCAGACAAATACCCATTTAGAACTCCCGATGAGCAAAGAATAATTTTGAAAATTCAACCTGAAAAAATACATCATCAACAACCACCCCCACAAAAATAAGAAATTAGTTCTAAGTTGTCTTTAGCATTGGTTCAAAATAGATTAATTTCAAATTTACTGCATTAAAGAATTAGAATTAAACAAAATCACTTTTAGGTAACTAGTAAGAAAAATTTACTCTAAAAATCTAAATCTAGTTTTATGATTTTTCAAAAAATGAGTAAATTACAAATTAGTGACCATCTCAAAATGGCCGACACCATGAAAATTGAGAAGGTTTCCAGAGGAAAGGTAAGTATGAAAATTAGTTGGTTTGATGTCAAAGGTAAAAGACATTATCAATCCTACTCCATGAATGAAGGAGAACAAATAGAGTTTTAATTTACAACTCATTTTTTCTTTAAATAATTTAGGATTTTTTTATGGATTCCCTAATTTAGTCCATCCTCTCTCCAATAGTTTTTGGGCTGTAGAATGCTTGACACAAACTGGGGAATAATCGGTTGCTTTGAAAATTAAAACTAGATCTTCTCTGCATAAAACATTTTCAGGTTCTATACCGCTTTTAATTTGAGTCCTAGGGGAGGGTACATTTGGATTGTTTTCAAGAATTTCACTTATTTCCCTAACTTTTGAAATTCCTTGGTCTGATGTTTCTCCAGAGTTTGTGCATAGAAATAACTCTGGTTGTCCATATAAATTTGGGCCTGCAAAAATGACAGACTCTTGTGTGGAAAACGAATGACGCCAGGTTGGACTGTTTAATACTTTCATCATTGGAGAAGATTTCCCTTTGTAGTTTTCGATTACCTCAAAATTCAAAATTGTATTATCTGAAAAAATACCGGCATCGACTTCTGAAACAAATTTCCCTAAAAAGACCCACTTTGATTTGGAAAACTCTTCTTCAATAGTTGGACCAGCACATGTTAAACCGAAGGAATGTTGAACATGGGTTGCTCCAACTAAAAGAATTAGTGATGCAACGGTAATTGCAAAAATTTTCGTCATCATAGTTATACCAGAGGCAACTATTATCTAATATTATTTGATGAAAATTGGTTTTTACCAAAAATGATTTGTACATTCAATATTTAGAAATTATTTTTGTCCTCTAGCATATCAAGGAACACTCTATAGATGGGTGGTACGTTTCAAATACATCATCGTTGGGTAAAACCATTTTTGTAGAAAAGAAGACAATTTCTCAAGTTTAATCATTTAATGGTATATAATTTTGGAGTAATTTTATTTTATTTTTTGGGAAAGATAAAAGCTATAGCATGTTTTAATAACATATCATCTCTTTATAGATAGTGAGGAGATTTCCTAGTAGAAGAAGGACACATAGATTATTATCATTAGTTATGTATACCATCATTTTTTCCTTTGTAGGGCTTGTTCTTCTTTGGGGAGCAGGTGACTTTTTGGAAAATATCTTAGTTAGGCCATAGTGAATTTGGAAATTATTTTTTGGAAAATTTTACCAAAAGAAAACAACAACACATTTAATTTTTTCAGGCATCCTAGTAAAATAATGAAAAAACCAATAACGATACCAATTTTTACAGTAATGGCAATTATTCTAGTTTCAAATTCTGTAGGTTTTTCAGCCTTTGGAGACACTAGCCCAAGTATAGCTGCGCATACCAACAAAAGTTCCTACATAAACGGAGAAATGGTCATTGTTAGTGGGACAATTATCAATTATAATTTTGAAACTCACTCTGATCTTAAACTATCCTATCAGGTCTCAGACCCTTCTGAAAACCTTGTAACTTTGGGACAAGTTACTCCTAACTCTAAAGGTTCTTTTAGTTTTAAATTTCTTGCAGGAGGTTCTTTCTATAAGGAAAGTGGAGATTATTCCATCCAATTGTCTTTTGGAGAGCTAGAAAATAAAATATCAATGATATTCATTAGTAGCGGGACGTTTATTCAAAAAGATGTTTCCCCTCCAATAATTTTAGCACCTGAAAATATCATAGTAGAGGCCCAAACACGTGATGGAGTTGCTAAAGTTACCTTTAATGTACAAGTAATAGATGATACAGATAAAAAAATTCGTCCAATATGCAAGCCAAGTTCTGGTTACTTTTTTGGTATAGGTAATACGGTAGTAAAATGCACAGCAAAAGACTCTGCAGGAAATTTTGCAACTCCTGTATCTTTTACCGTTACTGTAAACCCGCCATTAACATCCATTCCAAATTGGGTAAAAAATGTGGCATCATTCTGGTGTGAGGATAAAATAAACGATGATTCCTTTGTTGAAGGAATTCAATATCTAATGAATAATGGAATTATTGTAATTCCTCCTACTTCACCAAGTCTTATTAAATCTCAGGAAATCCCACTATGGGTAAAAAATAATGCATGCTGGTGGTCTAGCGGCTCAATCACAGATGGGGACTTTGCATATGGGATTGAATTTTTAGTTAGACAAGAAATTATTCGTGTCTAAATTTTCTACAAATTATTTTTAAAATATTTTATTTCTCTTCACTATTGTGTTCAGCAATTTTTTCATATTCTTTGAATTGCTCCTCAAGATATTCATTATCAGCTTGAGTAAAACTGCCAAAATCTACCAGAGTCTTTTTGATTTCCTCTAACCGTTCATGGTCTCCAATTTTATTTTCCTGAAGCTTTGAAATCATTCTTACCTTGTTTTGAATTAAAAAATCAGGGTCCAAAGCATCTGTATTATCTGACTCTGTTCCTGTTTGAATTTTTTGAAATTTTTCTTCCATTAAGGAATCCAACATTTCAGAGTCATCATCTACTTCATCATCCTCATAGTCATCATCATTTCTGTTTACCCTTTTTAATACCAAAATAATGGCAACGATAACTATTACAATAATAATTCCAATAAAGGGCAACATTGGGGTCAAGGTTTCAATTAATTTCTCGTCAGTCTCTATAGAAATTCCAAAATCTTCGGTACTATTTTCCTGACCAAAGGCATCAATACCAACTAAGGACAAAAAAACAAATAATCCCAAAATAGGAGAAAACCTATTCATTTAGAAATTATTTATGGAAATTGGTATTAAACATAACTTGAAATTCTCAAAAAATAGTTACAATTCTCAATGACTAGAATGATGGAATATCTTTAACAAAAAAGATTGGGGTGAAAATTGGATAATTTCCTTTATTATCTAAAAAAAATTTTCAACTATGCAAAAAATCATACCTATGGCATCGATCGCAGGAATAGTTGCCTTAATGGCAATTCCTGTAGGTTCTGCCTTTGCTGCAACACCAGGATTTGGAATGTTGTACTATGAAGGGGAAATTGTAAGAACAGTAGTACCCCCATCAGAAATCAAAAAAGGATTAGATGATTTCTATTTGGTTACAAATCCTGTGGAAGATCAGCTTGGCATTGCCGCTGTAGCGCCAGGTGATCGTAACTATCATGGCGGTCATTGGATAGTAAATGAGGTGACATTCAACGTTGCACCATATCTACTTGACTCTGAGCAAGCAGTACTAGATGCAGAAAATGCAGGTGACGTTTCAATTGAAAGAAACGTATCGGCATTTTTGTGTCCCATACAACCAACAAGAGGAAATTAATTTTCCCTTTATTTTTTTTCTAGTTTAGAAATTTTTTAATGAGCTAAATCTATCCTGAACGTATATGAAAATTACTGCAACAGGTACACTCTTTTTCAATACATTCTTCTTCAATTGGGTGTCTACAGACACCGCATTCACAATGAATTATCATGATCTATATTGGTGATTTTAAAATTTAAAGGATCTGCAAAATATTACCGATTTTTAGGCTTTTGGTGCCTGAAACGGTCCTACAATAAACACCTGTTAAGCATAATAGCTTCTTTTTTTCTTTTCCAAAAAATAATTGCTATTCACTAAGGAAAACTACTCTCAATAATTAATTAGAAATTCCCATAAACCTAGTTTTCAAAACTTTTTTCAATCTCTTGGGCCATCAATTCTAAACTGGTGGTATCTCCGAGTTTTCTATAGGTTAGTTTTTCTAGTGTTTTAATAATGCTAATGGCTGCCCTATACTGTGGGATTTTGGGGTCATTTAGTTCCCCATACATTCCAATGCCGGCAATACCGTTTTGCTTTGCAAAACCCAAAATCAATCCATTAAAGCCTGTTATGACGGATTGCTGTGGGGTAGTATCAATTCCCATTTGAGTCATTTGTTTAGTTAGGTCCTTTGAGGTGGTGGTAACAAAGGTTTTGGGATTTTTATCTAATTGTCTATTTGTATGAAAACCTCCCAGAGTATAGATGAATTTGGCAGAATATTTTTTTGAGATATCAATCACGTCTTGACACAAAGAATGTAATTCTTGATTATTTTGTGGTTGTCCAGTTCCCCCTCCAAAAATAATCAACCCTTCTGTGAATTTATACTCCCAGCTCTCTATTGGCACATCAATGTAACCCCCTTTATCAACAACATAGGCAGGAAATTGACTTTTTGCTGTCCGAAATTCTCTTGTATGCAAACTTTGATTGATAAAATTAACAACTATACTGCCAACATTTCCCATGTCTTGCATGGCAGCAATTACTATAGGCTTTTCAACGTTTGGCTCCTCTAATTGGAAATACTCCATTTAATTTAGTAAATTCTGGTTTAATTAAAATCTGTATTTTTTCTATTTATGGAATAAATAAACCAAAGAAAGAATTTTGAAATTATTTTTATGATCTTTTTTTATGTCGGTTTTGATACTTTTTCTTCAGGTAGATCGTCTGTTTTTAATCGCTTGTCAAAAAATAGACATGCAGTAAGATCTCCTGTGACATTGACCATTGTTCTTGTCATATCTAACAACCGGTCTACTCCGAGTAATAGTACAACACCAACAGGTGGCACCCCTGCTGCAATTAGAATTGTAGAGAGTATCACAATTCCAGTTCCTGGAGCTGATGGCGCACCAATTGATGCAGCAAGTGCAGTCACTGTAATTAAAAGAATTGTAGTAACACTCAAATCAATATTGAAGAGTTGAGCAAGAAAAAACACTGCGACTATTTGGTACAGGGCCGTTCCATCCATGTTAATTGTTGCACCTAGGGGAATTACAAATTGAGAAACCTTTGGTTTTATCTTCATTTTTTCTTCTGCAGTTTTAATTGAAAGGGGCATTACAGCAGCAGAGCTTGATGTTGAAAATGCAAGAAGTTGAGCATCCTTCATCATTGCAAAAGTAGAGAATACTGGTCTTTTTGCAAAAATTTTGATAATTATTATGTAAATGAAAATCATTGCAAAAAGCCCAATTATTACAGTTAACATGTATGCCCCAAGTCCGGTTAGTGCAGAGAGGCCAACTTTTGATGTGATTCCTGCCATTAAGCCAAAGGCTGCAAAAGGAGCCAATCGCATTGCCCAGGACACTACCTTCATGGTAATTTTTTGTACAGATTCTAACAAGTCAAGTATGGGCTTTGAGCTCTGCTTTGGTAAGGAAATCATAGAGACGCCAACGATTAATGCAAAAACAATAATGCTCAGCATCTCGCCAGACATAAAAGATGCAAGTGGGTTGCTAGGTATCAAACTGACAACGCTTTGAGGAATATCCTGAAGGTTCCAATCCGATTGCTCTACTGGATCCACCTCCTCGAGTCCAAAATTTTCTCGAATTAATGCACTGTCAATAAAATTTCCAGGCCCAATGGCACTGACAACAAGAATACCGATAGTTAATGCTATTACGGTTGTTGCAACAAAGTACAACGACACACCCAATCCAAGTTTTTGTAGTTGTTCTATACTACCGGAGGATGTTAACCCTCGAATAATTGATGCAAAGATTAATGGAATAATTATCATTTGGATAATTTTTAGAAATAAATTAGCAGGTATTGATAACCAATCTGTAATTATTTCTGCTATATTTTTATCAACAATTCCTACCTCTGGCCCTAAAAATATACCCAAAGCTAGTCCTAGGAATAAAGCTACGATTACCTGCGCCCATAATTTTTTTTTAATGAGATAGGTAATTTGAGGGGTTTGAAACTTGAAGGACTCTAATACCAAAGCAAATTCATTTTATTTCCAATTTTCCTATATATTACAAAATAATTCGATTATCAGCAGTGAATTTCAAAAAATACATCCTAATTTTTAGTTTAATTAGATTACTGTAAATTGTCTACTATAGATTGCATAACTGTTTCTCCTGTTTTTCCATGGGAGTTTAT
>JBFIPZ010000022.1:0-12871 GCA_041609855.1 Nitrosopumilaceae archaeon | reverse complement strand
TCATCCGTTTGTTCAATAAATCCCAATACATCACTGGATAAAAAATAATTTTTTTCTCCCACTCCAATAATTAGTGGCTCATGAAATCTTGCGGCAGCGAGTTGACCATTATCAAACATTGCAATAAAAGAAAAATGACCCTTCAAGTCTGAAACAGTTTTCATGACAGTGGTTTTCACATCATTTGATTTTTGATAATTTTTTTGCAAAAGATTTGCTATAACCTCACTATCCGTTTCACTATGAAACTTGTATCCCTCTTTTTTCAAATCATTCTTTAATTCCTCATAATTCTCAATTATCCCATTATGGACTATTGCTATTTGTCCGGAATTACTTGGATGCGGATGAGCATTTACATCAGTTACTTTTCCATGAGTTGCCCACCTGGTATGACCAATTCCAATTTTTCCAGCCAGACTCTCTAGATTATATTTAATATTTACCTCTGCTACTCTTCCTACTCCTTTCTTTACCTCGATCTTTTTATCTGACTCCGTAGCAACACCAACACTGTCGTATCCTCTATACTCCATTCTTTTCAGACCTTTGACTATGAGGGGGGCAGCATCATCGTTTCCAGAATAACCGATAATTGAGCACATAATTGTTCTATTTGTTGTGTTAGGGTTATTTACTGATTACTTTATTTTACAATTAATCCGAAGAAGAACTTTGATTTTTTGTCTCGGAAACTTTGGGAGCAGTTTCCGTTTTAATCTCTGATATCTGTTCCGTGGTATCCTCGACATCGGAGGAGGATTTAACGTTGGACTCCTTATTTTTCTCTAAAATATCTGGCAACTTTGATTGCTCAGTGAACTTGATTTTATCTTCTTCCATAGTGGTCACCGTATATGATGGAAGGTTTACCACCCTATCTCCAATCATTATGTGACCATGAACTACTGCTTGTCTTGCTTGATATGGAGTTTTAAATCCAAATTTTTTAAAAACCTGTGTTTGTAGGCGTCGATTCAACAAATCATCTACTCCAAGATTCAACACATCATCTAAGGTTGCATCATTACTTACTAATCCAATTCTTGCTAAAGATTTCATTAAAATTGGTTCTTTTTCTTCTCTAATGTCTTGTTGCAAAGCAAGTAGTAACCTGGCCTGGTGTCTTACTCTCGATAACTTTGTGTGAGCTTTCCAAACTTCTCGTTTTGTTCTTAAACCAAAGGTACCAATAGTTTTCAACTCTTCCATCTTTAAATCATAATTTAATGGTCGTTTTGGTTTTCTCCATGATCTTCGTGGATATTTAGGATCACCCATTTATTTCACCTATTCTTTTTTCTCCGCCGGTGTTTTCTTCTCTGGTGCTGAATCTTTTTTTGCAGTATCTGGTGTTGCAGAAGCAGCTTCTGCTGTTGGGGCTGCTAGCTCTTGTGTTCCTGTTGATTTTACTGGTCCTGCTTTTCCTCCCTTTGCTACACCTACTGCTCCTCCTTTTCTACCTGTACATCTTGTTCTCTGTCCTCTTACTTTAAGACCAAAAAGATGACGATACCCTCTCCAACTGTTTGTGGTTCTCTCTCTTTCAATATCATTTCTAAGAGTAAAATCAATATCTGAAGTTAAAAGATGTATGTCTTTTCCAGTTTCAACATCCTTCCTTCTATTTAGGAACCAAGAAGGAAAGTTTGCCGACTTTGGATCAGACATTAATTTTTCAATTGCTTGTACCTCTGAATCCGTCAAGTATCCAACATTCGAATTGGGATTAATTTTTAAAGTATCTAAAATTGCTGTAGCGAAATTATATCCAATTCCTTTGATCTGAGTTAACCCTATTATCATTTTTTTCTCTCCACGGATATCGTTTCCAACTATCCTAACAATGTGATTGTATTCTTGGCTACTCAAGTATTCCAAAATTCAAAATTTCCCCGATAAAAACCATGCTAGGCGTTAAATCAAAGTTTTTTCGGTAAAATTCAATCTCAAACGAGCAAACAATTCTAATAAAAAAACCAGATGTTATCTAAAGTCTGAATTCTCAGCCCAATTTTTTCCTTGAATGTTCCATTGACTACACTTGCAGCATCTTTTAACCCCTATCCTAGAATCCACATCTATACAGAAACAATGGGTTCCTTTACCAGAGGGGTCTCTGGAACACAATTTTTGCAATGATTATGAGAAAGTATTTTTCTTAATAAATTAAATGAATAATGTTAGATAATTTGGAAAACTAAATTCCAAAGATATTGCCAGTAGTTTAGAAAGATTATTAATTTACAAGGATTCGAGTAATCCAATGAACGATTCTTTTGATCGGGAAAAAGTAATAGATTGTATGTTCGACCCAATTACATCTTTAATAATCGCAGAACTAGAAAATGGACCAAAAAGTTCTCAATATTTAGCTGATAAATCAAACCTTTCTGAAAATGAGGTTGGTGAAAGATTATCATATCTTATTTCTCACAATTTTATTTTTGAAAATAAAATAAATGGACAAGAAATATTTTCTGCTAATATGGACAAATTAACTAAAGTTGTAGAAGAGGGAGAAAATTTTGGTGCAGCAATTGAAGGATTAGAAAAAATGGATAGTTTTCTCAACTAATTGATTTTTTGCGATTTATAATTATATAAACTACCAATCCTATCATGCCAACCAGGCCAACTGTCAATACGTATAAGGAGATAAATCCCAATGATCGTTTTCCTTCATCGGGTTCAGGACCAATTACGCCAAAGATCTTTACCTTCTGTCCGGCATTTTCAATTATCAATTTGTAAGTCCCTGAACTAGTGACGTCAAATAATCCCTCAAATACTTCTTGATTTACTTTTTGAGTTTCTAATACAGAATTGAAAGGATCTAAAATACTAACATGGACCTCTTCTCCTGTATGCTCAATTATTTGAACAGCATAAATTCCCCTTTGAATTTTATTTCTATCTAATTCTACTTCCACAATAAGGCTTTGCTCTGGTGAAACCTCCCCATCAGATTTCTTTAGGTCCTCAAAAATTACATAATTTCCATAGAAGGACAGGATGATGCCGATGCCAATAAGTCCGCCAACTATTGTTAGAAAAACACCGGTTCGTTTCATTCTTTTACCACTGACTTTCTTTAGTTTAAACCTAATTTTTTACAAATGTCTAAAATAACCGAATTTAATAAATTTAGTCTAAGGTAACAAATTTAGCTTAGGCTAAATTATAAATAATGTGACTATCCTCTACATTGTAACCTTGACTTTGGGAAGATCAAAAATTATGGGCATTCTTTTATTTTTCGCTTTTGGGATTTCGGCAGTATTGGTCTTCCCTTCTATCTCTGAAGCCCAAAAGGAGCAAAAAACCTTTGTAACTCATACTGGTGGAGTTTTTAAAACTACAGGGGAGGTTTTGGATCCTGTTTACAGCGTATCTACTGTAGAATTTGATCCTGAGAAATATTTAAGAGAGTTTAACTATGGTGAAGTTTCAACATTAGAAAACGGCAAAACCCTTCGAGAGTTTACAATAATTGCGGAAGATGATAAGGTACAAGAGATTTCCCCCGGTGTTTTTTTTAATGTATGGACCTTTAATGGAACAGTTCCAGGACCTACTATACGTGCAACCGAAGGAGATATTGTAAGAATTAATTTTATTAATAATGGATCAAAAGAACATACGATCCATTTTCATGGAATACATCCTGCAGAGATGGATGGAGTATTTGAGATTGTAGGTTCTGGTGGTGGTCAATTCGTTTATGAATTTGAGGCAGGACCAGTCGGTGTCCATCCATATCACTGTCATGTAATGCCACTCGAAGAGCACATTGTTCGTGGTTTGTATGGGGTCTTTATTGTAGATCCTAAAGAAGGAAGAGCAGCAGCAGATGAAATGATAATGGTGCTAAATGGATTGGATACTGATTTTGATGGCGAAAATAATTTTTATGCTGCAAACACAATTCCTTTTTACTATCAACATCATCCCATCCAAATTGACACTGGAGAACTAATTAGAGTATATGTAGTAAATATGGTAGAGTTTGATCCAATTAACAACCTTCACTTACATGGCAATCTATACCACTACTATCCAACCGGTACAGATACTGTGCCGTCATTTTATACGGACATGATTACTCTGTCCCAAACCGAAAGGGGAATAATGGAATTCAAATATGATTATCCAGGAAAATATCTATTTCATGCTCACAAGGTTGAGTTTTCTGAAAAAGGATGGGTTGGACTCTTTCTTGTAAAGGATAGCGGCCAAACCGAGTCACAATATGGAACTTAATAAAAAATCATCTCAAGGAAAAGTCATAGCAAGTGGACTTATCCCATTTGTTTTTTTGGTAATTCTTGTCGCTTACATTTTTGGTCCAGGTTCAGATGTTCTAGATCTTGGAACTCCACTACCAGAAATCACGATGGAGAAGGTAGATTTTGTTGATTCTGAGATTAAAGTTACTGTGAGAAATACAGGTCCAATACCTGTAGTAATCGCAATGGCAGATGTCAATGACAGGATACAACCTGCTGCAATAGAACCAGACAAAAGTTTGGAAAGATACGAATCTGCAATTGTAAGAATTCCATTTAGTTGGAATGAAGCAGAGCCATACATTATTGGAATTACAATAGATGATGGAACACGGTTTGAAAAAGAGATTGAAGCAGCAGCCTATGCAATCCAACCAAGTCTAGAATTAGCAGTACTTTTTGCAATTGTAGGGACCTATGTGGGAATTATACCCGTAATGATAGGATTATTATGGCTTCCATTTATCAAGAGAATCAGTAAACAAAAGTATCACTTCTTTTTAGCCCTGACTGCAGGGTTGTTGCTTTTCCTTGCAATCGATTCAGTGGAGGAAGCTCTAGAAGTTTCCGCAGAAAGCCTCGCTGCAAGCTTTAATGGAGCTTTATTGGTTACAACAGTAGTTGTTTTTTCCTTTTTTGGATTGTATTATACCAGTGAAAAATTAGTAAACAATTCCCAAAAAGCAAAAATTGCAAAACCTGTTGCAATAGCCCTTATGATTTCAATAGGAATTGGATTGCACAATTTTGGCGAAGGATTAGCAATTGGAGCTGCGGTAGGATTAGGCTCTATTGCATTTAGTACTTTTTTGATTGTAGGATTTGCATTGCACAACACAACGGAAGGAATTGCAATTGCAGCCCCTATGTCTAGGGGAAAGTTGATGATAGGAAAGCTCGCAGGGCTAGGTATGATTGCAGGAGCACCCGCAATTTTTGGGGCCTGGATTGGAGGTTTTGTTTACTCACCATTTACATCTGTAATCTTTCTTGCGATTGGTGCTGGAGCCATCTTTCAAGTTATTTTAACCATTATGAAGTGGATTCGCTCCGAAGGAGACCAGAATTTATCTAGTGCAGCAGTGGCATCTGGTTTTGTCATAGGAATGCTGATAATGTATCTCACGAGTATTCTGGTATGAATTCAGATTGGTTCGGGATGAATTGTGATTACGGCATTGTCAATTTTCTTCCTAATAACTTGTTCAATTTTTGAAATCAAATCATGAACCTTTTCAATAGACAATTCTTTATCAAAGGAACAATCGATATCAATTTTAAGGATATTTTCAAAATTTAACGAAACGATTCGACCTATTTTTTTTATCTCAGGATATTTTATTAAAATTTCTCTTATTTCCATCTCGGTAACCTTATCCTCATTGTAAAATTTCTCTGGAACAGTTATGAAGGGTTCTAAATGAATTGTTACGTGTTCCATTTCTGGAATTTTTTCTTGAATGTTTTCCTCAACAAGTTCTGAAATTTTATGAGCAGAATCAAGGTTGCTTTCTCGGTCTACCATCACATGAAGATTACAGAAGGTTTTACCCCTTGATTTATGAGTACTTACGTTATGAACCCCTTTCACACCATCAATTTTTTTGGCAATCTCAAAGATTTTAAGATCCAGTGGAACATTTTTCCAAGTAGGTTCGAAATGAACAGTAATTGCTGAATTCGAAATTTCATTTTTTATATTTTTTTCAACTCTACTACTAATCTTATGAGCTTCCTCAAAACTGGTATCTCCTCGTAAGGATATTGTAATGTCTGCAAAAATTGTATCGCCGGATCTTCTCATTAAAATTGCTCCGGCATCTATTACATCCTCTGTATTTGTAACTATCTCTCTTACTTTTTTTACCATCTCTGGCGAAATAATGTCAGTTAATTCTTGACTAGTCCTGTAAATCAATTTTAAACTAAGTACTGCTAAAAGCCCACCCAAAACTAGTGCTGCCAAAAAATCACCACTGTAGAAACCATATGTAACTAAAACGATTCCAAAAATTGCGACAAGTGTAGACCCTAAATCCATCAAAGCGTGATAAAGATCTGCTTTAAGAGTTGTTCCTCCAATTTTGTTAATTGAGCTTCTCAGAATAATTATTCTAAAAATGTCAATCCCTATCGTGTATAGTCCACCGATAATAGCAAAAACTCCTGGTAAAACACTTGGTGGAGGACTTTGTAATCTATGAATGGACTCGTAAATGAAAAAAACTGCAATTAAAAATATTGCAATTCCACCAATTAAACCTCCTAATGATTCAATTTTTCCATGACCGTAAGTATGCTCCTCGTCGGGGGGTTTTATGGCCATTCGAGCCGCCAAAAGAAGAATAACAGTAACTAGACTATCTAACAACGCATGAATGCTGTCAGTAATTAGACCTAAACTATTGGAAAAAAGTCCAAAAATCAGTTCAACCAAAAAAGCAGAAAAAATTGCAATAAGAGAAATCTGAAGAACCTTTGTCCTCTGAACAAACATTTCCATTTATTTTAAATGTCATATCTAACTATTACATGTATTCTAAAAAGATGAATAATACGACAAGATTATTTGTCATTAAAATTAAGAATCCTTTGCAATGCATAAAAGATTTCTTTTACTTTTGACTTTTTCTGCTCTTATTTTTTTACCAATTTCTCAGGCAGAAGCAGGGAGCAATCCTAATCTTTCAGTCTCAGCTGAGAATTCAAAATTCAACAATCATTTTTCAGGATCAATGGTAATTGAAGTTGTAATTCGCGATTCAAATATTCAAGATACGGATGAGGGAAAAGGAGAACCGGATGTTACTTTAAACGGTAAAAACCTCAGGATGGTTCAAGCAACTGATGGAAATTGGTATGCATATTTTGCAAACGTCGATAAAGCAAAGATAGCAGATTCTACGGTTGGATTAGAAGGGGAAGGATTGGACTTTGGGGTTTTTTGTGGAAGAAATACTTCTTCACTAGGAATTAATCTTTCTGAAACTGACGGTGTCGCCATTCCCCGTGATGGGAACATGATTGGTTTTACTAACGGAAATGTTTCTTTCAGTTCTTGTACTGGATCTCCTGGAAACACTGACAATCTAAATAATGTTGTAAGAAAAGCAAAATCTATAAACACAAATCCAAACATTCCTCCCGGACAAATAGGACTTCATCCCAATGCATGGCCACTTATACAACTCTTTTCTTTTGATGATGTGACCATTCAATACAATCGAGGTGGAGGTACACAACAGGTGAGTTTGGAATATGATGAAATTCCAAACATTTCTCTGAAACTCGACCGAGATGTTTATCCTCAAAATTCTGAGGTATTTGTAACCATTAACGATATTCAATTAAATCAGGATCCAACTGATGAAGATTCTTGGACATTTAACATAGACTCTCCAATTTCGGTATTTTATCAAGCATTTGACAATTCTGGCAATACAGCGGCATCTCCTAGTGGGTTGGTTGATTTGAAACCAAGTCTTTCTATTTTGGGATTTGAAGACAATGGAGAGCTCTCAATAGATTTGGGAAATATTATGGAGCTTAAAACAAATGATGAACAACCAGTTGAATCCTTAACAAACGGTGCTGGTAAAACTTTTTCAAATATTGTTACATTCGTTGAAGAGGGACCATACTCTGGAATTTTTGATAATAGCGATAACAATGATAGATCAACAATAAAAATTCTAAATAATGCTCCAAGAGGTCAGACTGGAACAATTGAATATGACGGTAATCCAACCTCTGTTCTAAGCGGATTTTCAACTGCCTCGATAGGATTGGATGAAAAACCCATACTTTCACTAGGGGATGGCTCCACTTTACGCCCTGGAACAGAAATTCCAATATACCTAAATGATAAAGATCAAAACATCAATTCTGGTTCTGATGATGATTTAGATGTTTTTCGAGAGACTTCTATTATTCCTACCTTAAAAATAGGGAATCCTGTCACCCTTGAAAATGCGGTAAATGTCCAATTTTACTCTGATTCCACCGACAATCTTCTTACTGATGGAAAGACAGCCAATTCTCTCGTACCTGATAAAACCTCTGACAGGTTAATTATTGATACCTCAAATGTTCCAAACGGCCAGTTCGAGAAAATATCTTTCAATCTAGGAATTTCTTCATCTAGATTACAAACGATTTTAATCGATCCTTCAAAATCCAATTCTTTTGGTACTAATTGGCTAAATTTTGATTTTAGATCCCTTGGCAATGATTTAGGAGTAAAGGATTTTTCTGATACGTCAATTGAATTATTCTTTGGAAGTCTTGGAACATCACCAATTTCAATTGTAGATAAAGGTAAAATTTCCTCCAAAGGATTTATCCAAATTGATGATTCGGATGTTCAAGCAATTTTTTCCAAAAGCGGTCCAGTATTTGTTGTCATTAATTTTGATTCTTCAAATGATAGTTCTGGTGTAGGGCTAATTTCTAATGAAATTAATAAGCAGCCCATAGTTTTTGATTTCTTTTCTTTTGGGTTGGTTGGTAATGACGATGTGAATAATTCCATTTATCGATTTGAATTGGAGGAAACAAGTAAAAATTCTTCAATTTTTAAAGGTTCATTGGAATATGCAGTTACAAATCAATTAAATATTTTAGATCCAAAATTCATCAAAACCATCAGAACTATCGATAATGAAATTAAATTCGTTGTAACGGATAGATTAGTTGATGAAGAAGGAATTTCAATAAACTATTCGGATTTAGCCAACGTTGGAGTTTTTATTACAACTTCAACAAAATCCGATATCAAAACTAGTTCGGGAGTAATATCTTTAAACTCGAATTCCTTTAGGTTTGGCCAACCAGTAACCCTAACTCTTAAAGATCCAGATCTTAATTTGAAAAGTGATATCATAGATTCTTACCAAGTAATTAACGATCCCAATTCACCTCACGTGGATACCGTTGGAAAAGATGGTAATATTTTATTAGAAATTCTGATTAAAGACATCCGTTACAAACGGTGTACAATAAATGGCACAGAACATGGTGGTTTAGGTTCCACAGGTTTTAGTTTAATTGAGACTGGTACTTCTACAGGTATTTTTACAGGAGTATTCAAAATGCCTTCACAAATTTGTGATAAATCAGGAACAAAGTTAATTTCTGCTGCAGGAGGTAGTTTGGACGCCAAATATTTTGACGCTAGGGATAATTTTGGCAAATCAAATATTTTTAGACTTTCAGGCAGTGATGAGCCAAGACAATATTCTAGCCCACCCGAATTAAACAAAATGGAAATAATTCTACCAAAGAAAGGAAACATAGAAGATATCGTTTTGTCAGGAAATATTAAAAATCAGAAAAGTGGACTTCCTCTCACAATAATTCTTATTCATCCAGATGGAGTGACTCAAGAATTTACTGCTTCGCTGACAAATGATGGGAGTTATAAGGCAAAGTTTTCAATTAATGAAAATTCTTTAACTGGAATATATGGAATTCATTTACTTCATGATGAAATTGGTGTAGGTTTTACTTCATTTTTTGTTTTTAATCAAAATATTCCTGACACAGCAAAAAATAATGCCAAAGGATGGGCCAAGGGTGTAATTTCTGATTTTGAATTCTCAGACAGTTTGGAAGATCTAGTAGATAAAGGAATTATTAAGATTCCTTCAACTGAGACTTTCCAAAATCAACAAACAAACATTCCTAGTTGGATAAAGACTCCTGCAAATTGGTGGTCCACAAACGATATTTCAAATGGAGAATTTATTACAGCAATTGAGTACTTGATAAAAAAAGGGATAATTAGAATATGATCTGGTCAATTTTTCTTTCATTTAAAACATAAATACCCTCATGCCTGATTCAAAATGAAAATGAGATCTGCTGGTTTTCTTTTGTTTACAATTTTATCTTTGTCAATTTTGTCATATGGATTTAGTAGTTCGGTTTTTGCAGATTCACATAACATTCCGCCAATTTCAGCCAAAACAGAAATCGCAAGTTATGAAAATGGCGATAGAGTTTATGTTGATGGTTCAATTCGAGATTTTGACTTAGACCTTCATTCTAACACTGCATTGACATATCGTTTGATGGATACTACGGGAAATATTGTAACCATTGGTCAGGTGATGCCTGATTCTGATGGTAATTTTAGTTTTAATTTTGTTGTAGGGGGAAGTTATTACAAAGAAAGTGGTGAATATTCAATTGAATTATTCTTTGGATCAATAAAAGGGGAAACTACCATGTTGTATACTGGGGGAGAATTTGAACCATCCCTACCAACTGGACCAAGAGAACCTATACCAATTAACGAACCAGAACCAGAACCAGAACCCCAACCAGAACCAGAACCAGAACCCCAACCAGAACCAGAACCAGAACCTACATGTGGTCCTGGGACTGAGTTAGTAAATGGTATATGCCAAGTAAAAAGCACTGAAACATCTGGAGGGGGATGTCTTATCGCTACAGCTGCATTTGGAACCGAACTTGCACCACAAGTCCAATTCTTAAGAGAAATTAGAGATAATACTGTAATTAGTACGGCCTCAGGTGCGGCTTTTATGACTGGATTTAATCAATTATACTATTCCTTTTCCCCTACAATCGCTGATATGGAAAGAGAAAATCCTATATTCCAAGAAGCAGTCAGAGTATTTATCACTCCAATGATCTCAACTTTATCCATTATGACATTAGCTGAAGAGGGAAATGATGTCCAGGTATTAGGATTGGGGATATCAGTGATCGCCTTAAACCTTGCAATGTATGTTGCAGCTCCGGCAGCTATTGGATTTACAATTCACAGACAGATCAAATCTAACATTTAATTTCCCCATCCTCAAAAACCAAAAATGGTGATTTTGTTCCAACTATTTCTTTCTTACATATTTTTATTTACAATTGACATTGGCGTACTAGCCTTTATTGCAACAGTAGTAGTAATAGTAATAGCTGTAATGGTAAAACTCGTCCAAAAAAAGAAATTGGATAATAACAATTCATAGATTCTAAGAAATGTTACATCCTGAAATTTTAGAAAACTTCTCTTTAAGTTATTATACTTAGAGAGTTTATCAAAACTATGAATATTGAATTCGAGGAGTTTGATTCCATTGAGGATGTTTTTATGTATATGGCCTCAGCAGCACCCCCAATGAAGAATACAATGCCTGTCAATTCTTACAAAGGTTTTGTAATGTCCTTCATCCCTTTGAGTGCAACTACAGGAGACACCTACCTTATGATTTATGCTAAAGGAACTCTTGATCCTGGAATTTATGAATTTGATTTTACTTCAAAATCCTTCAAAAAAGTAGAGTCTATAGAAAGGGCAGATAAAAATTATTTTATCTCTCTAACTCCAAAACGGAATACCATTGCCGATGTTGCAATTGATCAATTATAGTTTTTTGGTTTGAATCTTTGGAACAGAAACTGACCTAGCACGTGAATATTTGTCAGTAATTTCATCAGGGGTTCTTCCATTAAATAGATCCTTGCATAATCCTCGTAAATATCTCATGATGGCCCAAGTCCCAGCTTTTAGGATCCCATACATGAATATTTTCATAGGTGGACCATAGGTTTTATTTCTAAGAATAATTGGAATAATATCATTAATTACACGAAGATTGTTCTCCCAGCATCGCCAGAATAAGGTAAATTGTGCTTCATTCAGATTCCCAAAATGCATGGAATTCTTTTCACTAAAATCTTGATAAAGTAATGGTGCCACTAAGCCTCTGAAATTCATTTCCTTAAAGTCACTAATCATATCAATGGTAAATTGAATATCATCGGGAGTTTCATCTGGCCAGCCAATTATGATTGTTGCAGCAGGGAACCAATGGTTTTCATTTAATATTCTAGCACCTTCTCTTACTACGCTTCCCCATTCCTCAGGTGAAAATGGTTTTGTTTTTACTCCTAGATGTTTTTTAACCAAATTAGGTGCAACAGTTTCTATTCCTAAGTTTGTTGCAAGCCACCTTCCTGTTTTATCTTGTTGATTGATTTTGGATATTTGCTGCATTAATTCTTCATCGGCTGCAACGGCTGAGAAAGTCATATGGGTCGTTCCTACAAAATTGGCTCCTAAACCTTTTAGTCCTTTCCACAAATCTGTAATGGCATTTCGGTTAGGAATAAAATCTCTGTTATCACATCCATAAAGTAACATTTCATCTGAATGTAACCAAATTGAATCAAATCCATAATCCAAATTAATTTTCGCTTCGTGTTGTAATCGTTCTAAAGGAAGATCCTTTTTAGATCTTTTGTTGACATCACAAAAATCACACCCTCTACCACATCCTCTCATAGCTTCTATTAGGGAATTAATGGTAGGCCCCTCAATAATAGGAATGTTTTGAATGTTTCTTACAAAACAGTGCATTAACTCTGGTGCGTCTCCTTTTTCTAAATCTTGAAACAAATCTAATGCCAATTCATCAGCTTCTCCAACTACGACTGTATCTATTCCGTGAATTTTCATCCTATCTGATTTTGCTAATTCCCAAGCACCATTCCCACCAACTACAACTTTAAAATCATATTTCTTTTTTAGTTGAATAATATTTGCGCACATTTTTTTA
>JBFIPZ010000021.1:0-13237 GCA_041609855.1 Nitrosopumilaceae archaeon | reverse complement strand
TCACTACATAACACGGGAATCTTTTTGCTTACTTTAGTAATGTTTGCAATTAATTCTGAGAGTTGGTTATTAGAAATACTATACATTGCCTTTTTACCCTCATCTCTGGACTTTACAATTCCGCAACTTTTCAAAGTTTTTAGATGATGTGATATTAGAGGTTGATCTTTTTTTAATTTGTTTACAAAGTCATTTACACACAACTCCTTATTTTTTTGAAGCAAGTCTAGAATCTCGAATCTTATATCATTGCAAATGCATTTCAGAAGACTGACTCCATTCATATAAATTTAAATTTATATAAACCAATATTTATGTTATTGCATGGAAAAAATAGAAAAAATTCTATTTTTATGCGTAGAAAACGCCGGAAGGAGTCAGATGGCAGAGGGTTTTTTTCGGAAATATGCAAAAAGTTTTGAGGTGAAAAGCGCAGGAACAGACCCTAGATCTCAACTTATTCCAGAAGTAGTTCTGGCAATGAAAGAAGTTGGTGTTGACATTACAAATCAAAAACCAAAACTACTCACAAACGAAATGATTGAGCATTCCACCAAAACTGTAAACATGGGATGTATGAATAAAAAAAGTTGTCCCTTTCTGTTTGTCACCGATGTAATTGACTGGGACATAGAAGATCCAAAAGGAAAGACAATCGATGAAATAAGAGTAATTCGAGATCAAATAAAATCCAAAGTACTTTCCTTGATAGAGAAACTTGAAGATGATTTATGACTTATTCCAATTGGCAAATTTTTATTGTTGAACTGGTTGGTACATTTATTCTTGTAGTCTTTGCTACGGGTTCTATAGTTTATGATGTAAAAATTGGAAGCGTTTATGGTATTTGGTTTGCAGCTGTTGCTCCGTTTTTCGCATTAATTATAGGTGTGTATTCCTTTGGAAAAATTTCACTGGCACATTTTAATCCAGCTGTAACAATAGGGTATTATGTCACAGGACATATTTCTAAAGTCCAAATAATTTGGTATATTACAGCTGAAATTATTGGGGCAATATTGGGATCTTTGTTTGTGATGAATTTTATTGGCAGAGAAGCAAATCTTGGAGCAAATGCCCCGAACTTTGATTATCCTATTTTTTTAATATTTCCAGTTGAAGTTTTGGCATCAGGACTGTTAATGGCTGTAATATTCACAGTAGTTTTTACCAAAGGGTTAAAAGGATTTAGTGGAATTGCTATTGGCGGGATAGTGGGGTTAGATATTTTCTTTTTGGCAGTTATCTCTGGCGCATCTATGAATCCAGCAAGAGCATTAGCACCTGCTTTATTTTCTGGTGTGATGAGTGATTTGTGGCTATATTGGACGGCTCCTTATATTGGCACAATCATTGTAGCTTTTTTGTTCAAAGGAAAATTTGAAAACCAGCGAAAACAGGAAAACCCCTAATATTACGAATAATAATGACCTCTATTCTCTTTAAATCGTGCCTAGTTCTAGAAAATTATTTGCAGATGCAAAAAAGATAATTCCATCAGGGGTAAACAGCCCAGTTAGATTTTATGCGCCGTTTCCATTCTTTACAAAAAAATCAGATGGAGCATACATTTGGGATGAAGATGGAAATCGATACATTGACTACTGTAATGGTTACGGAGCATTACTTTTAGGTCATAGGAGAAAAGAAATCCTCAAAGCTGTATCTTATCAACTAAAGCAAGGAACATTATATTGTACTCCAACAAGCGGTGAAATTGAATTATCTAAATTAATTCGTACAAACTTTCCTTCAATTGAAAAAGTTCGACTTGTAAACACTGGAGGCGAGGCAACAATGACTGCTATAAGATTGGCAAGAGGATTTACAAAAAAGAAAAAAATAATAAAATTTGAAGGTTGTTATCATGGTGCTCATGATTCTGTTTTGGTAAAAGCTGGTTCGGGATCTGCTCATAATGGAATCTCTATTTCTGATGGGGGATTAGAGGAAATTTCAAAGAATACTTTAGTTGTTCAATATAATAATTCTAAAGATTTAGAAAACACTATACGGAAAAACAAGGATGTTGCCGGAGTTATCATAGAACCAATATTGGCAAACATGGGACTAATTTTACCAGAAAAAAATTTTTTACAAGATTTGAGAAAAATTACTAAACAACATGATATTCCACTTATCTTTGATGAAGTTGTAACTGGTTTTAGAGTATCTCCTGGTGGGGCCCAACAACACTTTGGAATTAAACCAGATATTACCACCCTTGGAAAAGCATTGGGAAACGGATTTACAATTGCAGCAGTGGGAGGTAAAAAAGAAATAATGGATTTGCTTTCTCCAGGAGGTAAAGTCTATCAGGCTTCCACTTTTGCAGGAAATCCAATTTCTGTAGCTGCTGCTATAGGCTCTATCAAAGAAATAAACAAAATTAAAACTAAACTCTATTCCAAACTTGAGAGATATAATGTTAAATTTACTCGTGCTCTAGATGATATTGCAAATGATCTTCATATTCCCCATCAAATCAATTTCACCTCTTCAATGTTTCAGTTATTTTTTACCCATAAACCTGTAACCAATTATATCACATCCAAAAATGCAGATTCAAAAAAATTCCAAAAAATGTTTAAGATATTACTAAAAAATGGCATTTTCATTGCGCCCTCTCAATTTGAAGTTGTTTTTCTCTCTGATGCCCACACGCAACAGGATCTTAATGAAACTCTAGACGGTTATCAAATGGCTCTAAAGTCGGTGAAAAATTGAGGTACATAGTTGGTGCTAGGGGGAGTCAATTATCACTTGCACAAACAAAGTGGGTAATAACTGAATTAAAAAATTTAAACCCTAATTTTGAATTTGAAATAAAAACAATAAAGACTAAGGGGGACGATGATGCTAGACCCTTATTTACGATAGATCAGAAAGGAATTTTTGAAAAAGAAATTGACAAGGCAGTAGCTGACAATAAAATTGATTTTGCGGTTCATAGTTTAAAGGATGTTCCTACTCAGTTGGATGAAAATTTAATCCTAGCAAGCATTCCAAAACGGGAAACAGTAAATGATATTTTCATTTCCATAGATGACACATCTTTAGATTCAATAAAATCTGGCGCAATTATTGGAACAAGTTCCTTAAGACGAGCAGTACAAGTTATGAGGAAAAGGTCTGATGTTACTGTTAAACCAATAAGAGGGAATATAGAAACACGAATTGGAAAAATATCTAAAGGTGCTTATGATGGAATTGTTCTTGCCCAAGCAGGAATTTCAAGATTAGGATTAGATGTAAAGTACCATTCTTTGTCTATTGATGATTTTTCTCCTTCCCCAGGTCAAGGTGCACTGGCAATTATTTCTAGGGTCAATGATTATAAAATAATCTCGATGCTAAAAAAAATTGAAGATCCTACATCAAGGCTTGAAATTGAAGCAGAACGTGGATTGTCTGATTATATAGATTCTGGATGTAGGTTTCCTATCGGCGCATATGCTCAATCAAATAAAAATGAAATTACTTTAACTGTGTCTGCATTTTCAGTTGATGGAAAAAAAGCAATAACTGTAAAAAAATCAGGTCCCAAAAATGAACCATTCTCTTTGGGACGTGAGGTGGGTATGGAGCTGGGTAAAAAAGGAATAAATGATTTAGCATTAAATTGGAGAGAGAAAGTTGAGGAGTGGAATAAACAATGACTGGAAAGGTCTATCTTGTTGGTGCGGGACCAGGGGATAGCAAATTAATTACCATGAAGGCAGTCGAGCTTTTGCAAAAAGCTGATGTTGTTCTTTATGACAGACTGGTAAGCAAAAAAATTATTTCTATGATCCCAAAATCAACTAAAAAAATCTATGTCGGGAGGGCTGTGGGAGATGATACAACTCATCAAAATACAACAAATGACTTGATGGTAATTCATGCAAAATCTAAAAAAAATGTTGTAAGGCTAAAAGGTGGCGATCCAATTATTTTTGGACGGGGTGGAGAAGAAGCAGAGTTTCTTAGACAGCATAACATAAAATATGAAATTATCCCAGGAATCACATCTGGAATTGGTTCTGCAACTTACGCAGGAATTCCGTTGACTCACAGACAATATGCTTCATCAGTAGTTTTTGTAACAGGGCATGAGGATCCAGAAAAGAAAACTGAAGTGGTAAAATGGAAACGCCTTGCAAAATCAGTTGATACTATTGTAATTATGATGGGTCTATCTAGGATTGATGTTATCTGCAAACAACTAGTTGCTGGAGGCCTTGATAAAAATACCCCCGTTGCTGTAATTCAAAATGGAACCACTCCTCAACAAAAAATGGTTAAAGGGAATTTAATTAATATTGCAAGACTTGTAAAGTACAACAAAATCAAACCTCCTACTAATATTATAATAGGAAAAGTAGTGGATTTATCAGATACTATAGGTTGGAGAAAAAATGCTTGAAGGGAAAATAATTGCCATAACTAGATCTAAAGAAGATTCTTCTGAATTTATTGATTTGGTTAAACAACATGATGCAATTCCAATCCCCTTACCTACAATAGAATTGGTAAGCAAAGGGGAAAAAATTGTGGATGAATTTTTGGATTCAGTCCAGCAATACGATCCTGATTATTCTGTCTTTATGAGCTCAAAAGCTGTAAAACTCTTATTTGATACTTCACGAAAAGTTTCAAAATTTGAAAAATTACAACTTGCCGTGGCTAACACCATCGTAATGGCGGTAGGTCCTAAAACTAAAATCGCTTTGGAAGAGGAGGGAATTAAGGTAGCCCACATGCCTCATACTTTTTCTTCAGTGGGTGTAGGAGAGTTGTTTACCAAATTACATGCAGTTGGAAAAAAAGTGATTGTACCGAGAAGTGGTGCTTCAACCCCTTTTTTGAAAGAACTTTTGAATAAAATTGGAATTGATGTAAGTGAAATTCATCTTTATGATGTATGTGCATTTAAAGACACAACTCAATGGAATGATTTTAGAGAACTTTTTTCCAAAAATAAAATAGATGGAATTGTATTTACAAGTGCGTCATCAGTTAGGGCATTTTTTGAGATAATGTCTAGAGATTATGATGAAACCCCTTTATTAGAAAAATTACGAAATTCTTGCATTGTTGCAATAGGTCCATTTACCGCAGATGAGTTGAAAAATTTTAAAGTAAAAAATATTGTTTCTGAAGTACATACCGTTCTTGGTTCCTTTCAAACAATTAAAGAAACTTTACTGTAATAATTTCGCCGAATTTTTTTCTTATTCCTAAATTCTATCGGGAATTATATATGCCCTAAAGAAATTTAGGATTGATTCTGTTTTGATATTTTTACCCTCCTTTGGTAATATTACTCCACCTTCATTTATAGATCCAAGTATTAGTTTAGCTAAGCCTATTTAGCTTCACCTATTTTTCCTCATGTATTTATAATATAACGGGGTTATTTTCTGTATGGCTACTGAAAATCTTGACATGGATTATTCCAAATATGATTTTAAAGATTCAACTGACATGTATGTACATCTCAGCAAAAAAGGTTTGTCAAAAGAAACTGTAATTGCAATAAGTAAAATGAAAGATGAACCACAATGGATGCTTGATTTTAGATTAAGATCGTTTGAAATTTTTATGAAAAAACCTATGCCAACATGGGGTGGCGATCTTAGTTTAATCGATTTTCAAAACATATTTTATTATGCAAAGGCAACTGAAAAAACTGAAAAGAACTGGGATGATGTTCCGGCAGATGTAAAAGCTACATTTGATAAACTAGGTATACCAGAAGCTGAAAAGAAATTCCTTGCAGGTGTTGGTGCACAATATGAATCCGAAGTTGTTTATCATAGTTTAAGAGAAGATTTAGCAAAACAAGGCGTCATGTTTTTGGATACTGATGCTGCTCTTAAAGAACAACCAGAAATTTTTAAAAAATATTTCGGTAAAATTATTCCACCAGAGGATAACAAGTTTGCTGCACTAAACAGCGCTGTATGGAGTGGCGGCTCTTTTATTTACATTCCACCGGGTGTCAAGGTAGACATGCCTCTTCAAGCATACTTTAGAATAAATGCAGAAAATATTGGACAGTTTGAAAGAACTTTGATCATTGCAGATGAAGGGTCCGAAGTTCATTACATTGAGGGTTGTACGGCTCCGGTGTATTCTTCAGAGTCATTACACTCTGCGGTAGTTGAATTGGTTGCACACAAAGATGCTAAACTACGATACACCACCATCCAAAATTGGAGTAGTGATGTTTACAACCTTGTCACAAAACGTGCTTATGCCTATGAAGGTGCAACTGTAGAATGGATCGATGGAAATATTGGAAGTAAACTTACAATGAAATATCCCGGAATCTATTTGATGGGAGAACGTGCATATGGCGAAACACTATCCATTGCATTTGCAGGAAAAGGACAACACCAAGACACTGGTGCAAAAATGGTCCACTTGGCACCAAATACAACCTCGAAAATTACCTCGAAATCTGTAAGCAGATTAGATGGAAGGTCAACATATAGAGGATTACTTAATGTTGCAAAGGGTGCAACTAATGTCAAGGCAACAGTAAGATGTGATGCATTGTTACTAGATGATACCTCAAAGACTGACACTTATCCATACATGGAAATCAACCAAGAAGATGCTACTATCACCCATGAGGCAACTGTAGGAAAAATTGGTGATGAACAAATTTTTTACCTTATGAGTAGAGGCTTTTCTGAGGAAGAAGCATTATCCTTAATTGTAAATGGATTCATGGAACCATTTACAAAAGAATTACCAATGGAATACGCAGTAGAATTAAACCGACTTATCAAGATAGAGATGGATGATTCAGTCGGATAGTCTAAATTGATTAGCCATGTCTCAAACACTTTCTACTATTAGTATTGGACATATTGATGAAATATCATCATCCAAAAATGAACCAGAATGGTTAAAAGAATACAGAAGAAATTCTTTATCTGTTTATGAGAGTCTTCCAATAGAAACATCCCCACTTTATAACAAGTACACTGATGCCAAAAAAATGGATCCACAAAAAGTTTCAATTTCTGTATCAACGACCGATTCTGTTCCAAATTTTTTGCAAAAAAGGTTAGGCGAATTAGAAGATGAAACCTGCATCATACAAATTGGTACCCATATCCACAAAATCAATATTTCTGAAGATCTAAAATCAAAAGGACTTGTCATCTCCTCAATTGAAGATGCAATAAAAAATAACTCAGACCTTGTAAAAAAATCCCTAGAGGCTTCTAATTCAAATAATGATAAATTTACAGCATTAAACAATGCGGCATTTAATTCAGGTATTTTTATCCACATCCCTAAAAATCTTATTTTAGAAAAACCCATTCATATCCTCACTTGCTTGTCTGAAGATGGCATATCTACCATCTCAAGGAACATTATTTTTGCTGATGAAAGCAGTAAGGGAACTATAGTTCAGGAACTTTACTCCTCCAAATCTGAAAACCAACAGGCATATCTTGAATTGTTTAACACCAACGTTGCGCCAAACGCCCACCTTGATGTTACTACGTTACAGATGATGGATCAAGGGACAGTTAATTTTTCTACTCGAAGAACTGATTTAGGACAAGATGCCAAGGTAAACTGGTATTCTGGACTTTTTGGTTCTATCTTGTCTAGATATAAAATAGAATACTATCTTAATGGCTCCGGTGCTTCTTCAAATGACTCTGAGGTAATTTTCGGAAACAAAGACCAATCCTTTGATATTCAGACAGATGTAAACCATGAGGCTCCAGCTACTGAGGGAAGGGTGGTTGAAAAATCTATCCTCCGAAATAAATCAAAATCATTATTCAAAGGAATGATTAGAATTAAGGAGAATGCCTCGAAATCAAATTCCTTCTTGTCTGGTCGATCCATCCTTTTAGATAAGGATGCAAAATCTGATTCTATTCCTGGATTGGAAATTTTCACCAACGACGTAAAGGCAACTCATTCTGCATCTGTGGCCCAGATTGACGAGGAACAAGTTTTCTATCTTAAAACAAGGTGCCTAAGTCATGAGGAGGCTGAAAGGACTATTGTAGAGGGATTCCTTGAGCCATTATCAAGGAAAATGTCTTTTCAGGTAAGGGCATGGATTGCACACCTAATTGAATCCAAATGGGATGAGAAAGAATTAACAATAAACACCGATGAAGAACTTGCAAAATTTGTTGAAGTTGAAGAAACTCGATACAACGAAGATGCAGAAATTGAACAACATTACAAATACAGGTGATCAAGTTATCTCAATGGATTAAAGTCTGTAATTTAGACCAAATTAAAGAGGGACAACTTTTTGGATTCAATTCAGATGATAAAAAAATCCTCTTGGGCAACCAAAAAGGAAAAATTTATGCAACTGATTTAATCTGCACACACGCCGAAGCTGATCTGTCCACGGGATTTCTGAGTGACGAGGGTGTAAGATGTCCGTTACATCTTTCTGTTTTTAATTTACAAGATGGAAAACCACAAAACCTTCCAGCAGAAACTCCGCTAAGGACGTACAATGTTAAAATAGATCAAAACGAGATCTACGTGGAGGTTTAGAATATGCAAAGCGCACAAACTATTTTTGAAAATATTAGAAAAGATTTTCCAATTTTAAAAAGAACTGTTAGAAACAACAAACCTCTTGTTTATCTAGATAATGCATCTACTACACAAAAACCCAACCAAGTAATCGAGGCAATTACTGATTATTATAAAAATCATAATGCAAACATTCACAGAGCTGTGTATGCACTAGCTGAAGAGGCAACTGAATTATATGAGAAATCTAGAGAGAAGGTTGCAGATTTTATCAATGTTTCAAACAGAGAAGAGATTATTTTTGTTAGAGGTACTACTGAAGCTATTAATCTAGTGGCATATTCATGGGGAAGAACGCATGTGAAGGAAGGTGACATTATTGTTACAACTGAATATGAGCATCACAGCAATATTGTTCCTTGGCAATTATTGACCCAAGAGAAGGGGGCAAAATTAGAATACATACGTATGGATGACAATGGTGAATTAATTCTAGATGACCTTGTAAAATTTCTTGCAACCGGTAAAGTAAAACTTGTAACTTTTAGTTTAATGTCAAATGTTTTAGGAACCATTTCAGATGCAGATACTATAATCTCAAAATGCAAAGAGGCTGGAGTTCTCACTTTGATTGATGGTGCACAGGCAATCCCACACATGAAAGTTGATATTGAAAAATTAGATTGTGACTTTTTTGCTTTCTCTGGTCACAAAATGTTAGGCCCAACTGGTATCGGAATTTTGTGGGTTCGAAAATCAATTTTGGAAACTATGAAACCTTTCCATGGAGGGGGAGACATGATAAGGGAAGTTCACAAATATGAGACAACTTGGAATGATTTGCCTTACAAGTTTGAAGCGGGAACTCCCAATATTGCAGATGTTGTCGGACTTGGTGCAGCAATTGATTATCTGTCAAAAATCGGAATGGATAACATTAGGCAACACGAAATTGAATTAACCTCGTATGCAATAGATAAACTATCTAATGTAAAGGGACTGCACATTTATGGAACAAAAGATCTCTCAAAAAGAGGTGGAGTAATTTCATTTAATTTTGCAGATGTTCACCCACACGACGTGGCACAAATTATTGATGAAGAAGGAATAGCAGTAAGATCTGGACACCATTGTGCCCAAGTACTAATGGAAAGGTTAAATGTTGCTGCAACATCAAGGGCAAGCTTTTACATTTACAACACAAAAGAAGAAATTGACAAATTAATTAATTCATTAAATAAAGTAGCAAAGGTATTCAAATTATGAGCAATGCAGACATTTATCATGAAATGATAATAGACTATTCTAGAAATCCCATTAATTATGGTAAAATCGAAGATCATGATGTAACATTTCATGATTCTAACCCATTATGTGGTGATAGCATCGACATTGACATGAAAATTGATGATGACAAAATAACTGATATTAAATTCCATGGTAAAGGATGTGCAATTTGCATGGCTTGTTCATCTGTGTTGACAGAAATTGCAAAGGGAAAAAATATTGATGATGTGAGAAATATCTCAAAAAATGATGTTTTAGGAGAACTGGGTCTTGAAAATCTACAAGCTGTTCGAATAAAATGTGCTTTACTTTCCTTGAAAGTCCTAAAATTTGCTCTTTATTCCTATCTGGGTAAACATCTAAAAAATTCACAAGATGTAGATAAGTTAAAAGAAGAGGCAGCTAGCTTGTACTAGTACATGAATACATTTACTCCTTCTACTCCAATTCAAATGCAAATTAGAAAAATAATTTTTGAAAAATATAACGATATAGAAAAGAAATTTACAAATGATGAAATATTTGAATCAATAAAAAAAGATGAAGATTTTGATCCAAGGTGGATAATTGATGATTTAGAACCTTATATTGATGAAATTTGCAAATCTGGTTTAACAAGAAACATTGCCCAAAACTTTACAACCATCTGGCTAAAGTTATTTGATCCGGTAAAACAATATCATTGCAATTCTTGTAATCACGAAATTTATCTCGGTGAATCTGAAAAACAAGAATGTCCAAATCCTTCTTGCAACGCACCAATTTAGTTTTTGTATTTTTTTGCTGCTTCTTCTAGTGCTTGTATCATCGGAAGCTTTTCACCTGTAAGGTAAAGAACAAGAGCCCCACCTGCTGTACTGATATGATCAATTTGTTTTTCCAACCCATAGCTTTTCAAAACAGTTGTTAGATGACCTCCACTCACTATTGTGGTTGCCATTGAATTTGCAACAGCTTCTAGCAACCCTTTAGTTCCATATTGAAAATTTTTCTTTTCAAAAAATCCAGCAGGACCACTAATGAAAACAGTTCCTGCTCCGGCAATCAACTTTGAATAAAAATCTACAGTTTTTGGACCTAAATCATAAATTTTGTCTCCTCTTGAAATTTCTCTTACGTCCATCTCGACTCTTTCTCCATCTTTATCAATAGCAATATCTACTGGAGTTGAGAAAACATCTGGATATTCTCCAATTAAAGAATGGGCTTTTGCCACAACCTCTTCTTCTCTTTTAATACCTAAAGGAAATTTGATTCGTGCCTGAGCTCTCATAAACACATTTCCAATGATTCCCGTGAGCAAAACATGATCTGCTCTCCCATTTTGAATTAACAATTTTATTGCCTCCAACCTATCTGGAACCTTTGACCCTCCTAATACAATCACGTGTGGCGCCTTTGCAACGGTCATTATTTCATCTAAATTTCGAACCTCCCTTTCCACTATTCTTCCGGCACATGACGGTAAGACCTGAGGAAATCCAACAATTGATGGATGGGATCTATGTGCACTTGGAAATGAATCTAAAACACATAGATCAAAAAGTTTGGAAAGCCTAGTTACCATGATTGTTTTTGCCGCAGCCTCAGGGGAAAATTCATAATTTTCTTCAGCACATAAACGTAGGTTATCTAAGAGCAATACTTCTCCATTTTTCAAATTTTTTATTTCACATTGTGCAGCACTTCCAATCACATCTTCAACATACCTTACTTTTTTATTCAATAATTTTTCAAGAACTTTTGCATGTTTGTCCATTCCTGTATAATCGTTGTTTCCAACTCTACCTTGATGCGATGCAACTACGACTTTTGATTTTTCTAATGATTGAATGGTTTCAATAGCTTCTTCTATTCGTCCAGTTCCCGAAATTTCCATTGTCTCAGGATCGATGGGACAATTCATGTCTACCCTAAGAAAAACTGTTTTATCTTTAAGATCAAAATCATCTAATGTGAGAACCTTCACGATCTTCCTATTATTCCCTTGGTTAAATTCTTTAAGCCGATCAGATTTACATGTCCACTTTAATATGGATGATTAACTTTGGACTTTAATTCATCTAGGAAAAATTAAAAACGATGCAAAAGTGGTTTAACTGATTGCAAAATTGGATTTTTGAAATTAGGTCTCGTCCATTTATTTTTTTGTTAATTTTATTTTTGATGATACTAGCACTAGTTTATTTTGAAATTACTGATAGTTTTGACAAGGCAGTAATATTTTTTGTTTCAGAGAATGTAGGGAATCCCATCCTGGATATCATAATGCAATCAATAACTGAAAGCGGTGATACTTTTTACATGCTGGGTTTTGGAGTAATCACCCTTATCATTAAAAAAACTAGGAGAATTGGTATTACTCTGATGATTCTGATTGTGCTCTCAACTCTACTTACAGGATACATTAAATGTGGAGTAGATAGAGATAGGCCTGACTTCCTATATGAGGGTGTTTCTTTTCCCGTAGAAATCAGTCGTGATACATTTGCCTTGTTTTGTGAAGGTGGATTAAACGCATCTTTTCCATCTGGCCATGCAGCAAGGTCAGCCGTTTTTGGCATTGTTTTAGCGTATGTTCTATCGGAAAGATTTCCAAGGGGATGCTATTTGTTATTTGCTTATCCAATTTTGGTATCGATAAGTAGAATCTATGTTTTACAACATTTTCCAATGGATGTGATAGGTGGAGCAATTTTAGGAATTATGTTGACTGGGGTACTTGCACACAGAACCAAATTGTATAAAATTTTCCAAAACTCAAACACCTAATTCTTCAAGAGATTTACTACTGATCAAAATAATTGCATAATGATCTAAATCATGATGATAAGTCCAATATTTGATATCTCTGACCTCTTTTTTTTTCCTTAGTCCATAATTGACCCCTGTAGTTACCGAATACCCTATTCTTTTTGCAAGTTTAGTTTCTTTGGGCATCAAAACTTTAAACCCTTCTTTACGATTACTAAATCCTAAATTTACCATATCTTCTACTGCATCTGAAGCATCCTTTTCATTTTTTAGATCATACGTTTTAAAAATTGGTAAATCTTTTGGATGAACATTCATGTACTGATAATAATTCATTCACTAATATTTTTTAAAATAAGGTTAATTGCGATCTAACAATGTTAATTTTCTTTACAGGTAAGTCAAATCCTGATTATATTAACAACTTAATCTAGTCTGTTTTTGATTTAAAACATTGGCCTCAATGGAACAGCTAGTCCTAAAATTAAGACAAAAAAAACAAGAAACCTCGAAGCTTAGATCAAAAGCAGAAAGACAGCTCAAAGAGTCAAGATCTATAGAACGGAGAACCTCTTCTGGATTGGTTTCATTGGATAAAAAAATAGAGTCCGAAAGGGAAGACTCTTCTGATGTATCTGATATTTTGAATCAAAAAACCTCCCAACTTGAAAGTATTCAT
>JBFIPZ010000020.1:0-13392 GCA_041609855.1 Nitrosopumilaceae archaeon | reverse complement strand
GATGGACCATATTCCCAAAACCCAGCTTGTCCATCAGCATAAACTTCACAACTAGGAAAATAAAATCCCCTTTCAAGTGCTAATTTCATTACTTCTTCATAATTCATTGTTTATCATTTCTCTGACTTTTTTTTATGCAAGCTCCTTCGCAATTCTAACATTTTCAAAATCATCTCTTGTATGATCAATTGGAGTTTCTAAAATAATTGGAATTTTCTTTTTTGAAATAAATTTAACAACTGCCGCCATTCCTTCCTTTCCAATATTTCCCAAACCAATATGATAATGTCTATCTAAATTACATCCTATTTCTCCTTTGGCATCATTTAGATGTAAAATTTTCAGATTCTCCATCCCAACATATTTATCAAATTCCTTAAAAGTTTCTTTGACATCTTTTTCTGTTCTTAAATCATAACCAGATACGAATGCATGACAAGTATCAAAACAAACTCCAAATTTTTTTGAAGGTTTTAGTTTCCTAAAAATCTCTCCTAACTGAGCAAACTGTGAACCCACAGAATTTTTTTGCCCCGCAGTATTTTCCAATAAAATCATCACATCATTTTTCACTTGACCAGCCTTTGTTAATCCTTTTACAAGCCTCTTTATTCCCCCTTCCTCACCAGTTCCCAAATGACTTCCAAGATGAGTCACAAGATATGGAATCCCTAATCTTCCGCATCTTTCAACCTCTTCAATTAAGGAATTTACTGATTTTTCAAAACCATCCTCCTTTGGACTAGCTAGATTTGGTAAATATGGCATATGAGCACAAGTCGCAAGCCTATCAATCTTACTGGAATTCAGTTTTTGCTTGAAGTTTTTAATGTCATTAACTGTTAATTCCTTAGCATGCCATCCTCTTGGATTTCGAGTAAAAATTTGAAAAGCCGAACAATTTCTCAAAATGGCGTTATCTATTGATTTATCAATTGAACCTGAAATGGAAACATGACACCCGATCAGCACATTTGATGTTTTTAATTAATCATTATTTAAATTACCAATTGTTTTCAAATAAAAACCAGATTTTTAAGTAAACATCCTTAATCAATATTTATGATAACCCTAGGAAAAGATGAAATTGCAAAATATCCATTTTTAGCAGATGCAGGTCAATACCTAAAAGATAAAGGCTTTACCCTTCAACAGTTTGGAATTGATCCTGATTTAAAAATCTCTCTTGAGAAAGCCTTCAATAGAGTCCAAGTTTCTGCAGACGGGAAAATCTACAAGTCAGATTTGATAGATGGAGAAGCATCCAAGGATTATGTCTTAGAAAGAGAAGTATTTTCTTTTCTTTTGGCAATCGTTTTATTAAAATTAACGGGAATGACAACTTTGATCAAAAGATTTGCTCTTGCTGAGGCTAGACGTGCTGAAAAATATTTAGAAAAAGATCTTTCAAATATTACTGATGATACCAAAAAAGAATTAGCAATAAGAATTATTGATGATTTATTTTCAATTCAAATTAAAAAACAAGATGATTATTTTATAATTCCTATTTCAAATTACCTTAAACATTCGGTTAATTTTCATGAACGTGAATGGAAATTAATTAATCGCAAGGTTGGAAATGGATTTGTTTATCTTACCCCTCATGAAACTGTTAGATTAATTCGAAAAGAACTGAGTAGTTATATTAGTTCAAAAATAATTAATGCCAAAACTCCTTCAATGATTTCAGGATTTGAAGAGCCAGTCAAGAAGTTAATTTTATTGTCTAAAAAATTTGTAAACTACACCGTCACTACAGGTGATTATCCCCCTTGCATAAAACATGCTATTGAAGTTCTGGAAAAGGGTGAAAATCTTCCTCATTCTGGAAGATTCATGCTTGCAACATTCTTGTTATCCAAAAATCAATCTCTAGATCAGATAGCACCATTATTTAAAAACGCCCCTGATTACAATGAAAGAGTTACTTTATACCAGTTAAATCATTTGGCAGGAACTTCTGGGAGTGGTACTCAATATTCATGTCCATCATGTGAAAAATTAAAAACACAAAATCTTTGTTTTGCCATCCCTGAATGTGATAATATCTTTAACCCCCTTCAATTTGGAAAACGAAGAAAGTAAATGCAAAGCAAAGAAATTAAATTTTTAGAAGAATCTTTCAAAAAATACTATTTTACTCATTTTGATCTTATTCATGTACCTGCTAGACCTTCTGAACGAGAATTTGGATTTCAAAAATTTAACTCAGGAATGATGCGTCATATCTCATTAAAAGATAATAAAGAATTACATCTTTTACTTATGCAAAATATTCCGTCAGACGTTTACTGCTCTAATGCTTATTACTCATTTCCTAATTTACCAATGAATGAAAAAGACTGGAAAGAAGCCGATCTTATTTTTGATATTGATGCTAAAGATCTTCATTTAGATTGTAGGCCAAGTCACTCTATTACAAAATGTAATGAATGTAATCATGTTTCTAACTCAAATGATCACTGTTTGCAATGTAAATCTAAAAAAATAGAAACAAAATCTTTGCCGTGCAAAACTTGTATTGAGGAATCAAAGAAGGAGGTATTCAAATTATCAAATATTTTAATTGAAGATTTTGGCGTGGAAAAAAATAACATCCATGTATATTTTTCTGGGAATGAAGGTTTTCATGTTTATGTATATAATTCACAATTTCAAGAGCTTGGTTCCAGAGAAAGATCAGAATTAGTAGATTATATTATGTTCAAAGGGGCAATACCTGAAACCTTTGGAATGAAAAAATTAAAACCCAATCGTTCGTTATTTCCTGAGATTGGAGAAAAAGGCTGGCGAGGTAAAGTATCAAAAGAAATTTTTGGGTCTAAATCAAAACGATCAAAAATAATTTCAGAATTAATTTCCAGTGGATATTCAAATTTTCACAAAAAATTGGAAAATATTTCTACAAAAATAGGGGCTCAAATAGATCCAAATGTAACTATGGATATTCATAGGATTTTTAGGCTCCCGGGTTCACTCAATAGCAAAAGTGGGTTAACCAAAATTTTTTGTAGAGATCTTAAAAGGACCGATCCTTTCTCAGAATCATCATTTCTAAGTGAAAACACTATTGAAGTAAAAGCAACTTGCCCAATAGAATTTAAATTAAAAAACAAGAAATTTGGTCCCTTTTATAATGAAATTGTAACTGTCCCAACTTATAGTGCCGTGTATATGATTTGTAAAAATTTAGCCACAATCTCTTAGATTTCTATCGAATAAGCAAATTATACTAAAAATTTAGGCATTTTACTCTTTCATGATACCAAAATAATGCTAAAGTTTACTTTTTTCTGGTAAGACATTAATTTGCCAAACCTAAAAGAAATTTGATTTTGTATAGCGCCGCTACAGATAAACAAGCTCCACCACCCGATGCTGGGAAATTCATTCGGTTGGGAATCGTTGCAATTATCATAATAGCCATTGTTGTGCTGGCTGGAAACCAAGCCGTAATTCTTTCAATGAATTTTACTGAATTTGGAGAAAAATTCACTAAACCCCTTTACTACTCAATTGTATCTTCCCTTATCCTTGCAGCTATCGCACTTGTTCGTGTAAATATTATATCAAGATCTTCAATTTTTTGGTATGCAGTAAAAACTGCTATAGGATTCATAGGACAGGGACCACAACAATCAATTTCAAACAATATTCCTCGTTTTAAAGATTTCAAGCTCAGTACTCCACAATTTGTAATTTGGCAAATAACCAAGATTCTACTTTTTGGCGCCTTTTTTGTAAACACAATGTTTGGATTTGCAGCAGTATCGTTCCTTGATGGAAATTCTTTAGGTATTGAAAACTTACCCGTTTTATTTTCATTACCATTTGTAACTCCAGATACCAATCCTAACTATGCAGCAGAACAAGTTGTACCAATGATTCCAGCTTTAATTATTTTAATTCCATCTGTTTTAGCAGCAGTCGGTCTCCGCTTGGTGTTATATGTTGGAATTCATAGAATAATTGATGTAATAACTTCATTTGTCCAGGATTCAAATGAAGGAAAACCAAGATATTTGAATTATGTATCTATAATAGAATCTATTTTAGGAATTGGAATTATTTGGATAGGATTTAATCTATTTTTTACTGATCAAATTGATTACAATTCAAGATATGTAATCGGCGGTACCTTGATCGTCGGCTTTGCATTTTTAGCTTTTTCATTAGCTGACAGAATACGATCAAGGGTTCTTACTCACATGTTCAAGAGAGATGTTTACATTAGAATTTTCTCAATTTTAGTAATCGTAATTATTGTTATAGCAGTTATTTCTGTAAATAACAGCATAGCAGATTCTAGAAAAATTGAATATTTGGGACCTTATACAGCTCAACAGGTGGGAATTAACAGATATCTAGGTGAATTAGATAAGATACAAGAAAATAATCATGACGTAAGACTTCCAAATATTTCCCCAAATAACATAAAAAACTATGTTAGCCAAAATGCAGATGTTTTAGATGTAATTAGAATTTGGGACTGGGAAGCAGCGTTTGCAAAATTAAAGCCTGAGATTGGGTTAATACCCTATGTAGATTTTGAAGATAATGACATTCTTCGTTTTGATAACCAATTGTATTGGACTGCTTCTATGAAACCGGTCTTACCAACAACGGTAGCTGCTGAAAATAGATGGTACAATGAACATCTGGTATATACTCACGTTCCTAATGGATTTCTTACGCTTGATGCGACAGGAGGTCAAATTGTAGACAGCAGTGAATTTTTCAGCCAAAGAGAAATCTATTATGGTGAAGGGGGTCTTTTTGAGCAAACCTGGTCTGCATATCCCCTTTCTAGAGGAGATGTCAGTGCAGAACTTGGAGGAGTATTTTATGATGGTAAAGGAGGAATTGATGTTCCTCCTCCTCTAAGTTGGACTTTTGAACCCAATTTCCTCCTTTCATTTCCAGGCGAATCTGTCCATATAATGAGGTACAAAGATGTTCATGATAGAATGGAAATTCTTTATCCATACTTCCTGTACGATTTATTTGGAAAGGAACTAGATTCACTTCCTGTCACGGATGGTGAAAAAACCTATTGGTTAGTTCCATTGATTATTGGTTTCGATACTAGTAATGTCCCATGGTCAGCATCTAATCCTTATTTACGATTAGTAGGATATGCCCTAGTTGATACTCAAGATGGTGAAATTCAATTATTGAAGACAGGTGATGACTTTTTTACTGAAATGTTCTCAGAACAATATTCTGAGCAATTTGTTCCAATTCCAGATTGGCTAGAGGAACAGATACGATATCCATCTGAGCTATTTAATTGGAAAACCGAAATGTATAACATATACCATGTAACTAATGTCGAGAAATTTATTCAGGCCAATGAATTTTACGAAATCCCAACTGGTTTGGACACTTATTATATTCAAGCAAAACCCCCAGAATTTGAATCAACAGAATTCGTCGGTCTCCTTTCATTAGAATTAAGAGGTTCTCAGGGAAGAAACCTCGCAGGATACATGGTGGTTGAAAATGATCTTTCCAATTTAGGAAAGATGCAATTCTATGAAGTCCCATTAAACTCTACAACAAAATTAATTGGCCCTACTGCTGTTAGGGAGGCATTAGATAGAGATCCAGAATTTGCTCAATTAAAGACACTGTTACGAAATCCTAGGATTGGTGATAATATTTTATACAGAGTAGGAGAACATGACGTTTACTTTATTCCAGTTTATACAGCAGGAGCTGGGGGAGTCGTAGCCCAACTAGGAACAATTGCTGCTGTGGGAGCGGCTTTCACCGGAGAATATTATGTTGGTTTAGGTAGCACCCAACAGAAAGCCTTTGAAGCATACTTACAAAAGGTTTCAGGAGTTGTTGATACCTCATCACCAGATCCAAATGTAAAAGAACTGAATAAACAAGATAGAATTGACATTATAAAATCTATATTTGAAAATGAGGGAATTGAGGTTTCAGAACCTACATCCATTCAGGTACCACTTTCCTTTAAAGAGGGAGAGATCTTCTTCTTTACTGAAAAGGACAGAGGAGACACTGAAGCATTCTTATCTGAATTCATAGATGATTTGGTAATACCAAGAAGTGAAAGAGTATTCATTTGGGAAGAAGGAAATCGAGTCAATATTGGTACAATTGTAGTAAAGGATAGTATACCCGAGATGCATTACATTTCTATCGAAGTAGGGGTTTAGTACTTTTACTCTTCTTCAATCTCTATGTAATTTGTAGCTTGGCTTAACCCTCTACTAGGATTAGGTATAAAGTGTCAACAAATTTCTTATTTTTAGAATTATTTTTATTTAAAATTAATTCCTTTATGCTGAAAACCTAAATTAACAATAATTTTTCTTTCTCTTAATGTTACTTGTTGTTGATAATGGATCCATCTACACTAAAAATTTGATCGATTTTCTAACGGAAAAAAAAATTTCCTTTAAACAAATATCTTCTTTAAATCTTGAAATAGAATTACTTGAAAAATATGATTCCTTTATTCTCTCAGGACGTCGAAAAAATGAAAAAAAAATTAATCAGATCAACTCTAAAGTAATATTACATAGTATAAAAAATAACAAAAAATTATTTGGAATTTGTTATGGGGCAGAAATTTTAGCTCTTACCTTAGGAGGCACTATAAGAAAATTGAAAACTAATCAAAAAGGATTTAAAGAAATTTTTATTCAAAAAGAAAATATTCTAATTACAAAAAAAATTAACGTTTTTGAAAGTCATGGATTTGAAATTTCTAAATTACCTAAATCATTAGTCACATTAGCCTACTCAAAAAATTGTGAGATTGAAATTATTCAATACGATGGAAAATTTATTTTTGGTTCTCAATTTCATCCAGAAATGACACCTGATGGAAAAGATCTCATCTATAATTTCTGTTTACTCTGATTAGTTTTAATAACTCTCACCAACCATTTCTTAATAATGGAATCATCAAATCATGAACTTTTACTTCCTCTAGTACAAGAAGAAAACATTTGTCTACCTCTACCAATTAATGTTGTTTCGAGATATTGGAATATTAATCTGCCAATGGAGGAAGCCTTTGAACTTTCAAAACAGTATCCCACTGATTCGGGAAGTATTTTAATCGAAGGAATTGAAATTGCCGAAAGACATGGGTTAACTTGTAAAATTCAACATTCCTCTTTATCTGAATTAAAAAATTTAATTGATAATGGTATTCCTCCTATTGTAATTTTACCAGGAATACCAGAAATTACTCAACATGCCTCAATAATTTCAGGCTATGATGATACAGATAATACAATTCTTCATTATATTCAAAAGGGAACACAACAAGGAGAACAACAAGAAGGAGTAATCCCTCAAGAAATATTTGATAAACAGTGGTCTGAAGAGGGAAGGTTATTGATAATTTTAGCTCCTCTAGATGCTATCACATCTTTAAACATTGAAAAAAAATTTGATGAAGAATCAAACAGATTATGTTTTATCTCTGAAAAATTTAATATTCAAAAAAATTCCCAAAAAGCTTTGGAAAATTTAACAAAAGCCATTGAGATTGATAAAGATAATCCTACTGCACTACATTTGTTAGGTGGAATTCTAAATTCCCAGAATTCAGATGATTGTATACAATATTATCAAAAAAGTATCGACCTCAACAACAGATACTATCTTTCGTATAATGGATTGGGAAATTTTTATCTGAAATCAAATCAACTTGAGAAGGCCGAATCTTGTTATACAAAAGCTATAGAAATCAATCCTAGCAGATCGGCAAAAATATACAAAAACCGTGCATATCTTAGAGAAAAACAAAAAAAAAATTCTCAAGCAAAGGAGGATCTGAAAAATTATCTAAAGTTTTACCCAAAAGCCCAAGATAGAGGAATAATTGAACAAGCTATAAGAGAATTATAATAAATGCGGAGTGCGGGATTTGAACCCGCGACCTTCAGCTTGGGAAGCTGACGTCATACCAGGCTAAACTAACTCCGCATGGAATAGCTCACCTAATTATGATTAAATATCTTAAACGCTTACTTATTTCATGGATGCTCGTTGCCCTGAATGCGAAAAAGTAGCTGTGCTAAACGACGAAATAACTAGTGTAAAATGCCCTCATTGCAACTTTGAGGCCGATTATGAGACCTATCTAGAAATTATGAAGGAGCAAGCCATTAACATGTCTGTTGATTATATCCCAGATCGGCCTGGAATTTAATTACCAAAAATTTCCTTTATCTGAACAATCCAAATGAGATCCACATCTGGGACAAAACATGTGACATGCTTGCAAGTCCACCATTTTACTATCACATCTAGGGCATCTAATTTCTTTATCCATACACAAGATAAAAATTCTTAATTTAAAAATAATGTCCAAAGGTTAATTAGTCCTACACCTTTGTTTTCGAATAATTGACAAATTTCAAACTTACAGTATCGGACATTAAAGGAAAATCTGTCACCAAAGAATTGAAAGACAATGATTGTAATCCGTTGCTAGGGTTGCTTATCGGTAACGAAACCGATGCGGCAATTGTTGGACTAAATGGAAAATTAAAAGTTACTGGTGGAAGTGATAAATCTGGAATTCCCATGAGAAGCGATATTCACGGAGGGGCTAGAAAAAAAGTTCTGCTCTCAAAAGGCGTTGGATTAAAAGATGTAGAAATTGGACAAAGAGTAAGAAAGCTTATGAGAGGAAATACTATTTCCGAAGAAATTTATCAATTAAATTGTAAATACGATGGAGAGCTTCCAGTAGAAACTGTCGAAGAAAAATCTGAAAATACTGAAGAAAAAAAAGAATAACTTAACATATACCGATTCTACATTTTGACTCATGCATTGGCGAGAAACACTTCCTGATTGGTACATTAAAAAATATGGATATCAACCATGTGTAAATATTGGTACTGCTGGTCACGTGGATCATGGAAAAACAACTCTAATCCAAGCATTAACAGGATCTTGGACAAGTGTCCATAGCCAAGAATTAAAACGTGGAATTACTATCCGTGTAGGATACTCTGATGCTGCATTTTACAAATGTTCGGCATGTGAAGATCCTTTGGGATATTCAACATCTCCTAAATGTAAAAACTGTGGAAAGGAAAGTGAATTATCTCGAGTTGTAAGTTTTGTTGATAGCCCAGGTCATGAAAGTTTAATGGCAAACATGCTCTCTGGATCGGCATTAATGGATGGAGCTTTATTGTTAGTGGCCGCTAATGAAAAAGTCCCCAAACCTCAAACTAAAGAACACCTTTTGGCGTTACAAACCCTCAATATACAACAAATTGTTGTAGTCCAGAATAAAGTAGATTTGATCTCATACAAAGAAGCAGTTTCAAACTATCAAGATATTGCAAAATTTGTAAAAGGAACGCATGCTGCTAAAGCTCCTATAATTCCCATTTCGGCCCAATCTGGATTAAATATTGATGCATTAATTGGGGCGATAGAGTCGACAATTAAAACACCAGAAAGAGATGAATCTAAAGATCCAATAATGCATGTGTTAAGGTCCTTTGATGTTAACAAACCTGGTACAAAACTAAAAAACATCAAGGGCGGAATAATTGGAGGAAGTTTAACCCAGGGAAGTTTTAGAGTGGGCGATGAAATTGAAATTAAACCAGGTATTATGAATGATAAAAAGAAAACATACGAAACATTACATACTGAAATTACGTCTTTGGGCACAGCTGCAGGAATTGTAGATTCAGTTAAACCCGGAGGCCTAGTTGCAATTGGAACTAAACTTGATCCATCGATGACTAGGAGTGATTCCTTTATTGGATCAGTTATTGGAAAACCTGAAACGCTCCCTGGTAATTCTAGTCAAATTAAACTTCAAGTAAATCTCTTTGATTCTGCCGTGGGAGTAGCAGAAGATACCAAAGTACTTCCAATACAAAAGGATGAACTTTTACGATTAAACATTGGAACAGCTCCAATTCTAGGTAAGGTATCCCAAATAAAAGCAAATAATGTAGAGATGGAACTCAGAAGACCAGCATGTATATTCGAGAATGAAAACGTAGCCATTAGCAGAAGGATCTCCGATAGATGGAGATTAATTGGGGCAGGAATAGTTGGTTGAGATTATCTGTGATACAAATTTTTTAATTCATATGGCTACAAAAAAAATCAAAAATATTGAAAAAATTGATGTAGAAATAGGATCCATTTCTTTTGTTGTTCCTAAAGTAGTTGAAGATGAATTACTAAATTTGAAAAGTAATCTAAAAAAAAAATATGATATACTTGCCACTCTAAAATTTATTAAAAAATTTAAAATCATTCCCATTCATGGTAAATTTGCTGACAAAGAATTGATAAATTATGTTAAGAATAATGGAGGGATTATTGGAACTATGGACAAAGAATTAAAAAAAGAAATTAAAAAAAATGGAGGATCAATAATTTCAATATCAAATGATAAAATAATTTTAGAATCTTAGTAAAATTTAACTGGATCAATTATCATTAAAAAAATGTCCATGAAAATTGAAAGTAATGTATTTCAAAATGGGGGGGAAATTCCTCGCAAATATGGTTATAAAAAAGAAAACATTAATCCTCCACTTTTAATTAAAGACGTACCAATAAATGCAAAATCTTTGGTACTAATAATGGATGATCCGGATGCTATGGGAGCAGTCGGAAAAATTTGGGTTCATTGGCTTGTTTGGAACATTGATCCATATACAAATGAAATTTTAGAAAATTCAATACCCCCAAATACTATCCAGGGAAAAACTGATTTTGGAGAAATTGCATATGGGGGTCCGGCACCACCAGACAAAGAGCATACCTATATTTTCAAACTATATGCGCTTGATAGAAAATTGAATCTTGATGAGGGGTCTACAAAATCACAGATAGAAGATGCAATGAAAGGTCATGTAATTGAAGAAACTAGACTGGAAGGAAGATATTCACCGTAACCCTTCCAAATAATTTATTTATTATAGCGCTCAGCCAATCTATATTTCATGTACTTATCATCTGGCGAAAATTTTGCTGGGTGAGCAGTAACTGTTTCTTCATTACATAAAGGACATCGATCTTTAAGAGTATACTTGTAATCTTTAGGACATTTTCTCAATAGAAACCGCAACTTAATTCTCTCTTGTTTTCTTTGATTCCTCTCTGATAAATTTGAATTCTCCTTTCTTTTTTTCTATATTTTGCTGAATCTCTTGAAGAATTGGCTTTAACTTTTTTTCTGCCGATTTGAAATCCTCTGATTTTATTGATAGACGATATTTTGGGGCTCCCAAATAAGTAATATCAATAGAAGAATCCTTTTTTAGAACATCTAGAAGAGTTTTTTTAATAATTTCAATTCCATTGGGTGTATTATTTGTAATTTCCATAACACCTCTAATCTCAACGGATGGTAATTTGATCTTAGAACATATTTCTTCAATGACACCAGCAGTTTTTTTAGAAAATTTTAGTTCTTTTATAGAATCAATTCCATGTCGTCCAATCTCTATAAAAGCATCGTAAACCGAATCAAATTTTGAATAAATATCATCTTCTAGTTTTTCAATTTCAGCATCTGAGAGTTTTGTTTTATCTTGAACGTTTTTTAATAATGTTTTTCCTTTTTCAAATTTTTTTACTTCTTTTAGTTTATGCTTTTTTTGGTCTTTTGAAACCTGCTTTAAGGAAAGGTCTATGTCTCCTCTCTTTCGATTAATCTTTTTAACTAGCAGGACTTTTTTCTCATTCTCTTTTACAAATCTGTTAATCGATCTAATCCATCCAGGTGCAATCTCGGAAATATGTAGAAATCCTTGAATTCCATCATATTCATCTAATGTAACATAAGCCCCATGGTCCATTACCTTAGTAACCGTGGCAAGGACAATCTCCCCCTGTTCTGGCATTTCTTGAATTTCCGTAGCCATTTCTTCTTGAATTTTATTGAGCGTAATTTAATGTTGCTAGTTAGAAATCAATTCCTTTTTTGGCTTTTTTCCCCTGCTGAAATGGGTGTTTTACTTCCCTCATCTCTGTTACTAAATCTGCCAGTTCTATTATCTCGTCTCTTGCATAATTGCCAGTCAAAATTAGGTCTAAAGGCTGTGGTTTTATTTTTATTAAATTTAGAACATCCTCCAATTTAATTAGATTCAAATTTATTGCATAATTTACTTCATCTAAAATTACGATATCGTAATTTCCGGATTGAATTTTTGTGGCGCTTATTTTAATGGCCTCATTTGCAATTTTTTTATGTTCTTCTAAAGGAGTCTTATCATCAATTATACCAACAAAACCTTTTCCAATAGCCACTATTTCAAATTGAGGTTCTAATCTTTTTGATGAAATCATCTCCCCATAATGCCAAGAGCCTTTAATGAACTGAATCATGCAAATTTTTTTGTCATAACCTGTGGCTCTAAGTGCAATTCCCAAAGCAGCCGTAGTTTTCCCTTTCCCTTTTCCGGTATAAACAATTGTTAAACCTGACTGACTCATATTTTCTTTTTAATTTCTCACAGTAAAAACATTCAGATTTTTCAATTGTATCATTTAAATAAAAAAATATAATTACACATGCAAATTGAAAATTCCAAGACTTGTTTTAGCCGGTACTACTAGTGGAGTTGGAAAAACTTCAATCACATGTGCCCTTATCTATGCATTACAAAAAAGAGGTTTTGCAGTACAACCATTTAAGGTGGGTCCTGATTATATAGATCCTAGTTATCTTTCCTCAATTTCGAGAAAAGATGTCTTTAATCTGGATGTTTGGTTAATGGGTAAAAAACACCTTTTGGAAAGTTTTGTTTCAAACTCAAATTCTGATATTTCAATAATTGAAGGAGTAATGGGATATTATGATGGATTTAAAGGAGATTCCAATTTTGCAAGTACTCACCATGTTGCTTCCTTAACCCAATCCCCCACAATTCTGGTAATAGACGCCAGTAAAGCAGCCAGATCCATTGGCGCCACAATTTTGGGTTTTATTAAATTTCATAATAATTCGAGAATTAAGGGTATTATTTTAAACAAAATTGGGAGTAAAAAACATGAAATCCTTTGCAGAAAAGCTATTGAAAAAACAAAGATACCAATAGTAGGGGTAATTCCAAAAAACCCAAATCTGGAATTACAGTCAAGACATCTAGGGCTGATACCTACCAAAGAAGATATTTTTCTCAAGGGAAAAATTCAAAAAATTTCAAAAATAATCTCTAACTCACTAGACATTGAAAAAATTCTACAAATTATAAAAAATCCTCTTCCAATAAAAAAAGTGGAAAATAAATTTCCTGAAGATCCAAAAACCACAATTGCAGTTGCTCTTGATAATTCCTTTAATTTCTATTATCATGATAATTTGAAAGCTCTAATGCGAGAGGGAGCAAAAATAAAATTTTT
>JBFIPZ010000019.1:0-13558 GCA_041609855.1 Nitrosopumilaceae archaeon | reverse complement strand
TTTCCTATATATTACAAAATAATTCGATTATCAGCAGTGAATTTCAAAAAATACATCCTAATTTTTAGTTTAATTAGATTACTGTAAATTGTCTACTATAGATTGCATAACTGTTTCTCCTGTTTTTCCATGGGAGTTTATTGTAATTTGGATTTTAAGTACAGGTATTCAGTATATTCGGTTTGTAGAAAATAATTTGTAATATGAATTCAGAGTTTAATTCTAAATATTTTACGAAATAGGAAACGAGGATATGCTGGAAAATCCTAGTCGAACATTAGATGCTTCCATCTTTTTCGCGTTTTCCTCTTTTCCTATCTTCCTGCTTTTTCAGTTTACCCTCTGAAATTTTCCAGTTTTGATAGTTTCCTCGTCATAACATGTACACAAAAATAGAATTTAAAGGATTCTCAGTAAATTCCTAATATTTATTTAAAAATATGCTAGTAAATTATACATTTGTAATATATTGTATATTGTTTTAAAAAACCAAACCGGTTTTCCAAAAAAAGGGATAAAAAAATTTCAATAATTTAGAAATTAATTAAACATCAATTTGGGCTTCGTCAGCTTGGAATCCAGACTTTGCATGAGAGCCATCACATTGAGGTTTGTTTGCAGATGCATTGCATCGACAAAGGGCCACTACTCGCTTTCCATCCACATTTACTATACATGGACCATTTTTCATAGCATTGATTGTTATTTTTGCCATAATTTTTACTATTTTGGAGCAACTTAAGGATATAGAGTAACAAAGTGTAGAATCATTAATAGAGTATTATTGAAACCAATCTTGATGCGAAAGAGTTTGGTTTTATCGCTAGCTGCATTTACTCTTGTTTTAATGGCAGTTTCAATGCCAGTTGCGTTTGCCGAGGAAAAGGTGGCAATAGAAATAATATCTATTGAACCAATAAGGGCAGACCAATGGACAGTGTCCTGGGATGCCTGTTCCCTAGTAGAAAAGATCGGTCAAGACTTCAAGATAAATACAGATTTAGAGTGGGAGTCTTTTCATCTGGAATTTATCTTGTATCAGGATCAGTGCATCTCTGACATTAGAGGTCAACCAATTATTTCTATAATAGATGCCAAGGATCCAAAATCCTTATCCATAACACTGGATGAACCTATAAAACCAACAAACGAGCAGAAAATAATAATTACTGACATTCTTTCAGCTAAAATCAAAGGAAAGTATGTTGCCTTTTTTGATGTATGTGCTGGAAACAAGAGATTAATTGCACCAGAAATAATTGTATTCTCTGATAAAGATGAGACACAAGCTGCATTGGGTTCTGTTATTGGACTAAATTCTTGTTTTGCACATTCAGCAGAAATTTATGCAGATAATATTGATTCTATTCAAGTTCAGTTTGGTTCGTCAGTAGATAGAGTTAGTGATGACAAATCATTAACTGAAGTTGCAGCAATGGAGATACAGCTAGAGGAGCAAAAACAGAAAATATCAGAACTAAAGAAAGAACTATCGGCACTAAAAGATAGTCTAAAAGAGAAAGAAGAGATCATTATAAAAAAGGATGCAGTACTAATGGAGCAGGTTAAAGTTATTACGGATTTAGCAAACAAAGTAACAAACACAATTTACGAATCGTTTTCTAAATTGTTTCAATTTTAGTGATACAATTTATTTTGAAAAAAATAATTTAAAATGATTAAAACATTTTAAAGATTGTAACAAAATGTATTTACAATTTTCAAGACTTAATACTAGCTAGGTCAAAAAATTTTTGGGGCGATAGTGTGGAAGGGCAATGTCCAAATTGTGGACAACAATTAAAAGATTCTTTACTTACTCACTGTTCTGATAAATGTCGTCTAGAAGCTTTTTTTAAATCTGATTCAGTCTGCATACTTTTAGATATAGATGAAGAGCCAGATAATTAAATTAAGGATTTTTTTCTCTTTTAAAAAATAATTATTAAAAAAAATAAAAAAATAGAGAGCTACCAAATTACTTTTTTCTTTAATTTTCCTTGGCATGTAAGGAAGTGATCAGAAAGTTCATCTGGAGTTTGTCCCGAAAAAGAACAAAATATGCAATATGATGCCATATAGATTCTATGATTTGTAAAATATAATCAAAAGGTTATTGTGTAAAAAAATTTCAAGGAATTTTTATTCAGTAGCTTGCCTGATTAATTCACCTAGTTGTCTTCCTTTTCCTTCGGGCAGTTCTGTTATTCCACCATTCAAACTCTCAGCTGTAACACCTTTGCTTGCCAGTACTTTAGCTGCCATCAGTGAGGTATTTCCTGCCATACAAACAAGCAGTGTTTTTCCTTTACTTCCCTGCAAGTCCTTGTTTAATTCGTCTGGAATTTTTTGTGTGGCCAATAGAGTCCCAACGGTTCTTGCAGTTGGTACAGATATTTTTGACTTGTCAACTCCAAGTGATTTTGCAATTAATTCAATTCCTTCCTCACGCGGGGTAAATTGTGTATGAATCCAAATCACTTTATCATAGTCATCTACGCTTGAAGCAGCCTCAGAAAGGGTTACTTGAGTCCGGTTGGTCTTTTTTGCCATCTCTTCAAGTTTCTTTTTATATTTTTGAATTCCATCTGCAATTATTACAACAAATTTCCCCCCTCCCCCAAAGTTTGCCATTTGCATAACAGCATAAAGTGCAAGGGCACTACTTTCTCCTAAATCATGACCTTTGGCAACAAAGAATTTTAAAAGATGCTTTGCTTGCTCATAATCTACTTCGTGTTGTCCTGCATACAAGTCTGGTTCGTATAATGTAAGACCAGATGCTTTGTCTTTGGTTCTAATTCCTGCAACATCTTGAGTAGCAGATGGGAATACTACGTGGACAGCTTTTTGTCCATATTTTTCAGACATGTATCTGCTCAAGCCGCCAGATGTTCCACCAGTACCAAAGGTACAGATTATTTTAAAGCCATCAAGGGAGGTTCCTTGCTCGTGTAGTTGTTGGTCAATCTCCGGAGCTGTTACTGTTCGATGAACCTCGGTGTTGAGATTGTTGTCATATTGTTCAGGGCAAAAGCAATCATAAATCTTGGCTAGAAACTTTGCCAAATTAATAATATCCTGACTAGCTAAAAGAGATTGTATCTCTTGGTTTTCCTTATCAAAAATTGCCACATCAAATCCAAGTTCTGATAGTTGTGAGCGAATGTTTGCAGCAGTTGCCTTTGCAGCCAATAGATTTGGGCTGTCTTTCATTCCCGGAGCTGGGCAAATATCCATATCAAGATCCATTATTCGAATATTCTCATTTCTCAACTCCTCAAAGACTCCCTCTTGAAGTCTTCTTGAAACAAGTGAGACTACAACTAGTCCTAGTTTTGATAACTGTCCAAGAGCAATCCCAAAGTTCCCAGAGGTTGCCTCTATTACTGTTTGTCCCTCTCTTAGTTTACCTGAAACAATGGCATTGTGAATTATGTGGACAGCCGGTCTTACCTTAATGGACCCCGTAGGCAATTTAGAATCAAATTTTCCAAAAACCCTCAAATCTGCATCGGCAAGATTTAGGTTGTATACACTTTTTGCACACTCTACCAAATCTTGTGTGATGTCCGTAAGAGGTGTTGCATTTACAATTTTTGAGCCGTCCTGATTTTCATCTCTGTGAGGAACTTTGCTCCATATGTCTTGCTCAAAGCGTTCTAACAAAACTTTGTCGATGTTACTTTCTTCCAATAGTATCTCCTCTATTGAAATTGCCAGATTCCTATAAATACCTGCAGGGGTTGATTAGAATTTCTGGACTACTAGCAGCCAAATTTTTGAACCCATTGCTCTCCAGCAAACTCGCTTTTTAAACAAAATGAAGTTAGAATCTCTGCATGGCCAACAGATAAAACTTGCTCGTTGAGATTTAGGTTGTTACAGTAAATCACTCCAATAATTCTACCGTGACTTCCCTCGGTTTGCAAGTCATCCTCATCAACTAAAGCGGCTGAGCCAACAGGACAAATGGTTTCAACATAATTTCGGGCTTGAGTATATCCCTTTTCGCCATATTCTGGAGTATCAACTAAAGCAAATCGTATTGAATGACCATCAACTTCAATGGTATCCCCGTCTATCACCTTGGTAACAATTCCAGATACACATCTTGCAACCCCAGAACAATCTTGCTCCTCATTGAGGGCCTCTGATGGACCACGGGTTGATTCAATATCTGGTTTTTCTGTGGTGGTTTTCTCTGTGTTTGTATTTTCTGAGGAGAACTGTTGGATTGCAACAGCACCAAAAGTCATAAACGCAAAGACTACAATAAAACAAACAGCCCCTGCTCCAAGAATTACATTTTTTCGCATCTTTTAAACAATTAATAACAATTCAAGTAAAGATTTTCCCCAAAATCAGGTTGTTTTTAGCCTTCAAGGGTAAAAATTCCATGAGAAGCTGCCATAAAAGCCAAAACAAACTCATCAAGGGTGCGCATATGTATGGCCTTATCCCCTAAGCCGAGTTGTTCAATCATCTCTTTGAGTTTAGTTTGAGATTCAGAAAAAACTAGACCATGTTGCTTTTTTCTATAGTCTAATTTTCTTGCGATGGTTGGCAAGTCTGGATTTTCTTTATAATTTGTCTGATCTGGAATTGGGGAGAATTCAATAACAAGGTGAGGTCTCTTTTTTTCCCGTTTTAGATAATTTGAGATTGGTTTTGCCTCATCGTTTTGTACAATCACGCACATATCAAGTGTGCCAAGTGACTTTAGATATTTAATAAACCTAAAATGCCTCATCCGTCCTTCGTGTTTTTCTGCTTGCTTTACTTCAATTTTTCCTGAATCAGAAAGCAATACAGAGTAAATTACCTTGTCACAGTAAACTCCTATACAAGTTGTGCCATCCATAGTGTTACAACTATATCACAAAGCATCTCTTGTAAACTTTTTAAAAAAAATAAACAATTTTACGGTTTAGCCACAAGAAAATTGGCTTGGTAAATTCTTTGTTGAGCTTTAGTCAAAAACAATCTGGAATTAAAAATAAATTAAAGATTTTTAGGATTGCTCGCATGTTAGGTCCAATAGGTTTTGTGTTGGCAGCAATTGCCAGTCTAGTGGGTTTTTGGGCATATCTAGAAAAGATTGTAGGGCTCTAGATACACCAAAAAATTAAAAATTACAGTATCTGAAAAAATTTTAAAGTACTGATGATTCGTTCATCTAGGTTAAATACGTAATACGCATACATATAGTATGACAAATTTTGCAATGTGGAAATGTTATAGATGCGAATTAACTTTCAAAAAGGAAGCACATGCTACATTTCACAAGGATTTGTCAAATCACAATTCCCAAAAAGTAATGATTTCAATAGCATAATTATAGTTGGGAAAAATGGCTGTCAACAAAATACTATTCAAGTGTAACTATAATTTACAAAGGATGGTTTATTAATTCCTTAATCTATTATTTTCATAGAAATGTCTCACAGAAAATCAATTCTTTATCATCTAAATATACTAGATTCAGATAAAACTGAAGAGGTATTAGATTACTACGATTGTGCCTAAATAATCATCTATTTTGCTTTGTCTTCTCTTAGTTTTGCAGCACACTTGTCACATAGCATAATTTCTATCCCTATAACATCCACCGGTTTTTTGTTTTCATGACTACAGGATATGGTCATCTAAGGATATTTCTCTTAAAACTAGATTAATAATTTATGGTGCAATATCATAATAGGGTAGATTAGGGTTTACCTCAGATCCTGGTTTAGTCTGCACATCTTCCATGTATTCCTCGAACAACTCTTGTTGATACATTCCACCAAATACAAAAACAGCTGTGATTATTCCTATTGAGATTGAAAGAAGAATTCCCACTATTACAATAGTTTTCAATTGGGTTGGGTTTTTTATTCTAAAAAATAAAGATATGTCTACAAATAGTAAAAAGTCAGGTTTTCCGTATAGATGGTATGAAAGATAAAATCATTTGGCTTTGCACCTGTACTGGAATGGAAATTTTAACGGCAATAGGAGTTACCCTGTATTTGATACATCTTGGAAAACCAACCCTAGCCCTGATTTCAAGTGTAGTTTTTGCAAAATTAATCGTATTTCATTTTATAATGGATTACTATGATAAGAAAAATTCTCAAAAAATATCTCAAAACTTAAGTTTTAAAAATACCTAGAATAAACATGAAACCTCAATCTTGTAGAAATTGTGGAAAGGAATTATATCAAAACCAAAGGGTTTGCCCTAATTGTGGGAAGGAAACGGATTCAGATGATCCTGAATTGTAGAGAATTTGAAATTAATGGACTGTAACTCAGATGTAACTTAGGGGTTCTTTTTTGTTGTAGCTAAAGCTTAAGTTCCAAGAAAAATATAATGATTCGTTGAGTGAAGATAATACTGAAAAGAAAAAAGACAGGTTCTATGAGCCAAAGAATTGGGATAGAAAACTAACAATAGAGGATCAACCCGGCTCATCCACGACCGTATATTGTGGACAGTGTGGCCACATTATCTATGAAGGGGATAAGTTTTGCACAAAGTGTGGTGCTGAATCAAAAGGATAACACGTTAATATTTTAGACTAGAATTACGTTCATAGGTAAAACTGTCACATGGTGATATGACATGTAATATCTTTTAAATTCGTTGTTCACGTACAATAATAACTAGAAAATTGGACGATTTTCTTTGTGTGTGCGGTTTTGTCACGTCCAATTTTTTTCTTGAATAAAAATTAAGTTTTTAAACAAATTGTTTTTAAAAATTGGATTCCTAATACTACTATGGGTTTTTTATCAAATTTTAAAAAAGATCTGGAAAAAGCAAAAAGAAACAAGGTAGCTCAAATTAATGGAAGGAATCTCAAGGAATTACTAAAAAAATTCAAAGAAGAACGAGATAGAATAGAAAAAGAGACTGGAGTTAGACCTCAAATTGATGATACTACACAAATGTTTATGCAAAAAATTCTAAATGTCTGGATTCAAGAAGGAAAAGAAATTGATGAGGAGAAATTCTGGAATGAAGTGGACTACAACAGGCAATTCACCCATCCCGTTGAATACTATGAATTAAAACGATAAACTCTTGAATCTCATTGCAAAGTTGTTACAACCAAGGTCTTGTATCGTGAAAAATTTTAAGATCAAATACAAAAGATACAAATTAAATTGTTTTTTGTAATTAAGATATGGATAATCTAGTCTCATTTGGAAATAAGAGAAATTATGAGGATTTTAAAAAACAAATTCCAATAAAACTTCTCCCACTTTATGATTCAATTAGAGATTACTGCCTGTCGCTAGGAGACAGGGTAGTTGAGGATATTAGAATGCACAGAATTGTTTTTTGCAAGTCCATTACATTTAGATGGTTTGCTGATGTAGCTCCCCAAGAAGAGTCTGTTATAATTAAAATTCAAAAGGATAGAAAAGAAACACCAATCATAGTTCAAGTTAACCCTGGAGAAGAGTTAACTAGCCTAAAGAAAGTTCTCAAAGAGGCATTTGAGACAATACATTAAGTGTTTTACAAAGATGAGAATAAAAAATAGTTTTTAGCAACAAAAATTCATTTGATTCATGATGGAATTCCAAGAACTTGGAAATGGTTTGTCAATATGTAGAGTACTCAATGGGATGTGGCAGGTTTCTGGTACTCATGGGTTAATTGATCCCAAAAAGGCTATCGATGAAATGGTAGCGTATCATAATTCAGGATTTACTACTTGGGATCTGGCAGATATTTACGGTCCTGCAGAGTCCTTTGTTGGCCAATTTAGGGAAGCCCTTGAAAAACTGCAAGGTAAAGAAGAATTGAAAAACTCTCAAGCATTAACCAAGTTTGTTCCAAACCCAGGACCAATGAGCAAAAGCATTGTGGAGCACTACATTGACAGATCCTTAGAAAAAATGAATACTGATTGTATAGATTTGATTCAATTTCATTGGTGGGATTACAATAATCCAAGCTACATCGATGCTCTTTTTCACTTATCAAGCCTACAAGATAATGGAAAAATAAAACACCTTGGTCTGACAAATTTTGATACTGAACGATTACAAATAATCAAGGAACAGGGAATAGAAATTGTGTCAAATCAAGTCCAATATTCGATTTTGGATAAACGGCCTGAAAAAATAATGACAGCATTTTGCAAGGAAAATAATATTCAGTTGTTATCATATGGTACTTTGCTTGGTGGGTTTATTTCAGAAAAATATCTTGGTTCTCCGGAACCATTACGAGGAGATCTTTCTACTGCAAGCCTTCAAAAATACTATAACATGATAAATGCATGGGGTGATTGGGGTTTATTCCAAGAATTACTTGAGGTGCTATCGCAAATCTCACAAAAACATGAATGTAGTATAGCAAATGTAGCTACTGCGTATATTTTAGAAAAACCCCAAGTTGCAGGAGTAATTATTGGGACAAGACTTGGGATCTCCGAGCATCGACAGGACAATTCCAGAGTTTTTGATCTACATTTGGATTCGGAAGATAAATCAAAAATTAACATTGTCTGCCAAAAATCAAAAGACCTTTTTGAGAGTATAGGGGATTGCGGATCGGAATATAGATAAAAAAATTAGGAATGTGGACGTAGCACCTGCCAAACCCCAATAGTATTTCCTTCGGTGTCAGCAACTCTAGCATACATTCCAAATTCTCCAACCTTAACTGCAGGCATTATTATCTTACCCCCAGAAGATTCTATTTTTTTTAGGTGATCTTCAATTGATGTTACATCAATTACAATAATTGGGTGTTGGCCTGTGGGATCCTTTGCTAAAAGGCCTCCATTAATTGAACCAGGCTCCTTTGGTTTCATGTTTTCATCACTAGGGGTTGTGGTTACCATATGATAGTCCATATCTGGCATTTTCATTATTTGCCAGCCAAATACTTCTTGATAGAATTTTTGTGCTCTACTTTGATCGTCATATGGGATTTCAAAATGAACTACTTTATTCATTAATTGAATTTGAGAATACCTTTTTTAAACATATTTCCAAAATAACAATTTTCTAATATTAAATTATTTTATTTTGTATCTTAAGATAGCAAGAACCGAATTGTTGATTTCTAATTTCTGAATTATCTTGGCAGATGCAGCAAACTCTATCTTAGCTGAGGTTTTTTTAGCAATCTCCAGCATTCTAATTATTTTTTTAAACTGGGAATTTTTGTAATACTCTGCTGAAACAATTAGTGTATCTACTGCTCCAATCTCAAGGGCTTTGTAAATAATATCATTTCTTTTTGCAGTTAATCCTTCCTTCACTAGTTTTTCATAACGTTTGATAATATCTGTCACAAATTTTTTCCGGTGCTGATATAGTTTATGAATTATTTTTTTGTGAATTTCAGCCAGAGTTGTAGAAAAAGACAAGTCTTCTACAAATTGGCATTTTTTGGAGGTCTCCAAATCAAGTTCATTGTAAAATTCTTTTTTTGCCGGACCATTTCCACCTAAGAGAATAATGTCTGAATTATTATCCATCTCTTTTACCTTGTTTGCAATTTTTTTAAAGAAAACATGAATCTTAGTTTGCCTTGCTCTTAGAAATCTTCCCTGACTCTGACCTCCTTTTTTATGCCTTCCTCGTAAGTCAATTCGAAGTTTGGCTTCATGAGTTATCTGATTCCCGTGAAACTTTTGTAATTTGGCTGTTTTTTGGTCAAGTGTAATTACCAAAACGTCATAGTTAGTTTTCAAAATATCTCTAAATGGTTTAATGTATGGCTTTTTACTTGCCATGTAGATATACGGAAGTCTTTTTGAGATACCAATTTCTTTGGTTTTTACTTTGCCATTTGATATCCACCCAAAAATACACAAGGTTTTTGTAAATTTGCCTGTAGAGGGGGGATTCTCACTGAGTTTATTAATTTTTTTTTCGATTTCAGACTCTATTTTTTCAAAAGTTTCCTTTCTCTTGGTTTCTTGTAGTAGTGCTATTGTTTCTGGGCCTTTGTTAAAAGGATAAAAAACTGAAATACATTCTGAATTGATTTGTTTAATTTCTAAAAGAAATTGGTTGATTGATAACCATTCCTTGGGGGAAATCTCCAAAGAATCACGAGGGTTTTTCACTTAGTTATCTTTCCTCCTTTCGTAATTAACTCCTACCATTGTTTTGTAAAATGCCAAAATTTTTCCAATTATAAGTAGTGTTTTGACAGTTATGTATAGTTCTAGTAAATTTTTAACATTGTTATTGCTTGGTAGTTAAAAGATGGCAATGTGATTCGTGGTGAATTGTATTTATGATGTCGTCATAAAGTGTCATTTCCACCATCGATAGTTTTGGATAGTCTACAATTAAAAGATCGATTTTATTGGTTTTGACATAATCTATAACCTCATGTGCAATTGAATCAGTTAATACAAATTTAGTTTTAATTTCAACTCCCTCTTTTTGAGCAATTTTTTTCCAATTTTCTAATTCTGCCTTGAGTTTAGAAATTTGTGACTGTGCTATCTTTTTATCGGATTTGGTTTCAAAAAAATATAACTTTGGATGAATCTTGTACATGCACTCTATTACAGTTAAATCTGAGTTGAATATTTTGGAAAGCTGTAGACCGATGTTAAATGATTTTTTTGTGTGAGTTGGGGTAATGATTGCAACTGCAATATTTTTAAATTCGTTGAACATCGTGAATTAAATTCCATCCTCTAGTAATTGAATGTTTAAAGCAAAATTCAAAAATTTCAATTATTCTTTTAAATTTACCTATAACAAGGCACACCACAATTGGAAAAATAACTCAATATAGAAGATTTAATTTATTAAAAACAATAATGCCAAAAACCCAAAAAATAGTTGGAAAAAACATTGAATTGGAAAGATTAGCAACACGAATAGAGAACTACTTAACCGAAAACAAATTCGAGGTTGGATTCTCAAGAGATGTGACTGGAGAAAATCAAACTTATCTAATTCAGGCCAGAAAGGTAGGGTTTTTGCGAACTGCCTCAGGTGCCAGAAGAAGTACTGACATTACTTTATCAGGTACTCCTAATTCCTTTGAAGTATCAATAGGAACTGGTGAATGGGGGAAGAATATAGTTACATCTGCTCCATTATTTGTAATTCCTATTGTTGGAATAGCAGCTACTGTAGCAAAATTGTACACCGCAAAAAAATTCGATGATAATTTATGGTCTTATCTTTCAGATCAGGTAAAAGAATTACAAGATACACATAGCGTAGGAAAATCAACCCACCATAAGGAATATCCCTGTAATTACCAAGAAGGTTATTCACAGTGGAATCAACCAATCTCCAATGGAAAGGTAATTTTAGAACATCAACGAGGAAATAGTTGTATCGTTTTTAAAATGGGTTTTGATAAGGAAATTAAAATTCCCGCTCAAAAACTCGAAAAAGCTGAAATCATTTCTAAAAAAACCAAAAATGAAACATCAGATAGAATGATTAGAGTTACATTCCAGGACGAGCATAACAAAAAACACAAACCAATCTTTAATTTCGAAGATGATGTGATTAGGGGTGTTTTAGCTGGAATGGATGAACTTGTCAGTAAAACAAAACTTGAAAAAATTACAGTAACTCACTAACATACTTTTTTAAAATTTTTAAAAAATAAAAAAAAGTGAGATAAACTCACTAGATGCCACTTGTAGTAGCTTGGGTTGAAGGAGTTCTTTCTACTAATGCAGAGATGTAAAAGAGATCATATTCCTCACCATCACTACCTGTAGCAGTACCTGAAACATAGTACAAGGTTCCATGCTGCAGATCAGAGATTTCATCACCGGAAATCTCTACATCGTAAACTTTACCTTCTTGATTTTCAACTTTGCCGGATGCATCAAATGATTTCATGTTAGGACTCACTGAAACTTCCCAAGTGTCTGATATTACAGAGTAAAGGTGACGTTCATTGTGTTTTCCAACAGCGAAAACTCCACGCTTTACTTCGTATTGAGTATGTCCTGAATCATTGGATTCTGATTCAACAATTCCCATTTTAAAATGAGAGCGCCATCCACTATCGTCTTCACCTACTGCAGCGCCATTTCCAACAAGAAAGGTACCAATATGGATTGGTCTGTCGGCTCTCTCAATTCTTAGGTCAGACTCTTGTGCAAACGCTGTGGTGTAGGTAAAAGATACTGAAAGCATTGCTGCCATCATTATCAATCCTGCAAAGATTGTTTTGTTTTTGGTTGTCATTAAAGAGAAGAGAGCATTTTGAATAAAAGGCATTGTTAAGCATTGTTAGCTAACAATGTTACCTTAGTTTTACTGGAAATTCTTAAAATAAACAAAAAATAGCATTAATTGTTTTAGGGAATGATAAAGACTGGCACAAGGATATAGAGACCGTACATATATTAGAAAAGATCTAATTCTAATTTTATCCGAATATGGAGAACTAAATCAAACAAAATTACTAAGTTATTGTGGTTTGAATATTGTAAAACATAAAGAAATTCTAGATGACATGGAACAAAAAGGTCTTATTGAAAAAAAGGAAGAGCCTTGGGGTAAAAAGACCATCATAAAATATAGAGTAAGCCCAAAGGGACATGAATTTTGCAAAATGATTTTGGAACCTTATGAAGAGATGTTTCCAAGGATGGATGGAGAAGAGTAACAATGTTATCTAAAGGTTTTAAGACAAATTTGGAGGTTCAATATAGTGAGTAAATCAAACCGAGGCAAGAAACATGATAGCATTTTTGAGATATTAGATGGAATGATGCTTCAACTAAGTAAAACAAAAAAGATATTCATGATTATGATATTGACAACTCTGATAATCCCTCCCATAGCTTTGGTGGCATTGACAACTACTTTTGATTCTCCATTTATTGACAGATTTGAGAAGAGACTTGAAGAGCGGCTTAACCAGGAGCTAAGACGAGGTAATATTTCACAAGAGGAATTTAACAAAATTAAAAATAATATTCTTGATAGAGATACACCTAAAATCTTGTTGCAACCGGCACAACTCGTAATTTTTGCAATATCGCTGGTTTGGTTGGGCATAGGAATCAAGCAGTGGTTATCCATATCCAAATGGGATAAAAAATATAAGAAATTCAAAGAGAAGCAAGAGCAAGTAGATAAAAAACTAGATGATTTTTTCGAAGATTGAATTAAAATTTTCTTCAAGATTAAACATATTTTCAAAATATTTGTTATTTCAATCAGAAAATAGTTGAATAATATGCCATTTCGTTTTTATTTTGTTCCTAAAGATTGGGGTCTAAAATGGAAAAGATACTTTATACTCTAACTACAAAATTTAATCATGAAAAAATTGGTCTTGTCTATTATTCTGGTAGGTGTAGTAGGGACCATTGCGGCACTTGCCCTATCCCCATACTTTACGGAATCAACTATCGATGAACCACTACCTGAGGGTGCCGTATTCCCTTCAGATTTGCAAAACCAAGGAAAAATGATGGAGGAAACTATGATGGAGGAAACTATGATGGAGGAAACTATGATGGAGGAAACTATGATGGAGGAAACTATGATGGAGGAAACTATGATGGAGGAAACTATGATGGAGGAAACTATGATGGAG
>JBFIPZ010000018.1:0-15137 GCA_041609855.1 Nitrosopumilaceae archaeon | reverse complement strand
TTGTTAGGTTTTATTTTCTTAACCAGGAAGTGGGGCCCACCCTCGAGTAATCAATTCATGATGTGTTTCAGGTGATACGCATACAAGAGTGGAAAAATCATGCTTTGCCAAAGTTAAAAGTTGAGAGTTTTTACAGGTACCATTTTCGTTTATGGCCTTGCTGTACTGTGAGACGACAAAAAGCCCACCGCTTGATGAGCCAGAACTCCCACCTGGTTCTATCATGTGTTCAAAATATGAATAATGATAGACTCCTGGTTTCCCAAATGCTACTGTAAAATTTACAATGATGGGAAATTCATATTGGCTGGTCTGAATTGTTTTAGAATCTCTGCTACTAGATGTTGAATGGGTACTCTCAAATCCCATAAAGGGTTTGGTTGAATTAGAGGATAGCTTGTTTGGCATTCTATCCATTAAATTAAACCCATAACCTACAGTAACAGTAGAGTTTTCGTATTGTGATTTTTCTCGTAATACAACCTGCAAATGATATTCTTTCTCCACTAGTGGAAACATTACCATATTCATCTCTGAGTTGAAAATCCCTGTCATTTGAGAAATTTCCATCTGTTCACGTTCTACGTGAAATGCAAATATTTGTGTGGAATCTACACCGAGAAAACTAGCAAAAATAATTACAATTATTATGAAAAATAGATTTTTCATTTTATTTGTCTCCTATCAGCCAGTCATAAAGCGTACTGTTTTAAGATATGAGTACCTAAAGCCCTGAGACATGATTGTGAATAATTTTATGCTTTCAAAGAGTCTTGAAAAATTTCGGAGGGCCCTCGAGGGGAATCGAACCCCTGTCCGGGGATCCACAATCCCCTATACTAACCACTGTACTACGAAGGCCACGTCAATGGAAAAATATTCATCTAGTAATAATCTTTGATTTTAACAAGGATGAAATTTTGCATGTATATTTATTATCAACCAATTTAATTTCTAAATATGAGATTTTGGTGGGTTGCCATGGCCATAGCGATAGGGTTAACCTATGTTGGAGCATCATATCTTATGCCTTGGCGTTAGTGTTATTTTCCAAGGTAGATTTTAGAAATATACAGCGATCGCTTTAAATTTGCTGTTTAAGGCAGTTGTTCAACTTGAAGAAGAGCTTTATCACTAGCCGATTGCGTTCTGGAAAAAAAACCCCAGATGATTCTATGCATAGAAAACTCGAGATATTCGAAGGGAAGAGATTTTCATGGATAGATGTACAGAATCCTGATAGGACAGACATTGAAGAGTTAGCCAAAAAGTATCATTTCAATGTTTTAAACATTGAGGATTGCATGACCAAATTTGAACTCCCTAAACTTGATAGTTATAGTGACCATTTTTTTGTAATACTTCATTTCCCTCCAGTTTCACCAAAAGCAGGGGTAGCAAAAAATAGTCAGCTTTCTATATTTTTAGGAAAAGATTTTCTTGTTACCGTTCACCAAGGAGATCTAAAGCCTTTAGTCGACTTGGTGGATTTGTGCAAAAATAATTCTGATCCTAAAAGAAAAGAAAGGCTCTTTGAAAAGTCATCAGGACTTTTGCTCCATGAAATAATAGATTTGTTAGTAGATGATCTTTTACATACTTCGCGAAGGATTATTGCTAATTTAGATGAAATGGAAGACGGAGTTTTTGATGAAACAAAATCTGTAGCTAGAAGTATTGCATTACTGAGAAGGGAAATTAACAAGTTAAGAAGACTAGCAAACCCATTGAAACGATTTGTTATTGAAATGGCAAATAATGTTAAACGATTTTCTTATGAAGGCGAGGATCTTGGATTATTCTTTGATGACGTTATTGACCACATTGACAAGGTAATTGAAACCTTGGAAGAATCAAGAGAAACTATGGAGATTTACAAAGATACAGATTTTGTGTTAAGTACCGAAAAAACTAACAAGGTATTGGCAGTATTGACCATAATTTTTACATTAGCAATTCCTGCCACTGTAATTGGAACATTTTATGGAATGAATATCAATTTACCAGGGGGAGTTGATTCTGGATGGATGATTTTGGGCCCTTATACTTCATTCATAATCATAATTTTAGCATCCTCAATACCTGTTGTTTTGATGTTTCTTTATTTTAGAAAATTAGGTTGGGTTAGTGGATAGAGTTTCTAGTATTTTTCATTAAATTTGAAAATGAGCTTAATTAAATATTAGATAAATGGAGTGAATCTATGGGCAAAATTAAAGTTCGCTCCGGTAGAGGTACTGGAACAGTTGAAGTCGACGATTCAGGAAAAAATTGGTCGGGTGACGAGTATAAAAAACTTCAACTAGAAAAGAAAAAGAAGGCAGCAAACAAGATGATCCATACTGGAAGAGGAACTGGAACAAAAAGACTTGGCGATATTCCTGACCCAAAGGCAAGACCATCTACGGAAGGTATGACTCGAATAACAGGAAGAGGAACTAGTTCTAGAAAAAGTAAGAATAAAGGATCTCAATAATTTTATTTTTTTCTTTATTGAATAGTCTAATTTTCGTGTAGATTTCCAAAAATTTTATTGTTTTTGTTAAACTTTAATATCAGGATTTTTGGATTTGAGTTTTTCCCAATCTGCTAAAAAATTATTGAGGCCAATATCCGTAAGAGGATGTTTAAGCATCTTATCTAAAACTGCTGGAGGAAGGGTAACAACATCTGCTCCAATCTTTGTAGCCTCTATTACATGTAATGGATGTCTAATACTTGCCACAAGGATTTGAGTTTTGAAATTATAATTCGAAAAAATAGTTTTAATTTCTTTGATCAGATGCATTCCATCTTGGCCAATATCGTCTAATCTTCCAATAAAAGGACTAACATATTTTGCACCAGCTTTTGCTGCAAGTACTGCTTGATTAGACGAAAAAATTAGTGTTACATTTACCGGGATGTTTTCTGCTGTTAGAGATTTACAAGCCTTTAGACCATCTGGAGTCATTGGAACTTTAACTACAACATTTTCTCCAAAGTTACGTAAGTTTCTACCCTCATCCATCATTCCTGAATATTCAGTACTTAGAACTTCTAAACTTACATCACCATTGATAATTTTTGTAATTTCTTCCATAGCATTTTTTGGGTTACCACCTTCTTTTGACAATAAGGATGGATTTGTGGTAATGCCATCCAATAATCCCATATCATTGAATTTTCGGATAGATTCTAAATTAGCAGTATCAAGAAATATTTTCATAGTTTTTTACTCCTTAACTCCTTAACTTGTTTTACCATATTAAAAGATGTTATTCCATGTTTCTCTAAAAGTAATGGAATTTCATTATCGCGTGCAGATTCTCCAAACATGTCCTGCGCGCCTATTCTTTTTATTGGAACAGGATACCTCTCTGTCACAGATTCAGCAACAGCAGAACCCATACCTCCTAAAATATTATGCTCCTCAGTAGTCAAAATGCATCCAGTCTCCCTAGCAGCTTTTTCTAAAAGATTTCCATCTATTGGTTTTACAGAAAAAATATCTAATATTCTACACGAAATACCTTCCTTTTGTAATGTTTCTGCCGCTTCTAAGGCCATTTGTACTGTAATCCCACAAGCAGCAATAGTACAATCTGTTCCCTCTCTAAGAGTAATACCCTTACCTATTTCAAATTCTTGGGATTCTGAATGGACTATAGGTGTTTTTGATCTAGCCATTCTCAAATAAAATGGTCCATATTCTGTTGCCATTAATTTGACAAGTTTTGAAACGGCGACAGTATCGGCAGGTATGAATACTCGAAAATTTGGAATGGCTCTCATTATTGCAATGTCCTCAAGTTGTTGGTGTGAACCACCATCTGGCCCAACAGACAAACCTCCATGAGAAACCACCAATTTTACATTAAGTCCATTTTTTCCTGGGGGTGATGGATAAGCTATTCCGTTTCTAATTTGGTCTACAGCTCTTCCAGGTAAAAATATTGCATAAGTACTTGCAAAGGAAACTTTTCCAGAACCTGCCAAGCCTGCAGCTACTGAAACTAAATTCCCTTCTGCTATTCCAACATTAAAGAATCTGTTTGGGAATTCTTTTCCAAATTGAGAAGTTTTAAGAGAGTCTGTAGTATCAGCTCCCAATACAACCACGTTAGGATTCACTCGACCTATTTCAATCAGAGTTTTTGCATATTCTGTTCTCATATCACTCATTACTGGAGTATTCAAAGTACTTCCTCCTCCTTTGCAATCTTTATGAGTTGATCTTTCTTTTCCCCCACAATGTGTAATCCAATCCATTTATTGACAAGTTCGGACTCACCAAGTTGATAGGCTTTTTTTATCAAAGTTTTTCGTCTTGCTTTTAGAACCTGATTTCGAAAATCCCTAATTGTTTCTCGTACATCAGGTTGTCCAATGATAGCACTTCCACCAACAAAGGCTCGCGCACCATCTTCAAAACAAGATTCAATGTTTTCTAAGGTAACCCCGCCATCAGCCTCAATATACCCTGTAAATTTTTTCTCTTGTAAAATTGAAGAAAGTTTTTTCATTTTTTCATGGGTTTCTGGGATGTATTTCTGACCAGATTTTCCTGGGACTACCGACATTACAATAAGCTGGTCAAGGGTTGGGAGAAATTTGTAAGCCCATTCCGGAATGTCTGTGTCTGGATTTATTGCTAATCCTACTCCAACTTGGTTTTGTTTTAACCAATCATGAATTTCCCCAAAGCTTGAATCATCACATACCTCAGCATGTACTGTAATAATGTCACTTCCTGCTTCAGCATAATCTTTTATGTGTTTTACTGGTTCGACAATCATTAGGTGAGAATCAAAGGGAATTGCAGTTAATGACCTGAGCTCTTTAATTTTAGAATGGTCGAAAGTTTTGGTTGAAACAAATTTCCCATCCATTACATCAAGATGAATATAGTCTGCTCTTCCACTAACACATCTTTTTACTTCATTGGCCAAATTTGTCATGTCACCTGCAATAATGGAGGGAGCAATCATAAATTGTGAATCAAGTTCTAAATTTATCAGAGGAACAATATCTGAATCAGGAGCTTTTCCGTGCCATTGGGGATTATCTTCCATATGTTCAATAGATTTTCCTTTAATGGTTCGTGAAATAATTATTGTAGGAACACCTTTTGTTGCTCTAGCTTTAGTAATTGCCAAATCAATTTGTTCTATTCTATGACCATCAATTTCAATTACATTCCAACCAAAAGATCTCCATTTGTCCCCCGTTTTCCATCGGGAGGCATCTTTCCACATTTCAGAAATATTGTTATCAGTTAACTCTTCGTCTAAAGGCATAACTTGTTCTGTGTATGAATCCTGTTGGATAAAATTTCTGTCTAAAAAAGCTGTTAGGTTATCCAATTTGTATTTAGAAGCAGTCATTGCCGCCTCCCAAATTTGTCCTTCGTCAGATTCTCCGTCACCAATTATTGTGTATATGTGATGATCCTTATTGTCAATTTTAGCAGCTAGGGCAATCCCAATGGAGTAGGATAAGCCAGTTCCCAAGGAACCTCCACAAAATTCTACTCCAGGACATTTTAAATCGGGATGACCTTGGAGTTTACTTCCAAATGCCCTCAGAGTCTCCATTTCTGACTCGGGAAAATAACCTGCTACAGCCATGTTCGAAAATAATCCAGGTGCTGCATGTCCCTTTGAGAGTACTAGTCTATCTCGATCCTCCCACGAAGGGTTTTTGGGATCAAATTTCAGAAATTTGTAAAAAAGACAACCAAGAATTTCAGCCATTGAAAAGGAACCTCCGGGATGACCAGAACCTGCTAAACTAGTAGATTTTATGACAAGTTTTCTTGCTCGTAAAACGTTTTTCTTAATTTGATAATAATTTAAACCCATTAGTCACTCAATTCCTCTTGAATTTGAATAAAAATCTATTTTTTGTAAAATTTTAATCTGATTAGAAATATAGAGTATTGTGGAAATTAAAGAAAAGATTCCCATCGCCATATATGATGATCAATGTTATCTTTGCACAAAGTTTGCAAATTTTGTTAATTTCTTGGCAAGGGGGAAGATCACAATTATTGGCCACTATTCCAATGAAGGGGAGGAAATAAGGAAACAAATATTGGATGACTCGGCTTTAGAAATGTTTTGGTTAATAGATGAAAAAATGGCATATGGTGGAAGGGCAGCATTGTTTCCTTTGTTTCGTTCAATAATTAAATCCAGAAAGAGAAAAAATATCAGCGTGAAATCAGATCTTAGTTGTATGCAGGAATGTAAAACAGTAAAATCTGTTTTTATTAGATCTGCTAGTCTGTTTTCAAATAGTAAAAAAATAATGTTAAAATAAATCTAAATAACACTAGAAAACTTAGTTTTTCATATTGAGTATTAAAATACTGACATCTAATCCTTCAAAGAAAAAAACAGAGATGTTATGTGGTTTTGTATTAGAAAAATCTGAGAAAATTCTTGGATTAAATAACATCAATACCAAAATAGTTTCTTCCATAAAACAATCACTTAAAGACATGAATGGGGAATTTGGTAAAATTGCTGTGGTTCCGACTAATAATAAAATACCAGCAAAAAGAATTCTTTTAGCCGGAATAGGAAAAAAGGAAAAAATTAACAATGATACAATTAGATTTGTTTCTGGTAAAATAGCCCAGAAGGCTAGTGAATTAAAGCTAAAAGAATTTTTGGTAATCAGTCCACCAACTTCCTTAATGGAGCCTATTTCTGCGGCATCTCAAATCATAGAAGGTTGTAAAATGTCATTATACAAATTTGAAAAGTTTAAATCAAAAAAAGAAAGTTTAGATACCAATATTTCCATTTTTGCACCAAAATCAAATAAAATTTCAAAGGCAATTAAAAATTCAGAAATTGTTTCAGAGGGAGTAATTTTTACAAAGAGTATTGCAAACCTACCTCCCAATGAATGTAATCCTACAACTTTGGCAACCTTAGCAAAGAGTATTGCAAAAAAGAACAAAATGAAATGTGTTATTTTCTCAAATAATGAATTAAAGAAAAATGGATTTGGTGGAATTATTGCAGTTGGTCAAGGAAGTAAAAATGAGCCCAAACTGATAATTCTAGAACATCACGGGAGGGCTCCAAAAGAAAAACCAATTGTGCTTGTAGGGAAAGCAGTTACTTTTGATACTGGAGGAATTTCATTAAAGCCAGGTGAAAAAATGGATGAAATGAAATTTGACAAATGTGGTGGCTGTACTGTCTTGGGAATCATGAAGGTAATATCAGAATTAAAATTACCAATCAATGTGGTTGGGATAATCCCCTCTGTTGAAAATATGCCGGGGGGAGATTCGTATAGACCGGGGGACATAATAAAATTATACAGTGGTAAAACTGCAGAAATACTAAACACGGACGCAGAAGGGAGATTGATTTTGGCCGATGCGATAGCCTTTGGAGAGAAAAACTATTCACCAAGGGCAATTATTGATTTTGCGACGTTAACAGGTGCATGTATCGTTGCTCTTGGAACAAATGTTGCTGCTATAATATCAAACAATGAAACTTTAAAACAGAAAATTATAGAATCCTCAAAAAGAACAACTGAAGAAGTTTGGGAGCTTCCACTGAATGAGGATTACATGGACATGATAAAATCAGATGTGGCAGACATGAAAAATATAGGAATTGGGCGTGCTGCAGGAACAATCACGGCTGCTGCATTTTTGAGAAATGCGATTGAAGATACTCCTTGGGCTCACATAGATATTGCAGGAGTGGCTTGGACTCAAATTGCTACAAAATCAAAGCCATATAATCCCAAAGGAGCAACCGGTTTTGGAGTCAGATTAATCTTGGACTATCTTCAAAAAATCTAAATTTAAATTTTGAATAATTATCAAATTTGAAAATTAATTTACATCTTATTATAGAAAAATTCAGTTATTTCTTTATGCCCAGAGAGAGGGAATGTAATTGTAATGATGTACATCATACAGGTCATGATTTTATACACTACAAACATGTTGGTGATCATTGTATTCATCCAGATGGTCATATACATAAAATAGGTGACAACAGATGACAGTGGAAAATGCAAAAATGAGGTTAAATGATCTTATTATGGAACGTGAGGAATTGACAAAATTGATAGGAAAGGAAATGAAATATGAAATTTCAGATTCAGCAAAGACTAGTGTTATTGCTACAGTTGATTTTTTAACTGATGAGGTTGCAACACTAAAAGAAATTTTAAACGAATTAAACTAGTATCCTCTACTGTTTCTATCAGGTTTCTCAATGTTTGGATTTCTAAAACCATGTTTTTCCATCATGTGATTTAAAAATAGAATATCATTTGAAAATTCTTGACCACAAACGCTACAATTTACCAATTGATAGATTTATGGAAATTCATTATTAATAGATTGATAAAATTGAAAATGCCAGCACTGTCACTTCCCAAGAGCTCTCGCATCTTAGTAACACAACAGCGACATTAGGTTTGACTTCCAAGTTCGGAATGGGATTGGGTCGCACCCTAACGCTATGGCCGGCTTGAAAATTCTTGTTAAATTCTTATCTATTAATGTAACTCCTGATTTGAAGCGTTCAAAAGAGGTATAAAGCAAAGATTCACTGAGATACGACATGACACATAGAGTAGCAGTTCTAGATATGGAACTTTGTCAACCAAAAAAATGTGGGTTAGAATGCATAAAATACTGCCCCGTAAATAAATCGGGAGCAGATTGCATTGTTCTAAATGAGGAATCCAAGAAAGCCCAAATTGATGAGAATATTTGTAACGGTTGCGGAATATGTGTTAAAGTATGTCCATTTGATGCAATAACAATTGTAAATTTGGCAAGTGAATTAGCAACAGACAAAATTCATCAATATGGTCCAAATTCTTTTAGACTTTACCGATTGCCAACTCCAAAGAAGGGGGAGGTTGTTGGTTTACTCGGAAGAAATGGGATGGGAAAAAGTACAGTAGTAAATATTCTCTCAGGAAACCTTAAACCCAATTTGGGACGATATGAAAATCCTCCAGAATGGGATGAGATTTTAAAATATTATAGTGGAACTGAATTAAAATCACATTTTGAAAAAATTAAAGAAAAACAAATTCGCGCGTCGATTAAACCTCAACAGATTCAACATCTTGCAGAGGCATTTAATGGAACAGGAAAAGAGTTACTTGAAAAATATGATGAAAGAGGACATTCAAGGCAATTAATAAAAGAACTTGGGTTGGAAAATTCTATGGAAAAAAATCTAAAAGAGCTTAGTGGTGGTGAATTACAAAGAGTGGCCATAGCTGCTGTTGCATCAAAAGATTCTGATTTTTATTTTTTTGATGAGCCCTCGTCATACAATGATGTGTTTCAGAGAGCAAGTGTTGCTAGAGTAATTCAAAGTTTAGCAAAGATTGGGAAGAGTGTAATGGTTGTTGAACACGATTTAACTCTACTTGATTTCCTTAGTGATTTTATAGAAATGCTTTATGGGGAACCTGCAGCTTATGGAATTGTTTCAAATGTTCTCTCTACCAAAGTTGGGATTAATGTTTTTCTTGATGGTTACCTCCCAACTGAAAATGTAAGATTTAGAGATAAAAAATTCTCCTTTGATGTTTCCTCTTCATCTACTGAAGATTTTCAAGTTGGGAGTGAAATAATAAAATATCCTAAACTTGAAAAAAATTATCAATCATTTTCTTTAACTGTTGACCCTGGGGTAGTCCGGAAAGGTGAGGTTTTGGGAATAATGGGGGCTAATGCTCTTGGAAAAACTACAATGATGAAAATGATTGCAGGCGTGGAGAATCCAGATTTTGGTGAGGTTAACAAAAAGATCAAGATTGCCTACAAACCACAATATTTGCAAAATGATATTGATGTAGAGGTGCTTGCAATTCTTAACAAAGCAAATGAAGCACCAATTGAAGGAAGTCAAGAAGAAGAACAAATTATAGATCCATTAAAAATCAAAAAATTGTACAACAAATCAGTAAAAAATTTGTCGGGGGGAGAATTGCAAAAAGTTGCTGTTGTCTCTTGTCTTTTACAAAAAGTCGATCTTTATGCTTTAGATGAACCATCTGCATTTTTAGATGTCGAAGATAGAATAGCAGTAGCAAAATTTTTACAAAAATTTGTTCGTTCATTTGGAAAATCAGCTATTGTGATTGACCATGACATTCAGCTTATGGATCTAGTTTCCGATTCAATGGTTATCTTTGAGGGAGTGTCTGGATTAAAAGGACATGCCACCTCACCCCTACCGAAATCAGAGGCGATGAACAGATTTCTAAGATCACTTGATATAACATTTCGACGAGATGAAAAAACCCGAAGGCCTAGGGTAAATAAACTGGAAAGTAGATTAGATAAAGATCAAAAAATATCTGGTAATTTTTATTACAAAACTTGACACGTATGCTAAAAAAAGCACTGGAAGGTATTTTGACTGCCAAGGAAAGTGAGGAATTGATTTCAGCCTTTGATCAGGTAGGTGATATTATTATTGTTAGAATACCAGACACTCTGTTATCAAAGAAAAAATTAATTGGAGAAACCCTGCTTAACGAAGTAAAAATTGTAAAGAGTGTTTTTTATCAAGCATCTCCTGTTGAAGGAAATTTCAGAACAAGAAATTTAGAAATCCTTGCAGGTGAAGATAAAACAGAAACAACATACACAGAATTTGGATGTAAGTTTGCCGTAGATGTTGCAAATGCCTTTTTTTCTCCTCGCCTATCTACAGAACGAGAAAGAATTGCCAATTTAATTCAAGATGAGGAAACCATAGTCAATATGTTTGCCGGAGTAGGAATGTTTTCAATTATGGCTGCAAAAAAGAAAAAGTGTATTGTCTATAGTATAGATATTAATCCAATCGCTTCAAAACTTTGTGAAAAAAATATTGGGTTTAACAAACTTTTAGGAAAAGTTATTTCAATTAATGGGGAAACATCTAAGATCATAGAGGAATCTTTACAAAACAAGTCTGATAGAACACTAATGCTTCTTCCAGAGAGATCCGATGAATTTTTAGAATCAGCCATAAAAGCAACAAAAGACGGAGGAATTATTCATTATTATTCACATATTCATGCAGACAAAAAATCATGTGCAGCAAACTTATCTGAAAAGCATTACATTGAGATAAGTCCTGTTAAATCAGAAATCTTAAAATCAAAAATTGTAAGACCAGTAGGTCCAAGATTTTATCAAACAGTAGTTGATGTTAAAATTTCAAAATAGTTTAATCATCAGAAGAGACAGTTGCAGAAGATGGTTTAGTAGTTGCCATAACATAACCAATCCAGGCAATAACCCCAAGAATGCCTCCTGTTATCATCAAAATGGATAATTGTAATACAATTGGGCTCCATTCTGATAACATTAGAAGATACGCGTATACAAAAAAAGCGATAATACATAAAATGAAGATGGTAATTCCAGTTCCTTTACGTTTGTCCATCGCGATAAAATTATTGGTGATATATTTATTGGTTTGAGCTACTTTTCAAATTCAATTGCCATAAGATAAGCATCCTCTCCATCCCGATAATATGCATTTAGTTGTTGTTTAATTACAAATCCTAATTTTTCATATAATCTGACTGCATCTGTATTACTGCATCTTACTTCAAGATAGAATTCATCACATTTTTTCATTTTAATACCATTAGTAGATTCCTCAACAAGTGCTTTCCCAATTCCTCTTTTTCTAAATTCTTCCAAAACAGCAATAGAAACCACATGTCCTTTTTTTACAAATCCTAATTTTTTAAAATTAGAAAATCCATATTCAGTTTTGCACATAACATAACCAACATGCCTTCCATCAATCTCGGCAACAATAAAAGCCTCAGGAACTTCAGTGAGCAAGCTTTCATAAAAATAATCTGAATAGTGTTCTGGTAGAGTTTTTAGATTGATTTCCATTATCGGTATAAGATCACTAGGTTCTGCCCTTCGGACTATACAATTTTCCAATTGTCGTAAAATTACCTGCATAATCATAGTAATCTCAGGTTTATAATTAATTTTACGAGGAAATCTAATCAAAATATTACAAAAATCTGTTTTTCCTTATCAGGATTTTTTAATTATATGTAACATTTAGGCTAATTTGTAAATTATTGACCAGAGAAAATAGCAATTTAATTCATAGTACTTTCTTAAAAATAGGCATAATTGCTATTTCTAATCGTTGACTACAAAGCCATTTAATGGAAAGGGGGGGATTTATTCATAATGAGTGATTATGGTCAAGAGGAGGTTATTTCTTTTGTAAATAGATTATTTCAGGTAAGTCAATTTAGTAAAAATTTGTATTCGCTAGAATTCAAAATTGATGATCTTGATTTTAAGGAAAAGTTTGAGGATTTGGCCAGAGCACTTGAGAATATGAATTACATGTGCAGATTAGAAAATATGGAAGAGGGAAAATTTATAATTATTCAGAAATTTACACCTAAAAAACAAAGAAGATGGCTTAATACTTCATGGACTCCAAGAATTTTGTTTGCAGTGGTAGTCACATTTGTAATGATTGACGGATATTTTCGTACTGATTTGGCAAATTCTATAGTCGAAATAGGAAATCCATATCAAATGGCTGGAATTTATACTCTAGCTCTTTTGGGGATTTTAGGAATTCACGAGTCAGGTCATTTAATCGCTGCAAAATTTCATAGATTAAAGACCACTTGGCCCTATTTTATTCCGGGTTTACCTATTATTGGGATTCCAACCTTTGGTGCTTTTATTCAATCAAGAGGTTTGACAATCAATCGAGAAATTTTATTTGATGTTGCAATAGCAGGTCCAATTGCAGGATTAGTCATAGCAATAATTGTTTCAATGTATGGTGCATATACAGCTCCGGTTCTGGAAGTTGATGTTGCTCAGGGGCTTTACGAAAATTCTAGGTTAATCAAATGGGATCTTGGAGAACCATTACTTATGACGGCAAGTTTAATATTATTTGGAAAAGGAGGTGAGGGCCATGAAGTTTTGATGACTCCGCTTTTGTTTGCTGCATGGATTGGATTTTTAATAACATTTTTGAATCTATTGCCTGCTTGGCAATTAGATGGAGGACATCTTGCAAGAACCCTTCTAGGTCCAAAATTACATAGGTATGCAACCTATGGAAGTATGGCAATTTTAGTTTTGTTAGATTTTTGGCTAATGGCAATTCTTATTCTGGTAATGAGTTCAAGAAACCCAAGTGCTAATCCACTTGATGATATATCACCGTTGACAAAAAATAGAAGGATTGCTTATGCCGGAGTTATTGTTTTAGCTATTTTATGTGCGCCTCTTCCTTCTGGGCTTTTACCTTGGTAAAATTCTAGCGCCATCAGATACCACGGTAATTTTTTGTCTTGAACCCTGTGTTTTTAAAATGTAATCCAATGAATCTTTAATTCCAGATAAGGTAATTAGATTTAGTTTCTTTAAATAAAATTCTGGAAGAATCGATACCAATCCGATTTGAAAATTCTTTTGGACTTCAGTTAAGAACAATAAATCTTCCATTCCCCCAATATATTTTACCGGATTTTTAAGATTTTCAATTGTTAGTCTGTCTTCAAGATATTGTTGAAGAGACTCGGATCCTAAACCTGCCTTGCACTCTGCGACTAATATTGCAAGTCCCCCATTTTGAATTGCATTTGCGCAATTCCAAAGAGATGAAAGAGAGTTACTTAGAGTGTCATTGCTTGCATCTTTTCCCGTACTAATTATCATGGATTTGTGTTTTCCTATTTCTTGAAAAGCATGAGATTCCAACGTTTTAGTTAGAGATAGTGTTTCTGAAGGGTGACCAATTGAAAAATCTATTATTCCTTTAGAATTTGCGACAATTTCTATTCCCTGGATTTCAAAATTATTTGCAAAATTTTTTGCCTCTTCCAGACTATCAGTAGGCTGTCCGGGTGTGGGAAAATTTCCTTTTCTTTTGGCATAAGCATTTAACATGTGGTCGTGACCAAATTTTTTAATCAATCTAGTGGCTATGGTTTCATATCCAAATAATCCATCAAATTCCATTTCCCCGATAAAAACCAATTTTGAGTTTGAGAGTTCATCGGTACTAAATTCATTAATAGAACTACCTTCGGGCATACCTGCTTTGACCTGGTTCATAATTTTTTTCTCAGCTAAAACATGCGGGAATGGGAGTGATTTTTGCTCTGATAAGGCAAATAATGATGAGATAATTTTCTGAACAGATCTTGAATTATGTAGCACTACCAAATCCATAGGATTTGATAAATCAATGGAGCCAAGTTTTTCATTTATTGTTGAATCTTCTAGTATAGGACCGCTTGAATCAATTTTTTGATCCAAATTTTCCGCCTTGATGTCCAAAACGACGTCGGTTATTCCATAATTCAACCAAATTTCAGGCACAATAAATCATCCAATACAAACCAAAATAAATCCAGTGTAGTTAATTTTGGTATGGAGTTTGTAAAAGAGTTTTCAACCTTTTTACATGAAAATAAAATAATTAAATTCGGAGATTTTACTTTAGCAAGTGGAAAACAAAGCTCCTATTATATTGATTTAAGACTAATTCCAAGTTACCCTCACCAATTTAGAAAAATGATTAAATTTCTTCAAAATAAAATAATAAGCGAGATTGGTTTAGAAAAATTTGACTCTATAGCTTCAGTTCCTACAGGAGGGTTAGTTATGGCCTCCGCATTAGCGATTGAAACAGTAAAACCGTTAATCTATGTTAGAAACAAACCAAAAAAATATGGAACATCCAAAACCGTTGAGGGAAAAATTTGGGATGAAATGAAGGTGCTGATGATAGATGATGTTGCAACAACTGGAGGATCAGTAGTAAATAGTATCAAATCCCTAAAGGAATCTAAAATAAGAATTGAGGATGCCTACGTTATTGTAAATAGGATGGAAGGTGCTGATGAGGCTTTAAAAGAACATGGAATCAACCTACATTCAATCATAGATATAATGCAAATAACAAATTCATTACACGAGCAAAATCTTATCGACAGTAAGATCTTGCAGAAAGTTAAAGACCAAATTGGATTTAAATAATTTTTGGCAGCTCAGACAAATGCCTTCAAATCACCATTCAGATATAACTCTGATTCTTCATTGCAGCCAGTAAATTTTATCTTTAGTTATTTTAAAACTA
>JBFIPZ010000017.1:0-16207 GCA_041609855.1 Nitrosopumilaceae archaeon | reverse complement strand
GTGCATTACTTATAATCTAGACTCAAAATTTATCTCGTTTTCCTGACCGCTGGTCATCGAACTTAGATTAAAAAAGACAGTACCCGTTGCCTTCCAATTCGGATCAGCATTTTGGAGGATTGCCATCAACTCTGGAGAATTTCCCGGATAATCAAGAACAACTTTGTCTTTTAAGATGACTGAATTGTTGCTAAGAAGTGTAAAGTAATTAGAACCATCAACCATCCCTTCTGGCCTACTTCCAATTTCACCAGAAGCTACCTTGTATTCTCCTAAATCACTGGTGGAAAAAAGTGAATATTGTAAAAGTTGAGCAATGACGGACCGGGAGTTGGGATTGTCAAGTTTGAATTGTATCTCTATAGTGGCTGCTCTATCAGAAACCTGTAAAATAGAAACTTCTTTTAATTCTACAGTTATTGACTCTACGCGATTTTGAATTTCTTGAGATGTCCCGTCCTCGGAGGTATCGATATTTGAGGTTGTAATAAAAATAACTCCAATTATCCCAACAAGAACTGTGATTGCTGCTATAACAAATATTTTAGGATTCAATAATCTCCCTTACTTCCATGCCATCTTAAATGTTGAGATAGTTATTATACCATTATAAAGAAAAAATGTTGTGCAATATTTTCAGGCCGTGCAAGAAGGAAAAGTTAGATCCAGTAAATCCCAAATGAAATTATTTGAAATTGCAGGATTTGGAATGCTTACTTTAACAACAAAAAAAATTAATGGAAAGTTCTTTCCGGTAGGTGAAGAGGATTTTACAGCAGTTATAAAATCTGAAGATGGTTATGTTGCAGTAATTGTAGATAAAGATGGATTTACAAAGGCTCAGTCAAAAGGAGTAGAAAAAAAAGAAGCTTTAGAAATTTTTAAAAAATTAAGAGATTCAGGAACGCCTGAATATCCTGAGCCAGTTATTAAAATATGGACTGAAGATCGGCCTACGATTCAACATGAATTAGAAGAATAATTATTTGGAAGGAAGAACGATTTTGGTTCCAACATCATCGCCTTTAATAGCTTTTTCAATAATTTTTGGATCTGCTTTTAAAATACGTGTATTGATTTTGGATCGTTCAATAATCTTCAACGCAACTATATCCATTAAATCATACCCTCCCGCAATAGAATCCTCATGAACCAACATATTCTTGAGATTTCTTAATTCAATTCGTTTGAATAATTTTGCTCGTTTGTATTTGTTAGGATCCATGTCATAGACTCCATTTACATCAGTAGCATTAAGAAATTGTTCTGCTTGGATTTTTTCTGCAATTAAGGCTGCCGTTCCATTGGTACTTTGTCCAGGATGTAATCCTCCAGCCACAACAATAAGGCCATCATCAACTGCATGTTTAACTTCTTGCAAGCTAGTTGGAGGATGGAAATAAGCTTTGTTTTTTAGAGTATAGATCAAAAGTTTCGCATTTAACCTAGAGATTTCAATACCCAGTTCATCTAAGGTAGATTCATCAGCTCCCGAAGATCTGGCATGAGAGATGTAGTGTCTAGCGATATTTCCTCCACCAGCTACCACAATTGGTTGACAGATTTTACTGATTTTTACTAGAAACGAGGCGTAATCTTTTAGAACCTTGACATCATCCATCCCGAAAATTTTTCCTGAAAGTTTTATCACAATTTTTTTTTTCATTAGCTCATCTCATCCGAGATTGATTTTGCGGCAATTTCAACTTTTTTCCTATTTTTTTGAGGTGTGTATACTCTTAAAATATTCATAAATCCAGATATTGCAGAAACAACTGGAATTTTAGATATTTGTAATTCTTTTGCCTGTGCTTTTCCATTCTCGTTGGTAACTAGAATAATTATTTGTGATTCCTTTTTCGATGGAGTCAGAGGAATTGATGGGGTTACAGAACTATCAACAAAAATTTCATTTTCTTCAACTTTTGACTTTTTAGATATGGCTGACCTAATTTCATTTGTTTTGGTTTTTTCTAACAGTTTTTTACTCGTTAAAATTCTCTCATAAACGCATTTTAACAACTTTCTATTTTGATAATCTTCGGCAAGTTTTCTAGCTCTTTTTAGTTTCGAAGATGTTGAAGAAAGGAGTAGTGATAATACATATTCATCTGTAAGTTTAACAAATTCATTTATTTTCAACGAAGTAAAACCAAATTCATCATCAGATAATCTTAATGCTTCTAACAACATTACCTCTGCTGCTCTAACTGTTTTATGAAAATAAACTGCCTTGAACATTTGATATCGAGAATGCATCATTGATTCAAAGGAATATAGTGCTGATTTTTCTAAGGCAAGTTTTTTCTTATGCACATCAAGTGATTGTGTTATTCGTTTGTGATCGATTTTTGCATGTTCTGCACCTGTAAAATATCCATCACGTAAGAGATAATCCATCATATCAGCACTTAGAGCACCTGATACAATCTCGTTTAGATATTGAAATTTTGAATCACCAAAAGCTATTTTGGTTACTAGTTTTTTATTATATCCATTTTTAGATAATGTATCTCCAATTTTAGATTTAAGAATTAGTTCTCTTCCAAAATCTTCATGAGAGAAATTTTTTTGTTGTATTATTTCTTCAAAAAGATGTGAAAAAGGTCCATGACCTATGTCATGTAATAGGCCTGCAACTCTTAAAATTTCAATATCCTCCGATTTTAAAATTCCTTTTTCTTTAAGTGCAACTCCTGCTTGGCTTGCAATATGCATAACTCCTAAAGAATGTTCAAATCTAGTATGCTGAGCCCCGGGGTATGTGAGATGGGCACCCGAAAGTTGTCTAATGCGTCTTAATCTTTGAAAAATAGGATTGTCAATAATTTCAAGTTCGTGATCATACACACGAATAAAATCATGAATAGGATCAATTATATCTAAATAATTTTTTTTCATATTCCTATTTTTCTAGAAAAAATTTTTAAAATTTCTTGGTGTACTTTTTCTTTTGGTTGTGATGCGTTAATTATTTTCCATTTTTTTTTCTTCCCAATTTCTCTGTAGATTTTTGATATTTTCTGTAAAAATTCCTCATTTTTTTCAAATTTGTCTCGCTTGGTTTTCTTTCGGTGAAATGATTCCTTTTGAGAAACATCAAGTAGTATTATTAGATCAGCTTTTGGAAGACCAGCATCTAAATTTTCCAACCATTTTTGTTTCATTCCATTTGCAAGCCCATAAATTAAATTTGATTGATAATATCTATTCATTATTAGAACTGAATTTTTTGATTGTGCTTCTAAGATTTCGTTTAATTTTTCCCATCTATTTGCGGCTAAAAGGCAGTGTATGGTTTGTGGGGGAAATTTTCTTTTACCTTTTAGATATTGACCAATTTCCCTTCCTACAGGTGTGGAATAATCAGGAAAACTAAAAGTTTTGGTCTTAATTTTACGTTTTTCCAGAGCTTTGAAAAGTAGTTTTGTTTGGGTTTTTTTTCCAGCCTGATCACCACCTTCTATTACAACAATCATTAATACCAATTTAGAGAAATTAATTGATTAAAAATCTATCAATAATTTCAACTCGCTTTGAATTAAAGATTTTATTAAAAATTTTTAAACAGATTATAGATATTTCAAATGATTTGAAAAAACTTGTTTTGTTTTCTTTATTTTTGGTATTTTTAGTACCTAGCTCTGCTTTTGGTTTTGCAGATATTGAAAATAAAGAAATTGTAGCTGAATCCCATGATAAGGATGTTGTATTATCCTTAGAATTTGGTGAAAATCAAATCTCTAGATTTGATAGAATAATTCCTTCTTTTAAAACAGGTTGGCTCGCAGTTGGAGAAAGCATAATAGAAATTAATAATGCTAGAACTAAAATTATGGGAAATTCATTTGTAGTCCACTCTGAAAATATTCTAATTTATGCAAAGGGTTTAGGGGATAAAAATTATTTAATTAATACCTACCTGCTTGGAGACAATCATTTAGATCCTATAAAATTAACTACAGTGCTCAATCATGATGTAAATAATGAAATAAAAGATAAATCTTTGAAGCCCAATATGATAGTTTTAGTTCAACAAGATATCAAAACTTTTTGGAATGATACTTATGATATTGAAATAAAGGTTTTTGATAAATTAATAAATTCACGTCCACAATTCTATCAAAGTTTAGGCGCCATCAATAAAGCAGAGATTGATGTAACCTTGAAAGATTCAACAGGAAAGGAATTAACTAAACTTACAGGTCAAACAAATTCTAAAGGATTTTGGAATGGAGATTTCTTCGTACCACAAAATTTGATTCGAGGTGGTACATACATTGTTGAAGTAACCGTTACATATTTGGATTCAATTAATTTTCAAAAACTTGAAACTTTTATTATATCAGATACCAAAGACGGAAAATCCTCTAATTAAGGAAGTAAAGTTTAGCTTATGTAAAAAAACTAGTTTAAATAAAATTGGTTAATAAAAAACTTCCACTAAGGTTTATAACCAAAAATTGAGCATACATTTCAAAATGGAACTAGTAAAATCGATGGCAAAAGAAATGATGAAGGAGATAGGAAATAAATCAAGAGAATTTTATGAATTTGTTTTACCACCAATCGATATGCATCTTGACGAGAAAACCCTAACCGTATTGATTGACATTCCTGGGTTTGAGAAAAAAGATATCAAATTGTCTTTAGAAGGGAATATCTTATCGATTCAAGCGTGTAAGAAAACTTCAGATGAGGATTATCATAAAATGATATGTAACCAAAGACCCAACATTATTGATAAAAAAATTAGGTTGCCGGTAGATATAGACGATAAAGGTGATGCAGTGCGTTCTGCAAAATATTCTCAGGGTGTTCTAACAATTATTATTCCCGTTCAAAAACACGGTAAAGAAATTAAAATAGAATAGTTATTTTTTTCTAAATATAGTAAAAATACTCATTAAAATTAGTGAGGTAATCATTCCGGTAATACCTATGTTTTCATTTGAAGTAAACAAAATTGTAGATCCCACGAAAATTGCAGCTGAAATAATGCTTCCGGGAAGAAGAATGTTTGATTTTGGTTTAGCATTTAAAAGTTGAATAGATCTATTGTCGTCAATAAATTTTTTTAGTTCTGGTGCAATTGAGATAGTTGCATCTATTGATTTGGCAAATCTTTGGAATGAGTACTTTAATTCTTCGATATAGGCATCTTTGATTAAACTTTCTTCTTCTAAAATCTCTCTTACCACTTTAATAAATTTAAAATCTACTTTATGTTGTTTGTAGATTCCCTCAATTATCGATGCCATTCTCATGTACAATGCAAGGTTCTTTGGAAGAATAAATGGAAATTTACTCATTGTTTTATTTGCAAGTTCCATTAAACTCTGAACTTCCATTTCGTCAGGTTTTTTTCCATGCATAGCTTTTACTGTAAGCTCTATTCCTTTTTCAATTACTGATGGATTAAAATCAGGAGTTAGCATTCCAAGGTCTTTCATTGCGTTAACTGTTCTAGGTGGATCTTTTTCAACTAAAGCAAGGTAAAGACGAATTAATTGCAATCTGGTATCATTATCTAGTTTCCCCACCATCCCATAATCATAAAGAATTAGTTTTCCATCATCCGTAACTGAAATATTTCCTGGATGGGGATCCGCATGAAATAGGGAATGGCGAAGTAACATTGTAAAAAATACACGATGAACATCAATTACCAATTGTTGCCTGTCTATTCCTTTTTCATCTAGTGCCTCCACATTGGTTATTTTTATACCTGGTAGGTATTCCATAGTCAATACATTTTTTGAGGAATAATCATCATACACTGACGGGATGATTACCTTATTGCTTTTTTCTAAATCACGCTTAATTTTTTTTAGATTTGAAGATTCTTTTGTATAATCCATTTCTTCATGAATGGTTTCAATAAATTGAGAAAGCATTGCTTTGGCTGAAAATCTCAAGTTGGGGTCTACAAATCTTAATGCAATCGGTAGAATTTTTTTTAATACCTCTAGGTCTTCTGCTACTAATTTTTCAATTCCAGGTCTTTTTACTTTAACAACAATTTGTTGGCCAGAGATAGATCCTCGATAAACCTGGCCTAATGATGCACCAGAAACCGGATCAGGATTAATTGTATCAAATTTCTCGTTAATGGGGCCTAGATCCTTTTCAATTATTGGTTTTACTTTGTCAAATGGAGCTGCAGGGACTTTATCTTGAAGTTTAGCTAGTTCTTCTAAATAAGGCTGGGGCAAAATATCTGCCCTTGAGGAAAGCCATTGTCCAAGTTTGATGTAGACAGGGCCCAGAGTAATGAAGGTGTGTAGAACTTTTCGCGCATTTTTACGATAATGTTCCGTATCAATTTCTTTCCCTTCCTGTTTAACCCATGTTCTCCTGTCCTTCCTTAATGCTAGTATAGAAGGAAGTAATTTGATTAGAACTTTTAAGGTCCGAGTCCTTGACAAAGAATTACTCCAAATAATTTTTTATTTTCTTTGTTGCGGCATAACCTAGATATCCAATAATTATAGAAGACAATAAACCAGATGGTAAAACAAGTTTTTTTGATTTGTTGTTATTAACTATTAATTTACCTGTTTGTAATCCTCCAAAAATTGCACATCCTAAACCAACTAAAATTTCTGGTGCATCATATAGTAAATGTCCTAAAGGATCTTTTCGAGGATCAATCTTATCGGAATGAACTAAAAATTTATTTTCATATTCCCTAATGTGTAAGTTTCCATATCGAAATTGTTTTTTAGCACCATTTTTTTGCCCAAGAGGAGTTTCTTCTGCACCTTCTAGCATAAATTCTCGTATCTCCTTTGGGACCTCAATCTCATCCCTAAACATGATCGCATGATCTGGTAATGGTTTATAATCTTAGTTATAAGAATAGCCTCAACTAAAAATTAGGTTATGAATAAAAAGTGAAAATATTTTTTTAATGATCAAATAATTTTAATTGTTGAAAAATTAATCACAGTTTTTAATTATAGACAAATTCAGTTATTGGATTAAATTAAAAAGTATCATTTTTGTCTTTAAGGATGGTAGGAAAAATTTTCATCTCCTATAATAATAGAAATTATTAATAAAACATTGACATTAATTTGCAAAAATTTGTTGATTATTTTTTACTAACTATAAAATCCAAAATTAAAAATAATTAAATTCACTTGATTGATTTTAGTTCAAATTGCACAAAACTTTAAAACATTTTATTTTTGTATAGAAAATTGATTTATGGATTATCATATAATGGATTATCATACTGTAATTAAGAGAATAGAAACGTACATGAGTAAATTTGAAGGAGATTATTCTGATTGGTTTGTTGGAATTACAAAAAATTTAGACGAGGGGTTGTTTCAATTGCATAAGGTCGAAGAGACGGGGATTTGGATTTCTTTTGGAGCTGATACAGAAGAGGTTGCAAAAAAGGTAGAAAGATATTTTTTAGATAAAAAAACTGATGGGAATCTGAAAGCATTAGAAGAAAATACTAGGATTGTATTTGTATACAAAAAAAATTCCAATACAATTCCATAAAAAATAAATTTATTTTTTTGGATTTTTTAACTTGTCTTTATTAAATATTAAGAAACTTATAGAAAATACAATTAACATTGCAATTCCTGTAACATAAGCATAGTTGAATCCAAGTTCGGGGTCATCTTGTTCATAGTAAAAATGAATGGTAAAGGTTGCAATCAACAAAATCACGCCTAAAATTGTAAGTTTTTGATGTAATTCCATTAATTAAACCAACATCTATTTTGTAATTGTAAAGTTTGTCTAATTATTTTCAATTTCTTCTTTTTTACGTCTACGGAATACAAATACCGCTACAAGTATAGCAATAACAACTGGAATAGTTATCAAAAGGGTGTTGTCCTCTGTTTCATTATTATTAGATGGTTCCTCCACGATGATTGTAGTTTCATATGGGAGGAAAATTTCATCCCTAACATTATCTTTGTACCTAACGGTGATTTTTATTTCATGTTCCCCGTATTTTGGTTGGCCATCAAATTCTAAGGGTATGTTAAATGGAACGGGCGCATCAATTTCTATCTCATCGATAAATTGTGTTTGAGGTGTAATGTTTGACTCACCAAGAGGCTCAAGAGATACAAAGCTAAATAATGCATCTTCATTTCCTTCATTAATAATTTCTCCAATTACCATTTGAGTATCTGCCAGTTCAATTACGCCAATCCCATAAACTCTTAGATCTATTAACCCTTTAACATAAAAATCAACTATTTTGTCCACAGTATGTGAATCTCCATGGGCGTTATAGTAGGAAATCGATAAGGGAATACGTAAAGTGTCACCCTTTAAATTTTCTGGCACGTATACAGTTGCAGTTAGTTGTCTTGAGGATTTTGGTTCAATATTTCCAACATCCCAATTAGATTCTAAAATTACAACTTTTTCTACGTTCGTAGTAGAAGATGTAGTTGATGCCATTTCTGTTTGGGTATTAGTAGCAACAATTTCTACACTGGATAAAGGTGCTGTTCCGGCATTAGAAATTTCTATTATTACATCATTGGTTTTTAGGGAGGTAAGGAATGGTTCTATTGCTTTCACATTAATTATACTATCTCCTGTGACCTTAAAGGAAAAATCTGAGAACGCGGTTCTTACCCCAGATTCCCTCAATCGGGAATAATCAACCTTTACTGAGGCCGGATATTGCTGGATATTTGTATTTGTGTCAACATTTACAAAAAACGTTAAGTGGAAATTATCCCCTGCTACAGAGTTTGAATCACTGTCAGCTAAGATAATTGAGCCTGGCCCATCAGAACCTGAAAATCCATATGGTAAGGATAGTTGCCCCCTAATTCCTGTGATATCTTGTGTGCCGACATTAGCAAATACTACAGTAAATGGTACATTTGAATCACCAGGTTCTACCTCAATTTTTTGGTTTAAGGTTCCAAAATATGCATCAAGGAATTTCACATCAGAAAAATCCCGCTCAAATGGTGATTTACCAAATCCACCTGAACTAATTTGAGCAAATGAATTATCTATTAGAAATGGTCCCAGTAATAATACTGCAAATGAAAACAGAAGTTTAGAATTAATCATGCAATAATCTCCTGTGGAGGTTTTCCTTCAAAGGCTTTACCATCTTTAATTGTAATTATTTTGTCTACGTCACCAAAATGTTCTGGTTCATGTGTTACTATAATGAAGGTTTGATTGAGTTTTTTTGCAGTTGACTTCATCAATTGAACAATAACTTCAGAGGTAACAGAATCCAAGTTTCCTGTGGGTTCGTCAGCTAAAACAATTGAGGGATGATTAATTAATCCACGTGCTATAGCTACTCTTTGAGCTTGGCCTCCTGAAATTTTATTTGCTCTTTTATTCATTTGAGATTCTAACCCAACTAATTTTAAAAGGTCCCGAGCATCTTTTTCAGCAGTACCATTTGTTCCACCAATTTGTCTTGGTAGCAGTACATTCTCTAAAACAGTTAGATCAGTAAGTAAATTTGAAAATTGAAAGATGAATCCTAACTTCTTATTTCTAAATGATGATACTTTATTATCATCAAGTTTGGTGGTGTCGGTTCCATCAACAAAGACTTTACCTTTTGTGGGTCGATCTAAAAGGCCAATCATATTTAGAAGGGTAGATTTTCCTGATCCAGAACTCCCAACGATTAACACAAATTCTCCTTTTTCAATAGAAAATGTGGCGTCGTCTAATGCCTTAACTTGATTTTCTCCCAATCCATAAATTTTCGTCAAATTATTGACCTCAAGTACTTTAGACAGTTCGCATTGCCTCCACAGGTAATAGTTTTGTTGCGCGATAAGATGGATATAGAGATGCAATTATTGCTAATGAAAATGATAACAAAGCAGTCTGGATTATTTTCTCCCAGTTGTAATTTACTTCTAAAGGAATGCTGTTCATGAATGACATTTTAGTTTCCTTGGCATAAATTGTGTATCCCAAACCTGCAGCTGTCCCCACACCAGCACCAATTGCTCCAATAATCATCCCTTGGAAAATAAAGATTATTAGAATATCCTTTCGTTTTGCACCGATTGATCTCATAACTCCAATTTCTCTTGTTTTTCCATTTACAAGCATCATCTGAATTGTAACTATTGCAAAGGCTGATGACATCATACCAAAGTATCCAATTAAATTTATCATAGCGATTCCAGATCTAAAACCCGCTAATTGTTCTTCAGCGGATTCTTCTATTGTTTCAGCAATAAAATCATCATTAGGAAATGCGGCTAGAAAAAATTCTTTTACTTCAAAAGCTTTGGTGGGATCATTTAGCTTTACCATAAAGGAGCCAGATTCTCCTGATCTTCCCATCATATCACGCAAAGTATCAATGTGCATTACCACACTGTAATCCAAACCCTGGCCACCAGGCGATTTTACAATTCCAGCAACAGTGAATCTTCTAATCTGATCCTCACCTGTTCTGTCCACAATTAGCATTTTTAAACTATCACCAACTTGTGCATTACCAAGATCAGTCGCAACGTTGGTTCCTAAAACTACAGAATTTCGATTAAGAACATATGTTCCTTCAGCAACAGTTTCATGTGCGGTTGATGCCTTTATATCTCGTAATGGATCGACCCCAACAACAGGCACTCTGGTTTCTTTAATCATGTTTCCATTTTTTGTCATATTAATTTCAGCGGAGGACGATAACCTCGGTGTTGCACCTTGAACAAATGGAATTCTCTCAAACCAATTTACTAAAGCCAAATCAGACTTGTCAATGTAATCTGCCTCATCTGTCACAAGAATATCTCCATTACGATAATTGCTAATGTCACGAACTATAGCATCAAACAATCCCTGAAAAATTACAAAATTAACATGAATTACTAATATTCCGATAGTTACAGCCAAAACGGCTCCTATTAGGCTACCTTTTTTATTAAATAACATTCTCTTAGCCAATCTTAGCCTGTATTCCATGAATATACGAATTATTGTCTGATATTTAATGGGTTTGCTGTCTAGTGGTAACAATACAGACAGTTTTATAAGGAAAAAGTTGCTTCTGTATGGTATAAGATCAGAGAAGGTGTTAATTTGGACAAATTGGATATCAAAATTTTGAGCAGATTATTGAATAATTGTAGAGAATCTGATAGGCAGATTGGAAAAGAATTAGGAATTTCAGGGGGTTCAGTCAGCGCCCGAATTCGTAAAATGGAAGAAGCTCAAATTATTGAGAATTTTACTATTAAAGTCGATCCGCCTGTATTGGGGCAAGGAGTTTTGTATATCGTTGTATCTGGTCAAAACATCAAAAAAATATTTGAGCAAGTAAATCTCGTTGGAAAACCATTCTTTGTTGTTCCTTGTGTCGGTGGCATTACCGTATGCGGTATTGTTGTGAAGGGAAATTTAGAACATAAGGCCGAACTTGCAAAAAAATTAATGAGTGGTGTTAGAGTACTGTCAATTTTTGAGGCAGAAAACCCTGGATTTGATTCAAATTTAACAAAAACGGATTTAGAAATTTTAGAGCAGTTGATGAAAGACCCACGACAAAAAATTGAAAGTATTTCAGAAAAGACTGATTTTTCTACCAAAACTGTAACAAGATGTATTGAAAAATTAAATCAAAATGAAGGTATTCAGTTTACTTTAGTATATGATCCAACGAAAATAAAGGGATTTATTTCACATGCAGTTCTTGTTTGGATTGATAGGAATCTTAAAAAAACTCTAAAAAATTTAGAAGAAAAATTTTCAGACTCATTTTTACAAATTCCATTTATTGCAAAAAATCAAATTGTTTTATTTATGTATAGTAAGGATATTTTTGAAATGGATGAATTAACCCAACAAGTACAAAATTTAGAAAACGTAAAAGCAGCAGATTTGTTCATCCCCAAAAAGATAATCTTTCTTCATGAATGGTTAGAATTAGCAATAACTGAATCAAAGAGATCTTCAACTCTTCATCTTGTGTATCAAACAAATTAAATATAATAAAAAATTTAGTTTTACATGAAAAAGAAAAAGATCTTTGAAGGAAAAATTTTAGGCCTTAGTGTTTATGAAGGATTAATTGAAGGTAGAAAAGTAAAACGTGAGATGATTGAGCATAGAGGTGCAGCTGCGATGCTTGCCTTTGATGAAAAACAAAAAGTAATTCTTGTTAAACAGCATAGGTTTCCTCATGGTTATGTTTTAGAAATACCTGCAGGAACGCTTGAAAAACGAGAAAATCTATTAAAATGTGCTAATCGAGAATTAGAGGAAGAAACTGGTTATAGAGCTAAAAAAATGTCTCCTTTAATCACATACTATCCTTCTATAGGTTACAATACCGAGGTTATTCACTGTTTTGTAGCCACAGGTTTAAAAAAAATATCTGATTTGAGTCTAGATGATGATGAAATATTATCGGTAGTGAAAATGGATTTAAAGAAACTATTGAAAATGATTAAAACTGGAAAAATTCAGGACTCAAAAACAATATGTGCAGTTTTAACTTATGCGGCCAAGAAAAAAATATTTTAATTATTTATTGTAAATTGGTTTGATCAGATCCACAACATCAGCCCAGGATTTTGCAATTCTTTCAAACATATATACTATATCAAAAAAATCAATAGGGATGTGTTTTTTGTTTCCAATTGTAATTCTAAGTTTAGAAAGTTTTTCTTGAAAATTTTTGTGCGATGTTATTGCTTCTATCGCTAATTTCCTATCTTGTTTTGTAAAAGCATTGATAGATTTTTCAGCTAATCCATCAAAATTTTGTACATTTATAAATATTTTTTTTAAAAGTCCTTTTGATAAAGAGGAATCATAAATGAAATTAGAAAGTTCTACTATAGTATCCCCAGCATTTTCTAAAAGATTAGCTGCAACTCTATAATCTAGAATGTCAATATTTTCAAGATTAAATACATTTGCTAGTTTTTTATCAACAAGTGTACTTCTAATCAATCTAACCAATAGAAAGTATTGACGATTTACCTCGACATCTCTTTTTGATATTGTTTGAAGGTTTGATTTATCCTCGGAAATTAAACCGTTAGATACATCATCATACATTCCAAGAGCAATAGAACTCATTCTTTTGAGAATTTTTTCTGGATTTAGTGTAGTAGTATCTAGAAGAAATTGCATATTAATTTTGGAAGAATCTTCTTCCAGAATTTCCATTCCAACTAATCCTCTCATAGAATTTCGAATTTTTTCTCGGTCTCCTCCAGGAATTATGGATTTAGAATTAATTTGTATTATATCATATCCCAAAAGGTAAGCCCCTGTAATGTTAGTAATAATATTTTCCTCTTTAGATAACGGATATGAAATTATTAGTTCCTTTGTTGGACGAGTCTCTTTATTTGCGGAAATTGAAATAGTGTGTTGTCCAGTTTCAATTTCCACCTGACTGCTTTTATCTAGATTATTAGCGTCAACCCATTCCTTTGGAAGGGATACAAGAATACTACTTCCAATTTTTTGTAGGCGTCGAATGAATTTAGTCAATTTATACTAATTTATATAATTTAAGCCATATTCTTATATTTTATGGATAGTTTAAATTTAGATCAATGGAGGCCGTTGCATTTTGTCCAGCACACATTACTGGATTTTTTAAGGCATATCTAGGTGAAAAAAAAATTGATTCTGAACAATCAGGTTCAATGGGTGCTGGATTTTCAATTAAAAAAGGAGTGAAAACTAGGGTAACCATCGTACCAAGAACTAATCAGGATTTACAATTTAAAATCTCGATTAATGGTTTTCAATCTGACAAAACAGATGTATCAGAATTTGTATTAAATGAATTTCTAAAATTAAGGGATTGCAAAGACTTTTTCTTTGATATTGAACATAATATTTCAGTTCCTGTGGGATATGGTTTAGGATCTAGTGGAGCGGTTGCTTTATCACTTTCATATGCACTTGATCAAGTCCTTGATACCAAATTAGATAATGTTAAAATTGGAAAGATTGCACATTTAGCTGAAATAGATTGTAAAACGGGATTAGGTGATGTTTTGGCATCGTTTTATGGGGGATTTGAAATAAGAGTAAAACCAGGTGCACCAGGGATCGGGGAAGTTAAAAAAATAAAAACAAATAATATTTCAGTTATAATGATTTGTTTTTCTCCTATATCTACAAATAATTTTCTCCGAGAAAAACTCTCTAAAATTAATGGGTTAGGAGGAAAAATGGTAGATAAATTACTTGTATCTAAAGATTATGATAATTTTCAAGATATGTCTTTAGAATTTGCAAAATATGTTAATGTAATGACTCCGAGGATGAAAAAATTAATTGATGAACTTACAATTAATGGAATTAAATGTGGTATTGCGCTTTTTGGTGAAACTGTTTTTTCGATGGTACCAAAAGAACTTGAAAGTAAAGTATTAAAAATTTTCAAAAAATACCCCGACGGGAAAATTATTACTTCACAATTAGACGTACAAGGTGCAAGAATTCTTACAAATTAAAATAAACTAAATGTCTTTAATTCCAAAATCTCATCCGAGAGCAAAATCACTTTTAATTCGTGAAAGGCTTGTATCAGGATTTGATAATGGGTTGGTTGCAAAAGAAGGTCTTCTTGCACAGGGAAGAGGTGAGGCTTTTGATTATTTACTTGGCGAAAAAACAGGAAAATTAGCAAAATCAGCAATCAAAGCAGCTGCTGCACAAATTCTTTTGGCAAAGATTCCCGTAATTTCTGTTAATGGAAACATTGCTGCCCTATGTCCAAAGGAGGTAGTAAAAATGGCCAAGGAAACAGGCTCAAAAATAGAGGTAAATCTCTTCTATTCGAATGAAAAGAGGAAAAAAGCAATCGTGAGGGAACTAAAAAAGAATGGTGCGAAGGAGATTTTAGGTACAAATCAGAACAATAAAGCCAATATTTCTGGTATTGATTCAGCAAGAAGAATTGTTGATAAAAATGGAATATTTGTTGCAGATGTTGTTGTGGTTCCTCTTGAAGATGGAGATAGAACCTTGGCATTGAGAAAGGCGGGTAAGAAAGTAATCACTTTTGATTTAAATCCACTTTCTAGAACTTCACAGACTGCTAATATCACAATAGTTGACAATGTAACTCGAGCAATGAATTTGTTAATTGAAAATTATCGAAAATTGTCTAAAAAAAATAAAAAAACGCTTGAAAAAATTGTTGAGAATTTTGATAATAAAAAAAATCTTTCAGATAACATTATCGAGATAAAGAATAATTTAACAAAGAGGGCCAAAATTGCATAAATCAGTTCAAGATATAATAAACATGAAAAAGGATGAAAAGAAAATTTCTGTAATTACTAGTTATGATTATACTATTGCATCGTTATGCGATAAAGCAGGAATTGATGTACTTCTTGTAGGCGATAGTGCAGGAATGGTAATGCTTGGGTATGAAAATACTGTTCCAGTAACAATGGATCAAATGTCTATGTTTACCGAAGCTGTAAGTAGAGCCAGACAAAATTCGCTTCTGGTAGCTGATTTACCATTTATGTCATATCAGGCAAACATTGATGATGCTATAAAAAATTCTGGCAGATTAATTAAAGCTGGAGCTGATGCCGTAAAATTGGAAGGAGGTACACCAATAGCTGAAACAATAAGTGCTATTGTTGATATTGGAATTCCGGTAATGGGTCATATTGGTTTTCAACCACAGACTACAACGTTGTCTCAAGGATATAAAGTCCAGGGGAAAACAAAAGAAACAGCATTAAAATTAATTGATGATGCAAAAGAACTTGAAGAAGCTGGCGTGTTTAGTATTGTGCTAGAAATGGTAAGCCATGAAGTAGCTGAAATAATTTCAGAAACCATTAGTATACCAACAATTGGAATTGGATCAGGATTAGGATGTAATGGTCAAGTCCTTGTAGTTCAGGACTTGCTTGGAATGTACGATAAGTTCAAACCAAAATTTGTGAAGAGATACATGAATTTATCTGAAGATATTATAAAAGCAGTGGAAAATTACAAAGAGGATATAGTTTCAGGTGGGTTCCCATCCCCAGAAAATTGGTTTTCAATGGATGAAAATGAATTGAAAAAATTACGAGATGAAATTGGTAGATAAGCGGAAAACAAGGAAGAAAAAGGATGATCATCCTTCTCTGGATATTGTAAATTCCTATGGAGTTGAATTATCTGATAAAAAAATTGTCCTTTGCGTTGCAGGAAGTGTGGCTGCATACAAGGCTATTGAATTAGC
>JBFIPZ010000016.1:0-16868 GCA_041609855.1 Nitrosopumilaceae archaeon | reverse complement strand
TTTTTGTTTTGGTTGGTTTTTCTTCTGTTTTCTTTGTCTTTTTTGTTTTGGTTGGTTTTTCTTCTGTTTTCTTTGTCTTTTTTGTTTTGGTTGGTTTTTCTTCTGTTTTCTTTGTCTTTTTTGTTTTGGTTGGTTTATTTGCAAGAATTTTGGATTTTTTCTTCAAGTCATCAATTTCCGCTTTGATTTTTGCTGCTTCTTCAATTAAAGTGTCTTTTTTCTTTACCATGTAACCACCATTTTTTTAAGATTTTTATTAATTTTCATTTTAAAATAATTCCTTCCTATTTAACAGTAAATTTCTCACTGGTAGTTATACTATTCTTTTGGTTTTGGTCAAGCAAATCTACAACTAATTTGTACTCACCTGCATTGCCCACCACTTCGGAAAATGTTTCGTCATTTGGAAGAAATGGGTCATTAGAATCAAAACACTGGTTGAAATAACCGCTTTGGGTTATTGCCTTTTCATCAGATGCATATATGGTAACATAAAGATCCCCACATGAAAATGATGGATCCTCAACTATTACCTGAATTTGAACTGGTTCTGAGATTGAATATTGTTTTTCCAATCCAATGATTTTCATTGGTTCACCTTGTAATTTTTCACCAATGGAACCAACTTGTAATAAATTTAATTCACGTCCAGGTTCTTGAAGAATATCTAACATAACTATTGAACCAAAAAGAACCGAAAAAACTACTGGTAAAACAAACACAACATAAGTTCCTCCCCTAACCATTTTGAATTCTCCTAGATAATTCCCCTATAATTGTTTAACAAATTTTTTGTTCAAGAGGAATTTGACGAATGAGTTAAATCGTAGTCAACTAAGTATCGCTAGATGCGACTAAGAAAATTTAGAGTTAGGGCATATCGTTGCATTCATGATTCTGGCGAAATAACTGTAGGTGATTTAGCAGCTTTTGTTGGTAGAAATGAAAGTGGAAAAACAACAATTTTGCAGGCACTGACACTATTAAATAAAGATGAGGTAATCTCCGAGCTAGATCTTTGTGACGAAATGTTTGAAGAACTTAAGGAAGAGATCAGGTTAGCAGAGGGAGAATTTGAATTAAATCAAAGCGAAACTAATATGGTAAAGGAAAAATTTCCGAATTTACCCGAAGTCAAAAAAATTAAAATATTTAGAACAAATAAAAAACAAGAAGTTCAATATGAATTTGAAAATATAAAGATAAGTGAGAAATCCAATGGGAATTTAAATTCTTGGGAAAATTTTTCCAAGCGAATGTTAGAATTTTTAGAAACCATTCCAAATCACCTTAGAATACAAATAAATACAAAATTTTTTGAGGACCCAGCTCCAAAAAATCAATTAGAATTTGATACGGGGTTATCTGAATTTAGTAACCAATTTCACGTTGTGGCAATACAGGATTCAAAAGTTATTGAAGAGTGGGAGAAAATTTACGCAAAACCAGAGAATCAATTTTCCAATTTACTTTCTGGAGGTAGTGAAAAATTAGCTCTGGAAAACTTTTTCTCCACTCAATTGCATCCAAGATTTGTTTATTTTTCAGACTATAAGAAAATCTATGGAAATATCAATCTAAATGAATACATCAGAGACGAAAAAAGAGAAAGAGGAGAATCAATAGAGTACATAGAAGAATTTGATAAGGCAGAAACTGTTAGGAATCTTTTCTATTTAGCAGAATTAGACATAAATGAACTAGAAGAGGTCAGAGACAGCCCATCAAGGTGTATCAAACTTCTCAATACAGCAAGCAATAGGTTAACAAAAAAATTAAACCCAGCCTGGAAGGGAGATCCTATTCATGTGGAATTAAGATACAATCCAGGAAATATCATGAGTGTTGTTATTTCAGACGTTCACAAAGATGGAACAGTTACAAACACTGGATTATTAAATAGAAGAGCTGAAGGATTCAAATGGACTTTTTCTTTTATTGTAAACTTTGCAGCAGAAACCCAAAGAGCTGAGCTTAAAGAGGCCATACTTCTTTTAGACGAACCTGCAAGAAATCTACATCCAACACAACAACGCGGAATTTCGGATCTTTTGAAAAACTTGGCAGGATCAAATCAAGTTTTATATGCAACACATTCTCCTTTCATGATTTTTGATTATTCACCTGGTAATTTGTTGGTAGTGGAATTAGACAAGAGAAAACATCTTAGTAGAATTTTCTATGATTATTGGAATGCAGACGATAAAACACTCACACCAATACTTTATGGATTGGCGAGAGGGTTGGTTGACTCTATCGTAGATAGAGAAATTGGGAGAAATTCAAGACCCGTAATTATAGTAGAAACAATGTCTGATTCAATGTATCTAAATTCTTTTGATAAATTTCTGCAGGACCCAAACATTTCAATGAATCCATTAAATGTTGTTTCTGCTTTTAATAAAAATGCTGTTTTGCCTCTTGCTATTTTTTATAGAAACCATGGTTACAATACGTTTGTTTTATTAGATAATACAGAAGAATCCAAACAAATTTCTTCCCAACTGGTTGCAAATGAATTTTCGCCAATTCAAACAATATTTTTTGAAAAAGAGGGAAAACCAATAGAATCCATTGAGGATTATTTGGTTCTTGAGGATTATCTTTACGCGGTAAATCAGACATACGAAATTAAACTTAGACAAGAAGGATACTCTAACCTTACTCCTGATACAGTAATTGCCAAGAAAAAGAAAGGAGTTGTGGAAGATCTAAAATCCATTTGGGAGGAACACAAAGACGATGATTGGAATGAATTTGATAATGAAGAGATTACAAGGTACATTTGTGAAAAAATTACATTAGGTGAGACTGATTTTCTTTCAGATAAAACAAAAGATCAATTTCGTTCGCTCTATCGCCTAATAGCAGAAAGGATACGACAATATCAAAATGCAGGCATAAGAACTGATTTGGATAAATTTCGAAAGCCTCAAAAATCAGATTAATGAAGGTTTCTTATAATATAGACTCTAAATTCAAATCTAAAAGTGAAAAAAATTCAATTAAGGTTTAATTTAGAGATGAATTGGATAGTACTTATGAATAAATCCTCTATGAGAGGAATTTTCCTTTCTTTATTTTTGGTATTTACTTTAACAGTAATTTTAATTCCAATTAATGCATACGCAGCTGATTTAATTGTAGAAAGTGTATCCTTTGAAAAAAGTACAATTCTAGAAATTAGAAATGAGGGGATAAAAGAAGTTGACTCTATTAGAATTTGGTTATCAGATGATTATAATTTTGAATTTTTCAAAACTGAAAGCGGATGGATTGGTGAGAGAACACCACAAGGTGTGATTATTTTTTCGTCCACTCAACCAATTAAGCAAGGAGAATCTGTAAAATTTGGAGTTCAAACAAATGAACCAAATCCTGGAATAAACTGGAAGGCTTTAGATAAACAAGGCGAACAAATAGAAATCGGAAAATCTTTTGGAGATAAGTGGTCTGATAAAATTAAAATCTCATCAAGTACAAGTATCACCGAAGGGATTCTAGAAAATTCTTCATTTAGGATAATTCCAGAAAAACCAAATGCAGGTGGATCTATTCGAGTTACTGGAGACAATTTTGGTCTTTCACAACAATTGGATTTTTTTATCAATACACAAAAAATGGGATCATTTTTTACGGATGCGAAGGGTCATTTTATAACCACTTTTCAAATTCCAAATAATCAAGAAGCTGATCGAGTAGACTTTTTGGTTAAAGATAAAGTTGGAAAGGAGATTACATACAGTCTGAGATTAGGAGAACAGGGAACACAGATTCCAGAGACAGAAACTGTGAAACTAACGATCAAAGGAATTCCAGACGTAATGCACAGAGGGGACTTTTTGGAGATCTCAGGGACTGCTCATCCAGGGAGTGCAATAACTGCCTCTATTAAAAATCCTAATGATGAGATAATCAATACAAGAACCGCAGAAGTGAGTGCAAAGGGTACTTGGCAACTGCCCGAACCCATAATTGTTCCTCTAGAGGCTCCTTTTGGCAAATATAGTGCAGAGATTTCAGATGGGAGGGAAAGTATCTTCAAGTCATGGACAGTTGAATCTTCCAAAGTTATTGTAATAACCCCAACAAAATTAAAATTTGCACCTGGTGAGACTTTGAAATATAACGGAACCGCGTTGCCAAACCAGTCCATAGAATTAATCCTTGAGGATCCGTTAGGAAATGAGAAAATTTCAGACATATTTAACCTGGATGATACGGGGATTGTAGAATTTGCTTATCCTACAACAGCAAATATTGACAAAGAGGGAACTTGGACATTAATAGCTACCCAGGGGAAAAATAAAGAACTGATTTATGCAGGATTGGGAGAACTTCCATCAATTCCTGTAAATTTAGAGTTTAACAAATTAAATTACAAACCCACTGAAGATGCGATAATTTCACTAACAGGACAACCTTCAGAAGTATTGAGTTTGTTAATAATTGATCCTTCTGATAAACCAAAAGGAGATGCCATTCCAATAAAATTAGAACCTGATGGAAGAGGTATTCATACTTTGGATCTTAATGGTTATTCTTCTGGAGTCTATTCTGCTGTAGTTAGTAAGGGATCAGCTAAAAGTACTGAAATTTTCACAGTAGGGCTCCAGACAGGATCTGGTGAGATAAGAATTGGGACAACCAAACTAAGTTACGAACCAGGCGACCCAGTTTTAATTTTGGGTGAAACTAAACCAAATACTCTTCTTGATTTAATATTGTTAGATCCTGATGGAAAGGAAATAAAAACAAAACTAACTTTTTCGGACAAACAAGGAAAGATTACAGAAAGTGCTTTTAGGATTCCCTCTGAAGCAAAACCTGGAATTTGGACCATTAAAGCAACTAGTGGTTCCAATTTTTTTAATACCGAATTTGAAATAACAGCTATCCAGGCAGAAGGATTGGCAATATCCGTAGAAGATGGAGACATTATACCTGGCGTAGGTAAAACCCTCGTCATTAAAGTGATAGGTGCGCAACATACTGTAAATATCGATATCGTCGGAAGCGATGGTGAAATAATAGAGGAATTAGCCTTCCCTGCCTCAAAAGAGGGCAGAATAAACCAGCCTTGGGTTATCCCACCAGGAACAGAACCTGGAACCTATACCTTCAAGGCTGAAGATCCTTTTGACGATGCGGAGACAACGCATTTTATAAAATAACTTCAAACAATTTTATTTTACCATATTTCGATAATATCCATGAACCTAAAAGAAAAAATTTCTGAATATCCCAATTTTCCTAAAAAAGGAGTCTTGTTTCGGGATTTTAGTCCGCTCCTAAAGGATCCCTCCTCCATGTCATTTATTGCAGATGAATTTACAAAATTTTTCCATCCTAGAGATATTGATTTATTTGCTGGTATAGAGTCTAGAGGATTCCTATTAGCAAGTATTCTTGCTATCCGATATAACAAAGGGATGTTTATGATAAGAAAAGCCAACAAGTTACCTGGGAAGACTATCAAGCTTTCCTACAAAATCGAATATGGTAAAGATACCATTGAAATTCAAAAGGATGTTATAAAAAAAGGCCAAAGGATTGTTATTTGTGATGATTTACTTGCAACCGGTGGAACCGCTGGGGCATCTTCAAAATTAATTGAAAAAGTTGGTGGAAAGATAACTGGTTTTGCATTTATAATTGAATTAACAGAGTTGGGTGGAATAAAAAAAATTAGTAAATACAAATGTAAATCTTTGGTGAAATATTAGTGGAAAAAGATGTAGAGATTGGAATCTTTGGTGGAACAGGAATTTATGATTCGGGACTACTTGAAAATCCTAAAGAAACAATAATTGAAACTCCATTTGGGAAACCCTCAGATTCCATAACGGTGGGATTTTTCAAAGGAAGGAAAATTGCATTTTTGCCAAGACATGGAAAAAAACATAGCATTGCACCAAACCTGATAAACTATAGAGCAAATATTTGGGCTTTCAAGGAATTAGGGATAACCAGGATTATTGCTCCATCTGCGGTAGGAAGTTTAAGAGAAGAAATTGAGCCTGGTCATTTTGCCCTACCATCACAGTTTTTGGATTTTACTAAATCAAGAAAGGGATCATTTTCAGAAGAGGGGCGAGTTATTCATATTTCAGTAGCAGATCCCTTTTGTTCAGAATTACAAGATTCAATTAAAAAAGTAGTAAACGAACATGGGCATAAAATTCACAAAGAATGCACGTATGTATGCATTGAAGGTCCAAGATTTTCAACAAAGGCAGAATCAAGATTCTTTAGAACAACAGGTGCGGACATTATTGGAATGACTCTAGTTCCTGAATGTCAACTTGCAAGGGAAGGGCAAATGTGCTATGCCTCCATTTCTACTGTAACTGATTACGATGTTTGGGCAGAAAAACCGGTTACTGCTAAGGAAGTTCTGGAGACGCTTGGGAAAAATGTTGAAAAGACAAAAAAATTATTAGTAGATTTAATAGAAAAGATTCCGAAGACAAGAAAATGTAAATGTTCTAAAGCTTTGGAAGAAGCTGAATTTTAATCATCAACAAACGATTCTCTTTTTAATCCCTCTGGAAGATTTAGATCACCATGTAAAAGATTGTTCTGTAGAGTCATTATTACCTCATTGGTATCATAGCCAAGTGATTCTAATTCTTTTTCGGTGGTTTTTGATATCTTAGCTCCAATATTTTGTCCTCCAATTCTACCAAACGCTATAGCTGTGAATCGGAAAGAATGTTTATCAATCGTAAAATTTCCTGTAATTTTGGCAGCCATTTGACTCCCATGAACGTTACTAATGTTTACTTTAAGGTTCATATTGATTTTTAAATTTCGACAGCGGTATTAACGTGGTCATCAACAAGAAAACTCCAATGGTTATCATCCTCAACCTTAAAATCTTTAACATTTAATGGGATTATCTTTTCATCCAAACACTCATGTTTAATTTTATCATTTTCTTTTATCTTCACCAATTTCCATTTGTATTTTCCCTGTTGCAGTTTACAAATAGTTACAGCCCATTTTGCATCAGGATCTATCTTTGGCATACCCACCAAATCTGCTATTTCCTCTATACCTAATTGTTTTTCTTCACAAAATCTCTTTTTGCAATTAGCACACCTCCAAACATCAACTGAACCAATTGTTCTCTCGTCAATATTGATGTTAACTACTCCAAAATATACCGGTTGATGCTTGCAAGTCTCTGTATCAATACTCATTGCTGTTCACCGATAACTTGCATTATTTAGTTCTTGCATCTTCATAGGATTTTTCAAGGATTACACCTATACTATCCACTATTTTGTTACGTTTAAATTCAATTTTTTCTCTTTCACAAAACCGCCTATACATATTAACTGCAGTAAATCGGGGATGCATTGCCTCAAATTCATTTTCAGAAATATCTATAAATGCACCTAATGTCATAAGCTCCTTCGCTGTTTTGAAGGCCAATTCTTTTGAAATATTTAGTTTTTCTGCAATTTTTAGATAGCTCATTTGGCCATAGCATGTAATTAAAAGAAAAATTTTTGCTTGAATGGAATTTAATTTAATTTCAGAAATTAGTCTCGCCTCAATTAATGAAGTATCCATAAATTTGAAACAATTTTCAAATAAATAAAGGATATTTTTAATCCTGTTTAATAATAAATTTTTTGGATATTTTCAAAGAAAATCCCATTGCGATAAAATGAATGATGGCACCAATTATTAATGCTTGAAAAAGATCATTCAAAATTATCCAAGCTAAAAAAAACGAGGACAGTGAAGGAACAATTACAAAGAGTGCAATAAAGGTACTTTTTAGAAAAATTTCTCTTTTGGTGAGGTTACCTGTTTTTTTTTCTTCGGACAACGGATTGGTTATAGCAGTTACCAATAAAAACCAAAGATACTTTATATTTGGCAAAAACTAATTTTTTTCTGTTTGGCAAGCTACAAGGGAACCTACTCTAATGAACAATCACTAAATTTTGTTATTCCTATAATGATAATCCTTTTTCTTGGAGTGATTTATGTCATGACTCAAAGATCGGGTTCCGGTTTTGTTAGTTTCATTTTGATTGGTGTGGCAGCACTTACTATGATTTATTGGGCTGGAGTAGTAAAAAAAATGACCAAAGAGCAAAAACCTGTATTTTCAGCAGGAGAACAAGAAGCAAAAAATTGGGTATATGACCTTATCAAAGGGGACGGGGATTTTGTTTTTGTTGCCGAAGTCCCTGGACCAGAAGATAAAATAATGGTAAGGTTAATTGATGGTGTTTTGTATATACGTGGTTCTGCAAATTTCTCAAAAGAAGTTCCAATTGAAGGATCCAATGCAATGCAAATATTTGATTTCAAATACCGAAATGGTGTTTTGACTTTAAGAATTAAAAAAGATTAAAGGCTTTTCGCCAACTCTAATTTTTGTGGTAGATATTTATCAGTGATGTTTGTTAAACCGTACTTTGAAAACGCTTCCAACTCTGCTTTTCTTTTTAATCGTAAAAATACTTCTAATTCCTTTTTCCATATTCCATCTAGATATCTTGGATCTTTTTGTAGATCATAACATCGCTTAATGTCTGATTCAGTCATTGGTATAGTAGGGAGTTTATATTTTTCAATATCAGTAGCCCAAACACCAACCCATTTTGCGTCAGGAACGGTTAGTTCTCTAAGATGTGCTGCATTTGCTGAGCCAGATTTGATTACCATCGCTATATGTTCTCCATACACATCACCATCTGTTAGAATAATCACAGGAAGATTCATTTCATCATGTAAGCGTTTTAAAAGAGTTCTTGTAGAACGTGGAGCTTGACCTCCAGTATTAATAATAATTGACTTGAATTTTTTATCAACTTGTTCTTCAACAAAGCGAGTAAACAAACCACCTTTTTCAATTGCAATTACAATTTCCGCACTTGTATCAACTAATTCGGCAGTAGTAAGGCTAGGGCCTATTGCATACCCATCTGGATGGTTAGATAGGTTCATAGATTTTCCTTCATATCCAGGAATGGTATATTCGATGTTCAAGTCACCGAAAATTGAACTGCGTTCTTCAGGGAAAATATGAAAATCTTCTCTAGGTCTTGATGTTACAGCCTCTAAATCTACAATAATATTATCAGATTCACTCTGGTCTTCAAAATCAATTGCAAAGGCCTGAGATGAATAATAGATATCTCTTAAGGTGGATGACTTTTTTTCATTTGTTAATCTATTAGCGAAAAACGCCAACCACATTAATTGTGTAAAAGATCTTAATTGAGAAGTATTTCTTGAGCTTCTCAAAGCCGTAGAATTCCCTAAAATGTATTGGCGAAGTTTTTTATCATAAACAATGTTACTGACCGATCTACTTGGAATGGAAAATTTAGGAAATTGTCCCTTGTCAAGATCATCATATATTTTTGCTCCATGACTTTGAAGCATCTCAAGAATGTTCTTTTGTTTTTCTTGAGCTTTTTTACTTGCCGCCTTTATTTTATTTTCAGTTTTTTTACTCATTTTCTATAGGTTTCTCCTCTTGTAATATTTTTTGGAAATTAGGTTCCTTTTTCTTTCCAGCAAGCTCTGTACAAAATTGTGCAATTAAAGGAAGATATTTTGCATAAAGATTTGCTCTCTTTTTTGCAGCTTCTACTTGTCCTCTTTTATTCATAAACACAGATAATTTTCTGGCCATAAACTGAATTGCTAATTTTAGTTCTTTTTCAATTTCTTGTCTATCTGCGACATTTTCCTTTCCTGCTGTTTTGTATGGAATTCTAGTGGAACAAATGTGGGACACGATTACCAAAGGAGGATCCCCCTTGGCCTTATAGCGACTCCAATCAATGTCATTAATTACTTTCAAAACAACATCGCTTCCTTCATCGTAAAGAAGCGGAATACGGTTAGCGAACCGGTAAACCTTGATTCCGCGCGAACTGATTTCGCCACCGTAAGCAATTCCCATCTCAACAACAAAAGGAAATCCTGAATACGCAGATGCATTTCGCTGGATTACAGTAAGAAAATCCGGTTTGAAAAATTTCTTCATTCCCTTCTCAAGGGGTTCTGGACCAAGTGGAGCCAGACAGCTTGGGTCAGGACCCATAAATTCATCAAATTTTTGTAATGAATCGCTTAATTTGGCAAGTTCTTGGTTAGTCATAGTTCCTACACGTTTTTCAGGCTTGAATCCTGCAAATTCTGTAAATTTTACTGCGGTGGTTGGTCCAACTCTTTGAAATTTTTTTGTCAAAAAGGCCGTTAAAGTTTCTCCCTGGACGGTGTTGGTTAATTGTTTATAGTATTGACTTTCAGGATCCATTTCAATTGATTTGGATGTCGAATCTCCAAAATCCCAATAAAATAATTTTTTGTTTGGAACATCTATATCTTCAATTCTAACTTTACTTAGTTTTTCAAAGTCCATTTTTAAAAATGACATTAATGCAATTACAACTCTAACTTGTCTTGAAAGAGTCTTCCAACGTTTTTTTGCCTTTTCCATTATTGCTGTGAAACTTAGATTCTTTTTTGAAAGACCAAGATCCTTTCTAACTTTTTCAATCATTGCATCGTCAATTGTGGGAATTTCAAACTGAGATTCAACAACCATTCTTCTGATGGTTTCAACATCAGTTCCATATGGATGTGGTTTGATTATAGTGGGAGATTTGGGCATTGTATTCATCATTCGAGGGTAATGAAATTTTTCTCCTTTAGGATCATCAAAAGTAATTGAAGCATATGGCGTAATTAGAGATGTTTGATAAACATAATCTCTAATTTTTGAACCAGCTTTTGAATAATCACCTTCAAGAAAAATACTAACAGAAAGACCATGTTTTGCAACTTCTTTGGTTTTGTGTTTTAAAATAACTGGTTTATTCTTTTGAATGTCAAGTAACATCTCATATTCATGTAATAGTTTTCCATCCGTTGAACTTTTTACTGTAACAGGTTTGTTTGTGGTAATTTGTCCATAAAGAATTGCCATAGTGGCACCCAACCCAAACATTCCTCTTGCTTGTTTCAATCCAAATTTTGAGCCATAAAGAACTGTTCCAAATGCTAATGGAACATGTTTAGATTCTATTCCTGGTCCATTATCTTTTACACTTAGAATGTATTGTTTTGGGTCTGGTTTTTCAGGATCAACTGCTTTTATTGTCAAATGAATATCAGGGAGAATTCCCTTAGCATCACACGCATCTAGGCCATTTTCCACAAATTCCCTCACTGCCGTATATAATGATCTTGAAGGATTACTAAATCCAGCAAGGTCTCTATTTCTATAGAAAAATTCACTTGGAGAAATTTGATTAAATTTTTCCTTAATCGAAGACATTTTGATCTTCCCACAGTTTCATTTTTTCTTGTTTGCTTCTTCTATTTGCAGCCTCTAATTTGTTGTAGACAGTTCCATGCATACTACCGCTAGAAATTGAAGAAATTGCATCTACCGTTAATCGAAGTTTGTTAGGTTCTCCAATTATTGAAACAGTTTTTCCATAGATTGAGATTAACGTACCAGTTAAGTTTTCCATGTTTCGTCTAGCCTTACCCCCTTCTCCAATAAGTCTCCCTTTAATTCTTTCAATATTTCCACTAGATTTTCCTCCAAATTCTGTCAAATTAATAACATGTAAAGTATTTTCGCCATTTATCAAAGTCATTGCATTTTCTGGTGAGAACCCTCGCCCTATTGCAGTAACAATCTCCATGGCCTTGAATGGTTCAACTTTTTCAACATCATCAGTGGTTTTAATTAAAACTTCACCAGTTTCACCATCAATATCTAAACTCACATAACAAATTTGTTCAATCTTAGATTTGACAGAACCGGACTTTCCAATTAAAACAGCTATTCGATCATTGGGTATTCGAATTAATTTTTCAAAGATCATGATATCATTTCCTTTAACACTTTTGTGGGATCATTAACAGGTATTCCCCGTTTAGAAAAGAATCGAGTGATGTTATTAATATCTCTTTTAAGAAATTCTTGAGCATTGGGGTGACGAATATCCACTGCGGATCCTAGATCAAATAAAACTAACCCCGTATCCGTTTTAAAAATATTGTATTCTGAAAAATCTCCATGAACTAATTCTGCTTTGGCATATAGGTTTTTGATTAATGAAATTGCACTGTGATAATCCTTCTCATCAATTTGAGATTCCAGTAAAACCTTACAGGGAGAACCATTTTTACCCACAAATTCCATAGCCAATACATTATTTGTAACGTGAATGGGCCTAGGAACAGAAATCCCACAATCATAACATCTTGAGAGATTTTTAAATTCTTTTTTTGCCCACAGGTAAACTAGATTTTTTGTTCCTTTTTTTATTTTTGAAAATCTTGGATCTCCAATTATGTATACTTCTCTTTTTTTAAAATTTGAGGTGCTAACTAGATAAATTTTCAATGCAACATCAATGTTATTTTCATCAACAGCCCAAAATACTACAGATTCTTTCCCAGCACTTATTGACCCGTTAACATAAGCAATGATATGATCTTTGATTAACTTGTACAAAGTCATAACAGTTGGCTTATCTAAAACTTCGTTGATTACTTTTCCCTTCTTAAAACCATCCTTAAGTTGTTTTTTTCTTGATTTAGAAAAAATTATTTCATCAAGTTTCGATTCTAATTTTCTACTAATATCATCTTGCATTAATTGGTTTTACTCTCACTAGATAAAATGGATTTCTTTTGATTAATTAAAGGTTAATAAATTCATTAAAAATATAATTTTAAATTAAATAATAATTATTACATTTTAAAAACAATTAGAAAAGGAATTCCTCCAACAGTTTTAACTGCATATTCAGAACCAACCCCTAATTCTAATGAAAGTGAGATGGTATCTTTTCCAACCATATTGATTATTGAAGAATTTTTTAGTAACTTTTTTGCTTCGATATCTTCAACTATCTTTTCTCCGTAGTAGCTCTTACTTATTTTCATGTTTAATTCATCTTGAACAATGGTTTTTCCTAAAAGATCAATGTCACAAATATTAAGCATTTGATTTTTTTGGTATTCAGAAATTTTAACTGAAAATCGCATTATGCATATTTACCTTTTAAGGTTGATTTTGCACCACAAGCTTCACAAATTAAAAAGGATATTCTGTTTTCTTTTACGATTTTAGTGTCTGGACTTTTACAAGTAGGACACTCAAGATAGTCCTTGACATAAATTTGAAAGAGACGGGTAAAATCATCCGGAGCTCTTCTACCCACAAACATGGCTTTATCCCCTAAACGTTCAGCTGGAACTGCAAATTCTTTTGAAAGATATTGCAGGACTTTATCAGGATCTCTACGAAGAACTTTTGGGAATTCTGAGAAATTCCGTAGATAAGTTTTTTGACCCTCCCACATGACATCAACAATGGGTAATTCGAACCTAGCTTTGGCTCCTTTTTTAGTATCACCTATTTTATCTTGAATTCTTTTAAGTAGAATTTCATAGTCAGATTTTGTCATGTATGGTCATTGTAGGGTCAACCCTATATTGGTTTTTGAAAAAGAGTAAACGTGTGGTTTTTTAAACTTAATCCATTTTTCCTATTCGGAAAACATTAGTCCCACATTTAGGACATGTACCTTTTACGGCTGGACGTCCATTCTTTAGTTTAGTTTCTTTAGGATCTTTGATATCCCTTTTAGCTCTGCATTTTACACAATATGCTGTTACCATTCTAAGTCAAGTCAATCCTTGTTCTATTTAGGAAGAGGCTGTGAAAATAATTTAACCATAGGCTAGATGGTTGTAAATTTTTTATGGATTTAGGAAAGAAGAATTCTAAAAAAAGTGAATAAAAAATGAAAAATCTATATTTTTTCAAGAGATAATTCTATAACAATAAACTTTTTTTTATTTTTTTTATACAAAATAACAAATTTGAAAAAATTACCAGTTATAAACACCCCAAAAGAACAATTCTTAAAATGGCCTCAAAAAAAGGGATTACAGTAACCATAATTATTCTGGCGGCTATCACAGCAGCAAGTTTTCTTTTTTGGTTTCTACCTCAGGAAAGCCAATTTTCTTTGGTTACAACAGACTATGAGAATTACCTCGACGGAACAAAAGAAATTCACTCAATTCTTGAACAAACAATCTCCACGGAATTTCAAAATTTAAAAGATGAAAAAATATCTCCTGACGAGTATCTTCAAAAGGCAGATGTGACATTATCACAAATTTCCACCCAGATAAGTGAATTTGTAATATCAAAACCACCAAATGAATGGCAGGATAGTTACATTAGCTATATGGAATCTTTGAAAAATTTCAATTCTTATGTGATTGAAACCAAAGTATATGCAAATTTAATCAAGGAGAAAAAAACAGATCAGTTGGAACAATCCTTAACAAAAATTCAGTCATTTCTGGAAGAATCTAACAAACTAAAAGAGATATCAGATAATTCTCGACCTAAATAGCCTCAGACCTAAGAATAATAATTTGACTTGTTGGAAATCGTTAAAAAGCAATTTTGTGATAATAAAACAATGTCTCAAAATTCTAACAACGTGGAGAAGGATGTCAGTCAATCAACCTCCAATAAACTTCTTGTAATTTGTGTAGATAGAGACAACGATGTAGGTGAAAAAGCAGGAATAATTACTCCTGTTATTGGGCGTGATGCCTGTATTGAAGCTGCTCAAAGATTAGCATTAGAGGATCCGGAAGATGCTGACTCTAATTCGATTTTTGCTGCAATTAAGACATATGAAGATTTGATAAGTAAAGGTTACCAAGTTGAAGTAATAACGGTTGCAGGAGTTAAAAGGAAAGGTGTACAAGCAGATGAAAAGATACTTGAGGAAACTAAGAAAGTTTTAGAAAAATTTCCTGCAAATGGGGCAGTCATTGTTTCAGATGGCGAAGACGATGAAAGTGTCGTTCCAGTAATTCAAAATATTCTGCCTGTTATTTCCGTTCAGCGAGTAGTAATGAAAGTTAGTAGAAGTGTAGAATACTCGTATGCAGTTTTTGGAAAATATCTAAAAATGATAGCATATGATTCTAAATACTCTAAATTTTTCTTGGGGGTTCCAGGAATCCTTTTGTTAATAGGTGGAATTGCCACTGTTGTGGGCTATACCACAGAAATCACCGCTGTGTTAATTAGTATTTTAGGTGGTTCACTTCTCATCAGAGCTTTTGATATTGACAAAGCTTGGTCTCACATGGTAAAACCTACACCTATGGGATTTGTTAGAATTTTCACCATGGTTGCCGGTGTGTTGTTAATTTTATCATCAATACCGGCCGGTATTAATGCAGTTGATGAAAAGTTACTAGAATCAGAAACAGAGATCCTTTCAGTTGTCTTCAACAAAGTGATTATTGGGCAATTTATTTCAGGGGCATTACCTATTTTGTGGATTGGGTTAGGGGCTATTTTTGCAGGTATGCTTCTCAGTAATTGGATTGGAGGAATTCCACGGCAAATTAGTGATGTTCTAAGAATAGTGGTATTGGTGGCTTTGTATCCAACAGTATTTCAATTTACTAATACTATGATAAACGATGAGAGTTCCTTTAGTTTAGTCCCTCCATTACTAGGAGGACTTGCCATAACCTTAATTTCAGCCACGATTTTATTCAAGAAATATAGAAAGCAAAAGAACCAAGAAATGGTCTCAGATTAAATTAAGAAACTAGAGTCGTTAATTTTTTAAAAAAAACACTGATATTTTCAACATTGTAATGAAAGACTATGGTGATTTAGATAAATCGGATAAAAGATACTGTTTTTCAATTCTCTGGTTTATACAAGATTTACTCCAAAAAACTAGAAAACGACATAAAACATGGGGATATTCCAAATCATGTCGCCCTGATTTTGGATGGGAATAGGAGATGGGCAAAAAGACATCTGGCCATGACAAAAATAGGTCATTGGAAAGGAGCTGACGCAGTAGAGAATTTGCTAGATTGGTGCGAGCAACTTGATATCAAAATTATTACTCTTTATGCTCTCTCTGTAGAGAATCTTAATCGCAATGATAGAGAATTACAACATCTTTTTGAATTAATTCGTTTAAGGCTTGAAAAGTTGTACAAAGATCCAAGAATTCACAAAAATAAGATGAGAGTGAAAGGAATAGGAAGAATAGAACTTTTGCCAGAGCCAATCAAGGAGATTCTTCAAAAATTAGACCAGGCAACAAGAGGGTATGATAATCATTTTCTCAATATAGCATTAGCTTATGGAGGGCAACTAGAATTAGTAGATGCAGTAAAAAAAATTGGAGAAAAAATAAAGGAAGGATCGCTTAATGTTAATGACATCGATAAGAAAGAAATTGAATCAAATTTGTATACATCACATTTACCACAATCCTCCCCTGACATGATTTTAAGAACTTCAGGAGAAAAAAGATTGAGTGGGTTTTTAATGTGGCAAAGTGTTTATAGTGAATTGGTTTTCATGGATATTTTTTGGCCAGAATTTAGAAAAATAGATTTGATGAGAGCCATTAGAACTTATCAGGAACGAAAAAGAAGGATTGGGAAATGATCGAAGAAACATCCTCAGGTGTTGTTTTGTTTAGAAAAGAAAATGACAAAATTTTGTTTTTACTACTTCATTATCCCTCTGGACATTGGGACTTTGTAAAAGGAAAAATGGAAAAGGGAGAAACACCTAATCAGACAGCTATTAGAGAAACTCAAGAAGAAACAGGAATTACTGATGTTAAATTTTTGGAAAACTTTGAAGAATGGATACAATATAATTTTCAATTTGAAGGTGAACTTGTTCATAAAAAAGTGGTTTTTTTTCTCGGAGAAACAAAAACTAAAGACATTAAAATTTCAAATGAGCATCTGAATTACATCTGGATGGATTACAATACAGCTATGGA
>JBFIPZ010000015.1:0-16976 GCA_041609855.1 Nitrosopumilaceae archaeon | reverse complement strand
GCTGCAATTGCAGGAGCTTTGGGAACAAGATTTGAAAAAATTGATCATTACTCCCTTGGTGATGGAAGAATCAGTTTTAATGCCACGCATGTAAAATCAGCTATTTCATTAATGAAAGCCACATCAATTATTTTTTGTACTTTGATAGTGCTTCCAATTATTGTGTTACTCTCTTTTCTAGGATGGTGGGTTCATGGTTAAAGCAATCAACTCTGTTTTTTCATTTTTGACTATACTTCCAATTAGTAATGCAAAACTTGAAACGGTAGCCAAATACATGTATCTTTTTCCGATCGTTGGAATAGCTATTGGTTTACTTGTGGGTTCTGTAGGATTTGGTTTATCTTTCTTTTTGGATCCCTTGGTTGTTAGTTTGTTATTGGTCGCATCACTTACTTTGATTACTGGTATTCATCATACCGATGGGTTGGGAGATTTTGCGGATGGTTTAATGACAAAGGGCAACAAAGAAAAAAAAATAGCAGCAATGAAAGATCTCGCAACTGGATCAGGTGGAATTGTTGCAATTGTTTTGTATCTTGTAGGATTGATTATTGTCCTATCTCTCATAACAGGCTTTCAATTATTTTTAGCAATTCTACTTAGTGAAATAATTGCAAAATTTTCTATGGTTTTAATGGCAAGTATCGGAAAATCTGCTTCTATAGGCTCAAACTCTCCTTTTGTTGAGCTTATGAAAAATAGAAAAAAACTTGGAGTTGCAACAATTATCACATTAATTCCCTTGATTGTTCTGGGTGGAACAACTGGCTTGATTATTTTTGCCATTGGGACAACTTTTACACTATTTTTAATCGCTATATCAACTCGTAGTTTTGGGGGAATTACTGGAGATGTTTTTGGTGCTACAAACGAACTAACTCGGCTTGCGTCTCTATTGGTATTTGTTTCAATATGATTGGAATTATTATGGCTGGAGGTAAGGGTAGTAGGATGAAGTTACCCCAAGAAAAATTATTACTAAAATACAAAAAACCTATAATTTTAAAGGTCGCCGATGCATTATCCAATTCAAATTGTTTTTCTAAAATTATTTTTATCACCAGTAAGAATTCTCCTAAAACAAAACAATTGCTACAAAAAAATAATTATGAAATTTTTGAGTCATCAGGAACTGGATATGTAGAAGATCTAAACCAAATTCTAAAATTATTAAGAGAGCCTGTGTTTGTAACTTCAGCTGATTTACCCCTTTTAGATAGCGAAATAATAAAGAAAGTTACAAATTTTTATGATCCAAATATAACATGGACCTCAATTCTTGTTACAAAAAAATTCCTTCAATCATTGGGATTATCTTCGGATTATGAAATAACAATCAACGAGCAAATTTGTAATTTTACGGGAATTTCTATGATAAATTCTCAAAATATTTCTAATTTAGATAATATTAAAGAAAACTTTGTGATTTTAAATGATAAAAGAATTGGATTTAATATTAATACAAAAGAGGACTTTAGTTTACTCTACACTGCCTGAGACTTTACCATTTATTTTTGCCTTGGAACCTGTTGGTTCTGCTATTGTATTACCACAAGAATTGCAGGCAATTGTTGTAGTTGCGTGAGAATATACAATCTGTTTTTCCCCACACTCAATGCAATCCACCTTTTGGAATTTACTGGATGGTTTTGGAATTTCAATATGATCTTTTTTCATGCAGCAACCAACTCAAATTTCTTAATTCTAACACCCAGTTTGTTGTATTTCTTTTTGCAAACGGTGCAGGTCATTAGCGGAGTCACTTTCTTTGTAACTTTTGCAGGTTTGGCAAGTTTTGGGAATTTTTGTCCACCATACCCATGCTTTCTCTCTGCATGCCTACGTTCACCTCGTGCAGAACCCCTCCTTTTTCCAGCTTTGTAAATAGATATTTTCTGGGCAGTATGCGTTTTACATTTTGGACAATATTTACGCATGGTCTTGGGGATGTTCATATCAAAAAAACCGACTCAACGGTAATTTAAGCATTGAATCTATAATAGGCGCAAAGTCCAAAAAAGTTTATGGCTAGTAGCCTAGCAAAATCAATCCATTCCCTAAATTCGGTAGCAATGGGTGACAAGAAAGCCGATCTAGTCCTAAAAAATTGTTCTTTAATTTCAGTGTACACTAGAGAAATAATCCCCAATACTGAAATCGCAATTTTTGGAGACAGGATTGCATATGTGGGTTCTGATGCTAGCCATTCAATAAATACGAAAACAGCTGTCATTGATGTAGAAGGAAAGTTTGTTTGTCCTGGTTTTGCAGATCCGCACATCCACATTGATCAATTTGTATTGCCCTCAGAGTTTGCAAAAAAATCTCTTCTCTGTGGTGTAACATCCCTTTTCTCTGATCCAATTGATATCGTGGGAGTGACTGGGTACAAAGGATTTAAAGAATTTCTAAAACTTGGAGAAAATTTACCTATTCGTATTTTTCAAGTAGTTCCAGGCGGTCTTCCAGTAGATAGAAAATTTACTAATAGTAAGACACTTTCACCATCTCAAGAAAAAGAGGCAATCAAAAACTCCAACGTTCTGGGTTTAGGTGAAGTATTTTCTTGGACTAAGGTTACTCTTAGAGATTCTAAAACAATGAAGTCATTAGCGACAATGCTTGATAGTGGGTGTATTATTAATGGTCACACTGCCGGCGCAAGCGGAAAAAAACTAAATTCCTATGTTTCATCTGGAATCTTATCTTGCCATGAACCCACTAATTTTGATCAAGTTTTGGAGAGATTACGTCTGGGTATGTGGATAATGATCCGAGAGGGATCTATTAGACGAGATTTAAGAGAAATTATTCCCATGGCATTGTCTCATGGAACCTATATGAATCGCCTCATGTTCTGTTCCGATGGACTAAATCCAACTGACCTTACTAAATTTGGGCATATTGATCATTGCATTAAAGAATCAATAAAACTTGGTCTAGAACCGATTGATGCTATAACAATGGCCTCAAGAAATTGTTTTGATTATTATAACCTAGGAAAGGATTTAGGAGGAATCGCACCTGGGAAGTTAGCAGATATTATAGTTTTTAAGGATTTGAAAACGGTAAAACCCTCCAAAGTCTTTGTAGGTGGTAAATTGGTTGTTTCCAATGGAAGTATTGTTGCTCCAATAAAAAAGAAAGTTTTACCTTCCTGGATAAAAAATACCGTGAAACTAAAAAAATTTTCAAAAAAAGATTTTGAAATCAAGTCTAAGAAAAAAAATGTTACTGTAAATACTATCCTTTTACAAACTGAAATTATCACAAAATTAGGTTCAGCTGAATTAAGTACAGTTGACGGAAATGTTATGGCCTCAATTGATAAGGATGTTTGGAAAGTTGCAGCATTTGATAGAATTCAGGGAACCAACGACCATGTTGTCGGTTTTCTTGAAAATTTTGGCGCAAATATTGGTGCCTTTGCCTCAACATGGAGTTTTCATGAAAATAACATGATAGTCATTGGATCAAACGAATCTGATATGACTATTGCAGCAAACGTACTTCGAAAAAGTCAAGGAGGCTTAATTGTTGTAAATTCTGGAAAAATTACAGCATCATTGCCGTTACAAATGGCAGGAATCGTTTCAACCGATCCTTTTGAAAAAGTCTTATTGAATTTTGAAAAATTAAACAATATTATTGTTGATTCAGGATGTAAATTTCCAAATCCACATTTAATTCCACTATTCTTACCATTCTTAGCTCTTCCATCAATACGAATACTTTCTAGAGGAATTGTTGATGTTAAAAAAAGGTCATGCATTACTCCGATCACTAAGTAATGTTAAAAAGGGGGATTCAGTGGATTGAATCTGAATCTTAATGGCATCAATACAACAAGGACCAAATGGACCTGTTTTAGTCTTAAAAGAAAGTGCTTTACAACAAAAAGGTAGAGATGCTCAGCAAAATAATATTGCTGCTGCAAAACTTGTGTCAGCTTTGGTCAAAAGTAGTTTAGGGCCTCGAGGTTTAGACAAAATGTTAGTTGACTCTCTGGGAGATGTCACAATTACGAATGATGGAGCTACCATTTTAAAGGAAATTGACGTTCAACATCCTGCGGCAAAAATGATGGTCGAAATATCAAAAACCGTAGATAATGAAGTTGGAGATGGAACTACCTCTTCAGTAATTTTTGGGGGTACTCTTTTAGCAAAGGCAGAAGAACTTCTAAAAAAAGATGTCCATGCCTCTGTTATTATCGATGGCTTTCAAGCTGCTGCCGAAAAAACTTTAGAAATTTATTCAGAGATGGCAAAGAAAATAAAACCAGATGACAAAGAATCCCTCTTGAAAATTGCAATGACTAGCATGCAATCAAAATTAATTTCTGAAGACAGTGATACCCTTTCCAAAGTTGTAGTGGATGCAATTTTAAACATTGTTACAAAAAAAGGTGAAATTTACTCAGTTGATCTTGATAATATTAAAGTCGAAAAGAAAACAGGAGGATCTATACAAGATACCCAAATTGTAAGAGGAATTGTTTTGGATAAAGAAGTTGTTCATAGTGGCATGCCTACCAAAATTGATCAAGCAAAAATAGCTCTGTTAAACACCGCACTTGAAATTGAAAAAACTGAAATGAGTTCCGAAATTCGAATTTCAGATCCTACTCAAATGCAAATGTTCCTGGAAGAAGAAAATAGAATGCTAAAAACAATGGTTGATAAACTTCGTGATATAGGTTGTAATGTATTAATCTGCCAAAAAGGAATAGATGATATTGCACAACATTACCTTTCGAAATATGGAATTTTAGCAGTACGCCGAGTTAAGGAAAGTGATATGATAAAACTTGGAAAAGCTACTGGAGGACGTGTTTCAGCTAATTTAGATGATCTTACAGAAAAAGATCTAGGCTCTGCAAATCTTGTTCATCAAAAGAAAGTAGAGTCTGATAAATGGGTTTTCATCGAAGGTTGTAAAAACCCTCAATCTGTAACCATGTTAATCAGAGGTGGTTCTCAAAGAGTAATTGATGAAGTGGATCGTTCCATTCATGATTCTCTAATGGTAGTAAAGGATGTTATTGAAAAACCTGAAATTGTCGCAGGAGGAGGTGCACCAGAATCATATGCGGCTTCTCAACTCAAAGATTGGGCTGATAATTTTGATGGAAGAGAACAACTTGCAATCAAGAAGTATGCCGAGGCTCTAGAAGTAATACCTTTAACCATCGCAGAGAACGCCGGAATGGATCCTATTGATACAATGGCAAAACTCAGAGCCAAACAAAGTCAAGGAAGAAAGTGGACCGGAATAGATGCTAGAAATACAAAGATTGCCGATATGCTTACAATTGATATCGTTGAGCCAATTGTGGTAAAAGAACAAATTATAAAATCTGCAACAGAGGCAGCTTGCATGATTCTTAGAATTGATGATGTTATTGCTACTTCCGGAGCACCAGGCGCCGGTAATTAGAGAAATAGATTCTTAAAACTTAAGCATTCATTTACAATTAATTTAGTGTGTATAAATTAGGAATTGATCTTGGGGGAACAAAAACTGAAGGAATTTTACTTGATGACTCTTTAAAAACCATAGCAAGAAAACGGGTATCCACTCCCAAAGAAAATTATTCTGAAATCATAAAAATAATCTATAATCTAGTTACTGATCTTTCTAGTAATATCGATGATTTTACTGTAGGGATTTGTACCCCTGGGGTTATTTCTAAAGAGACTGGGTTTATCAAAAATAGTAATACACAATGTTTGATTGGAAAGCCCTTAAGGGAAGATTTGGAAAAAAAACTAGGTAAAAAAATCTTAATGGAAAATGACGCTAATTGTTTTGCAATATCTGAGGCTACTATGGGAGCTGCAAAAAATCATTCAGTAGTTTTTGGAGTAATTATGGGAACTGGTGTTGGTGGAGGAATCGTAATCGATGGGAAAATTCACCATGGTAGAACGAACATAGCAGGTGAATGGGGTCATCACATTTTATACCAAGATGGGGAACATTGCTATTGTGGAAAAAAAGGATGTGTGGAAACATACATCAGTGGACCTGCGTTAGAACAAAAATGGGAAAAACTAACCGGAAAAAAAGAATCATTACCTGACATTATTAAAAATACAGACTTTCCCCAATTTTGTCAATGGAAGGATGAGTTTCTAGATAATTTTGGAACGGCTCTTGCAAATGTTATAGATATTTTGGATCCAGATGTAATTGTTCTCGGAGGAGGACTTTCAAATATTGACTTTCTCTATTCTGAAGGAGTAAAATCTGTGTATGATAAAGTGTTCAGTGATATTGTTGACACTCCTATCTTAAGAAATAGGCTTGGAGATTCTGCGGGAGTATTTGGAGCTGCATTACAAAACTAGTTTTATTAGATTTTAAATTTTTTAACTTAATTATCGGGTGATTTTTGAAAAACTTGAGTAGAATCAATATCAGATCCTATGCACATATCAGAATATTCATCTGGATTTAAAGAGTAACATACTTTGGCTTCAAACTCTATTAATTCTGCATCTTGAATTGCTAATGATTTAACTTTTTCAGATGAATTATTTGCTAGTGTTGTTTCAATAATTGAATTTTTAATTTTAGTTTTTGTGGGTTCATCAGTGATAAAATTAACAGTCCCGCGAAATTGATATCCTTTTAGGTCATCTTTGTTAAATACAGCAATAGTTACCCAAGGATTTATTTTGATATTTTTAAACGATTTATGTTTAAAAAAATCAAGCCAGTAAATTGTTTCCTCTTCTATTTTAAAGAAAATTCTAGGTGAAAGGTTTGCAATATTACTACTTCCAACTGTACCTACCACAAAAACCCCCTGCCTTTCTATGAACTCTTTAATTTCTAGAGGAATTTTTACCATGTTTAAGATGTATCAAATTTATATTAAAATCAGATCATTTTTATCAAAACTGATTTTTCTTTTAGTCTTCAGAATGTTTGGCTAGAATTTTAAGGATATTATCTACAATATCATTCACATTTGCATTTAGTTCTGTAGTAACCAAAATAAGCCCAGCACCGCGAGTGGGTATGGTTATCCTGTAGATTTTCTCATACTTTGCCATTGCAAAAATAGGCTTCCCAATTTTAGAAACGGTTTTTTTCCTTGTTGACCATCGATAAATTGCCTGAGATAACGAAATTTCAGTTTCTTCTTTTGATAGGTAACTTGAAATTCCTGGTTTCATCTTATCAAATAATTCTCCAAAATCATAGATTCCTACGTATCGAATTAGGTTATTACAATTTAGAATTTCATCACAGATTGTATTAAAATCCATTTTGAATCATTTTAGTACTCAAATAATAATAATTGCTAAAAACCAGAAATTTCAGTTTATTTTATTTATTGAGGCTCGATTGTTGCTGGCGGTTTACTTGAAATTGTATATGTTACCCACGTCACATCTTCAATCTCATTTGTTATTCTGTTGCTCATTTTCTCTAATAATCCATGTGGGAGTCTTGTCCAATCTGCAGTCATTGCATCAATGGAATCTACAACTCTAATCATTACAATATTCCCATATTTTCTTTCATCACCAACAACTCCTACTGCTTTATCATCACCTAAAGCTGCATATGCTTGCCAAACATCTTTGTAAAGATTTGCCTCCAACAACTCTTCTTCTACAATTTTACTTGCAAGTTTACAAATTTGAAGTTTCTTTGGAGTCACCTCTCCAATTATCCTGACAGCAAGTCCGGGCCCAGGAAACGGATGACGCATGAATAGTTTTTCTGGAACATCTAAAATTTTGGCAATCTCCCGTACCTCGTCTTTGTATAATTCTTTTAAAGGCTCCAAAATCTTTAGATTTAACCATTCAGGAAGCCCGCCTACATTATGATGGGATTTTATTACAGCAGCTGGGCCTTTGGAAACACCACTCTCTATTACATCTGGATACAAAGTACCCTGGGCTAACCATTGGAATGGTCCATTTTTTTCAGCAAATTTTGTAAAAACAGAAATAAATTCTTCACCTACAATCTTTCTCTTTTTCTCAGGGTCATTTTCTCCTTTCAACTTACTTAGAAAAGAATTTGAAGCATCTATTGAGGTAAAATTCAGCTTAAAATTATTTTTAAACATTTCCTCAATTTCATTTTCTTCATTTAATCGTAACAACCCGTTATTTACAAAAACACACTTTAATCTATCCCCAATTGCTTTGTGTATCAACAATGCGGCAACTGTTGAATCTATTCCACCGCTTACTCCACATAAAACATTTCCATCAATCTTGGAAAGCTTCTCCACTTCTAAATCAATAAATCCTTCCATAGTCCAATCCTGTTTGGCTCTACAAACTTTCAGAACAAAATTTTTTAGAATTTCCGTTCCTTGTTCTGTATGAACTACTTCGGGATGAAACTGTATTCCAAAAATAGATTTTTCTCTGGAAGCGATAGCTGCAGCCCTTGCACTTTCCGTGTGACCAATTACCTCGAATCCTGGCGGAATAACTTCTGCTTCGTCCCCATGACTCATCCAAGCTCTTACAGATTCACCTACTCCGTTTAGAAGATCCTTATCACTATCAATTGTAAGAAGAGAAGATCCATATTCTTTGTTGGCTCGTTTCACTCTTCCTCCAAATTTATTTACAATTAATTGATGTCCATAGCAAATACCAAGAAGTGGTAGATTCAAATGAAAAATTCCATCCTTTGGTATGGGTGCCTCTGAATCGTATACGCTGGAGGGGCCTCCAGAAAAAATAATTCCTTTTGGGTTATGTTTTTGTAATTCTTCTGCTGAAATATCATAAGGAACCAGCTCAGCATAAACTGAAAACTCTCTTATTCTTCTGCAAATAAGGTGGCTGTATTGCGAGCCAAAATCTAAAACAACAATTTTATCCATGGGATCACTTTTTAATATTTTCTAACATTCGCGTCAGGGACCAACCTGCAGTATTAATAATTTCATTAACCCTCTCTTTTTCTTTGTAGTTTTTTATTATGATCTCTCTAATATCTGAACCATTTTTATTAATTACATAATCAATTATAGAATTTTTTTGTATTTTTCCATTTTCTGCATCTAGCAAATCCTTACGCTTCATTTCTCCAATTATTCTATCAATAAAAAAAGACTTGAAAGGAGGAACATCTGCTGTAATTACCATATCATTTTCTAAAATAATTTCGACTTGTTCTGGTGTGACAAATGCATTAGCAATAATTTTGCCTTCATTTCCATTGGTAATAGGAATCGATTTTTTTACCTTTGTAATACCCTCTTCAGGTAATTTTTTTGTTGTTTCAATAGAAGATGCTGTTGTAAAACTAGATTCTTTAAGAATTGAATCCAAAACTGCTAGTCTATGCTCAAGTATTTCTAGGGATTTAGTATGATTGTTGATCTGCTTGACCAGATCTTCTCGCCAGGTTGCAATTTCCCTAATCTGTTCCTCTGAACGTTTCATATTTTGGTTCAAGTAGATATGGCTATTAAATGCATTCTAGGTAATTATGATATCTAAATTTCGATATTGAATCTTTTTAAATCCTACAATAGGACTTGAAGTAGTAAATAACTCAGACTTTGTTTTTAATGCAAGCCATTCTAACAAATCTTTTCCTTTTTTCAATTTTTTTAGTTTAATTTTTCTATCAAAAGATTTTGTGTTAGAAAATTTTCCTATTTTATTTCCAAAATCCATTCCAAATAAAATAATTTTTTTTGCACAAAAATAGCTAGCAAGAAAAACAGCTCTGTCTCCGTCAGTAAATCCTCCAAAATTTTGTATTTTTCCAAATGGTTCACCTTGAGTTGTTCCAACACAATTTTTAAAATATCCAATCAGATTTAATTTTGAAATATTATCACCATGTGCATGTACAACAAAAAAAATCTTTGACTTTCCAATTTTTCTAAAGGTTTTTTCATCTCCGTCAAGGTCAGTCACGATAATGTTAGGCTTAATTCCATTATCAATCAAAGGTTTAACAGCACTATCCGCCACAATTTTTACAGTTTTTTTAAATTTTTGGAGTACTGGAATAGCATTAGATAAAGATGGACCTGCTCCAATAATGAAAACATTTTGGTTTTGGATTAAATTGCCCATTTTTTCCAGATGATCCTCTTCTCTCATTATAGAATCCAACATCGCAGCAGAATCTGTATCTTTTTTCTCATTGTAATTGAATTCCCTTAGAATTTCTTGGTATCTAGATTTCCAACCTGGAATCATCATATGACTCAAATTGGCATAGTTCATCATAAATTATGTGTCAAAACTTGGTAAAGTAGGTGTTGGAGGCAAAAACCCTGTAAGAATTTTGGGAATTTTGAACACTAGTCCAGAATCATTTTATAAAAAATCCATTAAAACAACAAAACAAAATATTTCAGATACCGTAAGGAAGATGGAATTTGATGGAGCTAATTTTATCGATGTTGGTGGAATGTCAACTGCTCCCTACCTGTCCACCATTGTTTCTGAAAAAGTAGAAATTAATCGAATTTCAAATGCCATTAAAATTATCCAGAATATCTCAAATCTTCCAATATCTGTTGATACATGCAGAGCAAACGTTGCAAAATCAGCATTAGATTTAGGAGTGGAAATTATTAATGACATTTCTGGTTTGAAATATGATAATAAAATGATTGATGTTATTTCAAATTATAATCCATCATTAATTTTATGTGCATATAATTCTAAACGAGTTTCAGGAAATCAAACTAATATAACAAAAAATCTTCTAAAAGAAAGTGTTAATATTTTAAGAAAAATTGGTTTTACAAAAAATAAAATAGTTTTAGATCCCGCCATCGGGTTTTTTAGAAAATCCGGTAAAGGACCTTTTTTTACCAAAATTAATTCTGATTGGTACAAGAGAGATCTACAGATTATACAAAATCTAAATTTTATTAAAAATCAATTTCCAATAATGATCTCTGTATCAAACAAATCTTTTGTGGGAAAACTCTTAGGAAAAGAAAATCCATCTGAAAGACTTTTTGGTTCCATAGCCGCAGAAGTAATATCCGTTTTAAACGGTGCTGATATAATTCGGACTCATAATGTTTTAGCGACCAAAGATGCAATTGAGGTAGCGTCAAAACTTTCTGGGAGAAACAAAGGCTTATAATCAATATTTTCCTTTATTTACAAGGTCTAGTTGGAATTTAAAGAAGGATTAACTTTTGATGATGTTCTTCTTGTCCCCAAATATTCTGATATTACAAGTCGATCGCAAACTAATTTAAGCACAAAATTATCTCGAAACATCTCACTTAACATTCCATTCATTAGTGCCAATATGGACACAGTTACAGAATCTGCGATGGCTGTAGTAATGGCTCGAGCAGGAGGTATAGGAATTATTCACAGATTTTTAACCATTCAAGAACAAGCAAAGGAAGTTCTTAAAGTTAAAAGATCTGGGAGTGTAATTATAGAAAACCCATACACCATAGATCAAGACAAAACTGTTCAAGACGCTCTTGATTATGCCAAAGAAAAGGAAGTCTCTGGACTTTTGGTGTTAAACTCTGAATCTAAATTGGTCGGAATAGTAACTGATAGAGATCTATTATTTGAAACAAACACTTCACATCTAATAAAAGATGTAATGACCAAAGATGTGGTGACCACTAAACCTGGGACAAGTACAGAAGAAGCTAAAGAAATTTTACATAAACACCGAATTGAAAAATTACCAATCGTGGATGATTCAGGTTCTATTAACGGATTGATCACAAGTAAAGATATTACAAACATTGAGGACTATCCGTCTGCCTCAAAAGACCAAAAAGGAAGGCCTCTCGTGGGAGCGGCCGTTGGAGTTAAGGGTGACTTTTTGGAAAGAACAGAAAGTCTTTTGGATGCAGGAGCCGATGTTATAGTAGTAGATATTGCACATGGTCACAGTGAAAATGCGATTAGTACTGTTCGAAATATTAAAAAAGCATTTCCTGAATCTGAATTAATTGCAGGAAACATTGCAACGGCACAGGGTGCTGAGGATCTTATTAAAGCAGGAGTCGATGCCGTTAAGGTTGGAGTAGGTTCTGGCTCTATTTGTATTACCAGAGTAATCACAGGATCTGGAGTACCACAATTAACTGCTGTGATGGATTGTACCAAAATTTGTAGGGATCATAACATACCAATAATTTCTGATGGTGGAACACGCACCTCAGGCGATGCCACCAAAGCACTTGCAGCCGGAGCTTCGTCAGTTATGATTGGGAGTATGTTAGGAGGAACAGATGAATCTCCAGGAACAGTATTGACCAAAAATGGGAAACGTTTCAAGGTCTATCGTGGAATGGCTTCTTTGGGAGCTTCTTTGGGAAGAAAATCACAAGAAACAGGCTCATTTTCTTTTGATGAAGACCTAAATGATTATGTTGCAGAAGGAGTAGAGGCAATGGTTCCATACAAGGGAACAGTGACTGATATCTTAAAACAGCTAACTGGAGGTTTACGTTCGGGGTTAAGTTACTGTGGGGCTCATAATATTTCTCAAATGCAAGATAATGCAGAATTTATAAAAATGTCAAGAGCAGGTTTTGCAGAAAGTCAACCTCATGATGTTTCAGTAATGTAGTTAATTTTTTAAGCGGCATCAAAAGACGAATCATTATGCTTGCTACCAGAACAATAATTGGTTTTGTTGTAGGCAGTGCAATTATTGGTATTGGTGTATTTTCTTTAGTTAATGGTTTGGGATTTCAAACAATAGAGGTTGATGAAACTTTTGATATCGGCGAAGCGACTTCTTATCAAATTAGTGCCAATAAGGGAGGGGAACAACAAATGGTAATTACTGGAGACAAATTTGATCTTCAATTAACCAGTCCTGGAGGCGACCCCGAAATTCCATTAACCTCTTTTTCGAAGGAAATCTCTCTTAATTGGGCACATCTTGAAGATGGCGTAACCAGAATAAAACTTCAAAATACCGGTCCTTCTGAAATAAATATCCGAGGGACCCTTAATGTTACGCCAGATCCACTTCTGTTTACTTATCACTTTCTAGTTATCATATCCGGATTAGTAATTATTGGATTTAGTATGGGTTTTACTATAAGGAAACCTAAAGGATTTTAATTTAATTTGGCAGATCTGTAAGAACCTAGAGTTTTCATAAATATTGTTTCATTTTTAATCTCGTCAAGCATTTTGGAAATTTGAAGATTTTTTGAGTGCCCCTCAAAATCCACAAAAAAATTATATTCCCAATTTGTTGATTTGGTTGGTCTTGATTCAATTTTTGTTAAATTAATGTTGTAACGATGAAAATTCTCTATTATTCTGAAAAGTGCCCCAGGCTCATGTTTAATAGAAAATATTATCGAGGTCTTGTCATTTCCAGTTTCTTCACTTGTTTTTTTGGATAAGACCAAGAATCGGGTATAATTATTATGATTGTTTGCAATCTTCTCTGCTATTATTGGCATTTTGTAAATCTCAGAAGCTGCCTTGCTGGCAATACATGAAACATTTGTTTTATCAATTTCTTTGATAATTCTTACACTACCAGCAGTATCATAAGTTGGAACAGTTTTCATCTTATACTTTTGAATAAAATTTCTACATTGTCCTAGTGCTTGGGGATGTGAATATATTGTATCTACCTCTTCTAATTTCCCTTTTCCAATTAAACAATGTTCTATCCTATAGTAAATTTCTCCCATTGCATTAAGTGATGTGGAATATAACAAATCATAACTTTCCCCAACGCTCCCTTCAAGGGAATTCTCAACTGGTAAAACTGAATAATCTGTATTATCTGACACAGTACTTTCCAAAACTTCCTTGAATGTTTGTAGGGGAAGGGTTTCTATTTCTTCGGTAAAAAATGATCTAGCGGCCGCTTCACTATATGCTCCTCGCTCCCCTTGGAACGATACTTTAATCATTTTTTTATTCTCTCAGATGAATAAATTCACTGTTACCATAGTTTGTAGAAAGTTTTCTTTCATCAATCCACGAACATTCAGTACATTTTATTGCATCACGCATTTGGACAACATTTCCACCACATTTTCTACATTTAGTAAATAATACTCCAAGACTTGGTTCATCCATTGTTGCGTGTATTGTTCCATTAAGATGGTTTAAAATTTTTAGAGTTACAACATCGTTTAACAAAGCAACGTTCTTTTTTCTAATGTTTCTTGTTCCACAAACACACTCTACTTTAGATGTCGTAGGTTTTCCATTAATATAGTCAATTGAAACTGCAATCATTGAAGACATTACTGCAGCCACACTACCAATTATAGTATCCCCTACTTTTGGTATGGATAGCATTTTTGGATGTTTTATGCTGGCGATACGAGTTGTTTTATCAAGATTTTTTTTACCTACTGTGGAGGCACGAACCATGTCGCCATCATCAAAAGTATTGTCCCCAGCCTCAAATTCTTCAATGGAGGCAATTTTTTCTCCAGGAAATGCTAATGACTCTGACATACTGTGATTTTCAATTTTATGATTATAATTGTTTGTTGTTATGACTTGTGATAATTCATATAAGTTCAAAAAAATTCAAAAAACATGAAGGCTCTGGTTTATGACAGGTATACTCTGGATGATGATTTTTCCAAAATTTTAAAAATCCAAGATATTTCAGAACCAAAACCTCGAGCCAACGAGGTTGTTTTTCGAGTAAAATCTGCAGCCTTAAACTATGATGATATTTGGGGAATGAGAGGGAAGCCCCTTGCTATTCCACTTCCCCATATTTCTGGCACAGATGCAGCTGGCCAGGTGGTCGCTATTGGAGATGATGTAAAAAATATCAAAATTGGAGATAGAATTGTATCTCATGGAAATATGTCTTGTCGAATTTGTAAATCTTGTACTAGCGGACGAGAATATGATTGTAAAAAAAGAAAGATTTGGGGGTTTGAAACTGGTCCACTATGGGGTGGTTATTGTGAATTAGCACACCTTCCAGAAGTTAATGTAGTAAAAATTCCTGAAAATGTAACATATGATGAAGCTGCAGCTGCATCAATGACTCTACTAACATCTTGGCACATGTTAGTTGGTAGAGCAAAAATTCAACCTGGACAATTAGTTTTAGTCATGGGAGGAAGTTCAGGGGTAGGTACCTATGGAATACAAATAGCAAAATTATTTGGTTGTACTGTCATTGCTACTGCAAGCCCAGATAAACTAGAAAAATTATTAGAATTAGGAGCAGACTATGCTGTAGATCATAGAAAAGACGATTGGCATAAAGAGGTGCGCCAAATCTCAAAAAAAATTACCAAACCATTTGGAGATATACCAGGAGTTGACGTAATTTTTGAGCATATTGGAGGAGAACATTGGAATAAAGAATTGACTTTACTAAAATATGGCTCAACTATTGTGACAACAGGTGCAACTACTGGATATAATGCAAAAACAGATTTACGTCATATTTTCTTTAAAGGAATTAACATTTTAGGCTCAACCCAAGGAACTAGAGCCGAATTAGAGCAAGGCTTGTATTGGATGTCTCAGGGCAAAATTAAATCAGTAATCGATTCAGTATTCACATTAGAACAAGCGGCAGAAGCTCATACAAAGATGTTAAAAGGTAAGGGCCTTTTTGGAAAAATCTTAATGAAGCCATAAACCTTTTTGACCATGACAATCAACCCACGAATTGATTCTATTTTGGATGAAGCAAATAGATTATTTTTACTAGGCAAACTTCATGAAGCTATATCTTATTACGATAAAATTCTTGAAGAGAACCCAAACCAATTAGGTTGTCTAAACAATAAAGGATATGCATTGAGTAAATTGAAAGATTATGACTCTGCTTTACAGTGCTATAATACTGCATTAGAATTAAACCCAAATGATCTTCCGTTACTAGTTAATAAAATATCATCTTTGCGAAAAAAAGGAAATTTTTCTGATGCTCTAAATACCTGTGAATCTATTCTGGCATCGAATCCAGATTACAATATTGCATTGTATCATAAAGAGCGAATTTTACTGTCGATGAAAAAATTTGAAGAGTCAATAATTTGTTGTAACAAAATTTTAAAGGATTATCCCAATAATGGAGATGTTCTTTTTGATAAATCTTGTAATCTTGCAATGTTATCTAAATTTGACGAGGCACTTGATAATTTAGAAAATTCCATATCTCAAGGAATGCAATATAAAATCAAAGCTAAAAAATCTAAATTTTTTGAAAAGATAAATGACAATCAAAGATTTCAAAATTTAATATCCTAATTTTACAGCCAATGGGGAAGTTCAAAATACTCTTCAATATTTTCATTCCTTAGTAGTTTCAATAAAGCATTAGCCTGTGGGGAGGACAAAACTGGCTTGTCAAAATGATTATCTGTTGATATTCTAGGGCATGCTACTTGAATGAAAGCATCTATTCCTTTAAGATTGTTTAATCGTTCAGCAGTGATATCAGTTAAGGCAAACAACTGAACGGTTTTACCTTCTTTTTCTAATTCTTTTTTGAATTTTAATGCAAACAGTTTGGATAGTTGTCCTTCTTTTAACCCAACAATTATTCCAAATGAATTTGCTTCGGCTGCTTTGTAAATTGCAAGAGTTGCCTTCTTTTTTAATTTTTGAGCAAATTCTGTTACTTCTCTTACTTCATTAAAATATGGATCTAAAACATAAGTTGGCAAATTTGTCGATAACGCAATTCCAGCTGCGTGAAAATTACTTTGTCCTAAAAAGACGTATGCATCTACTTCTTCTTTGAGTTTTGCAGCCGGATAAAATTCACATCCAAAAACTTGACCATCATTTAACTGTCCTCCGCCTTTACCAATTTTTACATTAATGCCATTATTTGAAAAAATTTCTTTTACACTTTCCATTTGATGAAGATGTTGACTATCAGTGATTAGGGCGATTGTCTTTCCAGATAAAACATCACAACATTTTCTTGCAACTTTATCAAATTCGATATCATCAAATGCATCAATTAAAATTACATTTTTTTCGATGGATTCTGTGTTGATG
>JBFIPZ010000014.1:0-19261 GCA_041609855.1 Nitrosopumilaceae archaeon | reverse complement strand
TTTTTGAAAAATCATCCTAGTTTTGTAACCTTTTTTCTGTAGATATCCATCCAAAATTGAAATCCAAGGTAGGGAATGCCCACTATTTAATTTCGATTCTACTGCAATGTTCTTATTGTTTGAATCAAAATTGATAGAACCGGAGCACATTATTTGCATTGCAGCATCTAACATTTCGATTACATCCTCTATTGATTTTGATTTTAAATTAATTCCATTTTTCTCTAAAAGCTTTATCATGTCTATGTCAAGTTTTTTTGAAACCATTGCCAAATTCAAAACATGACTTAATCCATTCTCATTTACTATTTTTATGAGTTTGTATGTTTCTTGAGCCTCAGCTTTTGTCATATCTGCAAGGCATTTTGTTTTTATTGATCTATTCCAGATGTTTGAAAATAATTTACCTTGATTATTCCCTAAAATTTCAGTAGACGAAAAGTTCACTCCTTTTCCGTTCTCATCATTTACGATTAGAACTTCTGTTTTATCAAAAATAAAACAATCCTGAACCACATCAGATGCCCTTATTTTTATTCCATCAGGAAGAGTCCTATATTCATCTGAACCAATTTGAGAAGGTGGGATTATTATTTTTACATCTAAATTTCTTCTAGTTACTGAAAGTAATTGATCTTTACATTCAGAGAGTAATCCCAAACCCCATTGACCAATGGTTATTTGTATTGAAGATTTAGATCCATCAATCATAGTTTGTAATTTGCTAAGTACATTGTTTGCACTTAATTGGTGGTATCTTTTTTCCTCAGATCCTCTTGATTTTCTACTTTCCTCACTGGTTTTTTTTAATTTTGCCACTAGGGTATTCATTGCATTAACTTTGTTAATTTGCTCGTGAATTATTGAATCGAATGCGTCTTCTGGCGCAATTGCCGTACACATTATGGGTTTGCTTTTGGAAATAATAACCAATTTTTTATTTTCTAATTTTAGTAATGTGGAGTAAATCTTTGTTCTTGGAAGATCTGAAAAATACGCAAGCTCGCTTGCAGATATGGTTCCTTTTGAAATGAGAGTCACATAGGCTTGGGCTTCATATTTGCTCAATCCAAATTCCTCCAAGCTTACAGTAAGGGCTTGTCCGTTGACCATGAATCTAGTTTACTAATTCTTAGGTAAAATCGAGAGCTAAATTCCTTTATACAAATACTCAAAAAAAATCCAAATTGTATCTCTAGGCAGATGTGACTATGGTTAATGATTTACCTGGGACATGGTTCTCAAATACAAATTTTAAACAAACTATGTGACATGAGTGGGCAATACAGTTTATCCTTAAAATCTACAAATATTTCGCAAACCAGAACCATCGTACCAAGACTTTATTATTCTAATAAATTACTTGGAAAAATCGTTGATTTTTTGGAAAAAAAGGAAGCGAATTTACGAAAATCAAATAAATCCTTATCAATCGAGTCAGATAAAGATCTTACCACTAACAACCAAATTGATTTGGAGCGAACTATTTCTTTTTCAGGTGAGACCCTATTTCAAATTCAACAAAAGATAAATGGAATATCAAAAATAAATGAAATTCCCAAGGTTTTTCCACCTCTAGTTCCAATAATACGAACAATTAGTGCCCAATTAGTGGATATTTATCCCGAACCTAGCAGGCAACTATCAGAACTGTCCGTTCATTTGGGAAGTATTGTGTTGGATGCTGCTATTCTGACCAAGGCTCATTTTGACTTTAGTAGGTCAAACCTGGAATCCTCGATTTTTTTAGATGAAGTAAAATTGATTGTAGACTCTAAAATAAGTAAGCAGTACCCTCATCTTGATTTTTTTTGAGTAAATGAGGTTTGCCATTTATCAAATCTAAAAAAGGTTTTTCAAAAGATTTAGAGTTTGTTCGAAATATTTCTGAAAAAATTGACAGAAGGTTATCAAAGTCCAATATTTCCAAAAAATCTGAAATTGAAAAATTGTCTTTAGAGGAACTTCAAGATATTAGTAAAATAGCAAATATTGCTGATTTCATGCTTTGTAAATATGCAGACAAAAAAGAAACTCGCTCTATTCTGGAGTATTTTGTTTCCATTATACGGGAATCTACTGAATCAATTGAAGAAATTGACGATGAGGTGTCAGAATTAATAATTTCAGCTGAAGACTCTATAAATAAAGTAAAAGAAATCCATACGAACATTTCAGAAAAATATGACTTTGAGAAACCTCAAATTAAAACCAATGATGTACTGGAAAATAGTTCAAATAATTTAACCAAATCACTCATAGAGATTAACTCCCTAGAATACCAACAAAATTCTAAAGAAGAGAATGCACAGGTAATATAGATGAGTTTAGCTCCCCAAGAATTAGAAAATAACGCTAGTAAATATGCCTCAGAGGCAATCAAATTTGATTCTCAAGGTGCCCGTGGAATGGCAATTGCCAACTATCAAAAGGCCATAGATTCTCTTGTAAAGCTCCTTCAGTTATACCCTTCAAGTAAACTAAACACACTGTACAAAGAAAGATGTAATTCTTACCATGGCAGAATTAAAGCTCTACAGGAATCCAACGGAGTTGAACCGGCAGTAGACCCTACTGCAACTCCAAAAGAGCAAAAAGCCTCCGTTGAAAGACAGGAGGATGAAAATGATTTTGAAGAATTAGTAATGAAAGAAAAACCCAATGTTAGCTGGAATGAAGTAATTGGTTTAGAAGATGCCAAAAGTGCCTTACGTGAATCTATCGTGTATCCAACAAAAAGACCTGATTTGTTTCCTTTGGGTTGGCCAAAAGGAATGTTGCTTTATGGCCCACCCGGGACTGGTAAAACAATGCTTGCAGCTGCTACTGCAAGTGAAATGGATGGTTATTTTATCAATGTAGATGCTTCATCTATGATGAGTAAATGGTTAGGTGAGGCTGAAAAAAATGTTTCAAAATTATTTAGGATGGCACGAAGATATGCAGAAAAGGAAGGCAAACCCGTAATTTTATTTGTAGATGAAGTCGATTCCCTTTTAGGTTCTAGAAATAGCGAAGTTGGAGGAGAGGTAAGAACAAAAAACCAATTCTTGACTGAAATGGATGGAGTCAATGGTAAGGGAAAAGATTTAATGATGTACGTGATTGGTGCAACCAATAAGCCTTGGAGTCTTGATTGGCCTTTTCTTAGAAGATTCCAAAAAAGGATCTATGTCTCTCTTCCTACTCAGGAAGCAAGAGAAAGTTTGTTCAAACAATATACTTCCGAACTTTCTTTGAGTCCTAGAGTAAATTCAGGAGAATTGGCAAAAATGTTTGATGGATATAGTGCAAGTGATATTAAAGATGTCTGTCAGGCAGCACACCTGACAACTGTTCATGAATTGTTTGACTCTCCAACTTATCATGAACCCATTGAAGGTGAAGTGCCTGAAAAACCACGGATTCTCACCACTGCAGACTTTAGATCAATCATGGCACGAAGAAAACCAAGTGTCTCCACAGAAATGGTTCGTGCATATCATAAATGGAGTGAAGAATTCCGAGCACTTTAAAATTAAAATAATATCAATATTTTTCCAAATATTAATTCCCGATCAAATCATAAAAAAAAATATATTTTAAAATTTTTAACTAGTTGAAATTTTTTAATTTCTAATTCTTTTTTTAAATGCGATCAAATTTTTACTCCCCTTACCCCTCACAAAATTTAAATCACGAATTAGAAACACTCTACGAGGGTCACAATAAATACCAAGAAATCAAATCACGCAAATAAGTTTGGAAAGCTGGTTTTCGATGATGGGACTGTTCTTGATGGCATGGGATTTGGTTATCCTACAACTGTTTTTGGTGAAATTGTCTTTAATACTGGAATGGTGGGATATCCTGAAACCCTTACAGATCCCTCTTATAGTGGCCAAATTCTAACTCTTACTTATCCACTTATTGGAAATTATGGGGTTCCAGATCCATCCATTAGAGACAAAGATGGGATCTCTAAATTTTTTGAATCTGAAAAAATCCAGGTTCGCGGATTGGTAATCCATGAATTATCTCATACTGCCAGCCATTGGAATCTTGCTATGACCCTTGATGAATGGCTGTATAACGAAAAAATTCCAGGAATATCGGGAATTGATACTAGAGCCTTAACAAAAAAGCTACGCGATACAGGTGTGATGATGGCAGCTTTGGTAGTCTCTGATAGTGAAATAAATTCTGATGAAATCAAAAAACAACTTGCTTCAGCACCACATTACAACTCTGAAAAATTCATGGATATAGTTTCAATTAAAAAAGAGGAAATATTTGGCCATGAAAAAAAAACAGTTGTCGTTATTGATACGGGAGCAAAAAATTCAATTTTAAGAAATATGAGAAATCTGGGTTACAAGGTTGTTAAATTACCTTGGAATGCTTCGTTTGAAAAAATCATGTCATACAATCCCAATGGTGTGATAATTAGTAATGGTCCAGGTGATCCTCAAAACTGTCCCGATACTGTAGAAACTGCAAAAAAACTAATAGAAAATAATGTCCCAACCCTAGGAATTTGTTTAGGGGCTCAGATTATTGGCCTTGCAGGAAATACTGAAACTTATAAACTAAAGTATGGACATAGAGGTCAAAACAAACCCTGTGTTAATTTAGAAAATGATCAAATTTATGTAACAAGTCAAAATCATGGATATGGAATTAATCCTGATTCACTGAAAGATTCTGAATTTAATTTATGGTTTAGTAATGCTGATGATAAAACAGTTGAAGGAATAAAACACAAAACAAAAAATTGTATTGCCGTTCAGTTTCATCCCGAAGCTTCTCCAGGGCCATATGATTGTAAATTTGTTTTTGAAGAACTAAGTTACCTGATGGGGGAGGAAAAAGCTGCCTAAAAATGAGTCGATAAAAAAAATTCTTGTACTCGGAAGTGGGGCCATAAAAATCGGAGAAGCCGGCGAGAGTCGCTAAAACGACCGTCAATTTGACTACTCCGGAAGCCAATGCCTCAAAGCAATACGTGAAGACGGACTGAAAAGTACCCTAATCAATCCAAACATTGCAACAATTCAAACCGATACAAGATTTGCAGATCAAGTATATCTTCTACCTGTTACTCCAGAGTATGTAAAATCTGTTGTTGAAAAAGAACTTCCCGATGGAATAATGCTAGCCTATGGGGGTCAAACGGCACTGAATTGTGGAGTAAAATTAGAAGAGGCAGGAGTATTGAAAAAATATGGTATCAAAGTACTTGGAACTCAAATACCTGGAATTCAGAAAACCGAAGATCGGCAATTGTTCAAAGATTCCATGGGTCAATGTGGGGTTCCTGTTCTAAAAAGTAAAACTGTAACAAACTTTGATGATGCTAAAAAAATTGCCCAAGAATTAGGCTATCCTGTAATAATTAGGGTTGCTTATACTTTAGGTGGACGAGGTGGAGGTGTTGCCTATAATGAAATTGAACTCCATGAAATCGTTGAAAGAGGACTAAAGGCAAGTATTGTTGGCCAAGTTTTAATTGAAGAATACATTGGACATTGGAAACAAATTGAATATGAGGTGATGCAAGATTACGATGGAAACAACGTAATAGTTTGTAATATGGAAAATGTCCTTGCAATGAAAGTGCATACGGGGGATAATATTGTAGTTGCACCTTCTCAAACACTTGATAACCATGAATATCATATGCTACGCACTGCAGCGTTAAGGGCTACAAAACATGTGGGAATTGTTGGTGAATGCAATATTCAATATGCCCTAGAGCCTAATTCTGATAGATATGTAGCAATAGAAATTAACCCAAGATTATCAAGATCATCTGCACTTGCAAGTAAGGCAACTGGATATCCCTTAGCATACATGTCAGCAAAAATAGGATTAGGTTATAACTTATCTGAGCTTGTTAATAGAATTACAAAAAGTACAACTGCATGTTTTGAACCCTCATTAGATTATATTGTCTGTAAACATCCAAGATGGGATTTTTCCAAATTTGAATTGGTTAATAGAAAACTTGGGCCTACAATGAAATCGGTGGGAGAAGTAATGGCAGTAGGTAGAACTTTTGAAGAATCATTTCAAAAATCGATTCGCATGTTAGATATTGGAAACGATGGTCTTGTATTAAACAGAACGAATGGAAAATCATTTGATGATGAAGAATTGGAAAATAAATTATCCCATCCAGACGACTACATATTATATTATGTCGCTGCAGCCCTCAAGTCAGGATTTTCTGTCGAAAGAATAAACAATCTTTCTTCAATAGACCCTTGGTTCATCGAAAAAATCAAAAACATTGTACTTTTAGAAGAAAAAATAACAAAAGAAGATTTAGGACGATCTCTTTTATTTGATGCCAAAAAATTAGGATTTTCCGATAAGCAAATTGCTCGTGCCAAGAACAAAAATCCTGATGAAATACGTGAATTAAGAAAGGCTCATGGGATTATACCTTCAGTAAAACAGATTGACACGCTTGCCGCTGAATGGCCTGCCGTTACTAATTATCTTTATTTAACATATGGTGGAACTTCTAATGATATTTCGATAAAACCTGAGGAACAAGGGATTGTTGTAATTGGGGCAGGTCCATACAGAATAGGAAGCAGTGTCGAATTTGATTGGGGCACTGTAAATATGGTTTGGGGTCTGCAAGAAAATGGTGAAAAAAATATTTCAGTGGTTAACTGCAATCCAGAAACAGTTTCAACAGATTATGATATTTGTACACGATTATATTTTGAAGAGTTAACGCAGGAAAGATTGTTGGATATTGCAGAATTTGAAAATCCTAAAGGTGTTGTTACTTGTGTGGGTGGACAAACTGCAAATAATCTAACTTTGGGATTATCCAAACATGGTATAAACATAATGGGAACAAGTGCTAAAGATGTAGATAGGGCCGAAGACCGTTCAAAGTTTAGCGCAGAATTAGACAAATTACATATACAGCAACCCCGTTGGCAAGCATTCTCCTACATTAATGAGGCAAAAACCTTTGCGCAGGAAGTTGGTTTCCCCGTGATTGTTAGGCCTTCTTATGTTTTATCTGGAGCAGCAATGAAAGTGGTTTGGTCGCAAGAAGAATTAAAAACATATGTTAAGGAAGCTACCGATGTTTCCCCTGATCACCCAGTTGTAATTTCAAAATTCATGTTAAATTCTCTTGAGGTAGATGTTGATGGAGTTAGTAATGGACAAGAAGTAATAATTGGAGCTATAGTAGAACACATCGATAGTGCAGGGGTTCACTCTGGAGATGCAATGATGTGCATTCCACCATGGCGTTTAAACAATAAAACTATTGAAACAATTACAGAATATACAACCAAAATAGCTACGACCTTTAAGATTAAAGGGCCGTTTAATTTACAATTTCTAGTTCATGATAATCATGTATATGTCATTGAGTTAAACATTAGGGCCTCTCGTTCTATGCCTTTTGTCTCAAAGCTCGTAAAGATTAATCTTATTTCTTTAGCATCTAAGGCTATCCTTGGCATCCCACTCCCAAAAATTCCAAAAAATAAATGGCAAAAAATCCCTAATTATGGAATAAAGGTTCCACAATTTTCCTTTATGCAACTGGATGGGGCAGATATTGCCCTAGGCGTGGAAATGCAATCCACAGGTGAGGCTGCTTGTTTTGGAACTAGCTTTTATGATGCGTTATCCAAAGGTCTTACCTCTGTAGGATACAATTTACCTCAGAACGGTGCGGCATTAGTTACTGTAGGAGGGTCTCAAAACAAGGAAAAATTACTCCAATCAATAGCAACTCTAAAAAATTTAGGATTTAAAATATTTGCAACCGAACATACGGCTGAATTCTTTGAAGAAAAAATTGGTGAAATTGAGGTGGTTCACAAGATTTCTGAACCAGAAAGAAAACCAAATATCTCTGATTTGCTTTATGAAAGAAAAATTGATTTTATAATAAATATTCCAAGTACCTCTACTCTAGAGAAATATGTTGGAATGCTAGATGATGAATACCAAATCCGAAGGAAATCCTTGGAATTGGGGGTTCCTGTGCTTACCACAATTGAGCTAGCTGATTCTTTTGTAAAGACATTGGATTGGTTAAAAAACAATAATCCTACAATTGATCCTATCGAGCCCTATGACCCTGTTGATTAAAGGACTTTTTCTAAAATAGTTTCATCTCCAATAATTGTTCCATCGAGTGTTACTATTCTAGCTGAATATACATGTTTTATTTTTTCAATAATTGGAGAAATTGATTTTTTAAATTTTTTTTTATTTATTGAATACAAATATTTGTTAAAAGATGGGACAATTATGATTTCAATTTCTCCTTTTTCACTAGGAAAAATATATTCCTTGTTTGTCTTAAGCGAAATCCATACCCTTTGTCCGTTAACAATGGAACCTTCTCGAAAAAATACTGGATGAACATGACCCATTATAATTTTTTTAACATGGGAAAAATTTTCTGGAGGCATTCTATGCCCATGGGTGAACAAAATGTTATTCTCTACCATGCCGGTAGAACTAATCAAAGAAATATCTTGTGGAATTAGTTTTTGAATATTTGCATCATGATTTCCTGGAATTAGGATTATGTTGCATTTCTCTCTTATTTTTTCAAAAAACAATGGAACATCACTCCATTCTGTTTTGAAAATATTTTTTATACTGGATTTAACGTCCCCTAACAATATGACTGAATCTGGCCTCTCTATCTCTATCATCTCTAACAATTCATTAATGGTCTCATTTATGGTAGTATTTCTTCCTAAAAAAATTTCATTTGAAACAAGATTGCCTTCAAACCCAATGTGCAAATCAGTAATAACTAGATATTTCTTTTGTCCTTCAAATAACAATGCAGGCTTGCTTGGGATTATTCTTTCTTGTGACATCAAAGTTATACTATGGACATAGATAAAATTCTTGTGAGCCGGAATTCTGACCGTGTAAAGTTACTAGTGTCTGAAAAACGAGTTAAATTACATATTTTTGAACCAAGTAAAAGAGAATTTTGGACAATTGTAGGTAAAGGAAAAGAACATTGGTTAGATCCTGAAGGTGAATACTGTTCATGTTCAGGTTATTTTTTTGGAAAACTTTCTGGAAAAAAATCTTGCTATCATTTGGATTCGGTTCTTCTAGCCAAAAAAGAAAACAAGGTTGAAAAAATTACCTTCTCCGATGAAGAATATGATGAATTTCTTGTTGGGTTACTTTCTGATTTGTAAGGTTGATACTAGTAGAACGGGTTAATAACTAGAAAAAAATGTTAAAAATTATGAATGAAGAACAACATAACTCTCAAATTGAAAAAATTGCGACCATGATGCTTGAAGATAAAATTTCTTTAGATGAGCAAGATGTAAATAAATTACAAAAATATAAGAAGCAAACAATCTCCGACTGCAATTTGAACAATGATGATGCTACAAAATTGGTTTATGAGGCACTCCTTTATTTAAAATTAAAAAATTCTGATGGAGAAGATCCGATTCAAAAGGGTGATCAATTTGGTGCTGGCTTTAGCTAGTTCTATTCTAAAGGAATAGACTCTACATCGTCTTTGGATACTCCTTTCCACAGTCCAGCCATTCCTTCTGGTTCGACCTTTTCGACTTTGGTTATTTGTTGAATCTTGATTTGGTCAGGATTTGGGGGCCTCCAGAGCATTGCAACATAATCTCCAACCTCTCCAGTCTTTGTTGGTAGTGCCATTACCATTTTTTCCTTTGAAAATCCTTTTGCTAGCACTGTATTTTCTAATTTTTCCTTTAAATCCATCCTTCCATGCGTAAAAAGATAAATATTTTTTTCCGTATTCAATTCAACCATAATTCTATTGAGGTTTCTAAACTAATTCAATCTTTCCTGATCAAATACCGGCCAAAAAGGGTTAAATTGCCATATACAAAATTTTGATCTGTGAAAATATTCACTGTGGGTAGTAAATCCTTTGTCACAAGCTTTCAACTAGCCGGAATTCCGGGTGTGGTGTCGCCTACTTCAGAAAAGGCACTTGAGGAAATTAAAAAATTAACCGATGACTCTGATGTTGGCTTGGTTTTAGTAAGTGATGATATTACCGAATCTATCAATGATGAATTAACTACACTAAGAGCTGAAAAATCAACTCTAGTATTTGCCCTTCCAGCAACAGGCAGCAAGAAAACAGAAGTCGATTATCGAGTAATGCTAAAAAAGATTCTCGGTGTTTGATTTTTAATCTACTTATAATCAAAATTATTAAAATTGACATGAAAACCGCGTTCGTTAAAACACCTTCGGTAATATCAATAGAAGAAACAGACAAACCGGTATTAGGCGCTGGGGATCTTTTGATCCAAATGCATGCCTGTGGAATATGTGGTTCGGACTTGGAAAAAGTATTTGGAAAATACGGAAAACCTTCTATGCGACTCGGTCATGAACCAGCTGGAATTGTTTTAGCAGTTGGTTCCAATGTAAAAGGCTTTACAAAAGGTGATAGGGTTTTCACTCACCATCATGTCCCTTGTTATTCTTGTCATTTTTGTAAACATGGAAATGAAACAACATGTGAGAAATACTCTGAAACAAATCTTTTGCCGTGTGGATTATCTGAAGAGTATATAGTTCCTGAATGGAACGTTTCTCATGGTGGGGTCTTAAATCTCCCTGATTCAATGACATTCGAAGAGGCTGCATTGATAGAACCTTTAGCATGCTGTGTTCGAGCTTGGAGTAAATTTGAATATCATCAGGGTGACTCTGTGGCTATTTTTGGTGTTGGACCTACTGGAATGATGCATGTTATGCTTGCACAATCAAAAAATTTCTCAAAAATTTTCTGTTTGGACATTAATGAATTTAGATTAGAATTTGCAAAAAAATTCAATGTCTCTGAGACGATTAATTCTTCCGATGAAAAAAAACTGGAAAAGATTTTCACAAAAACGGATGGAAGGGGTGTAGATCTTGCCATCGTATCTACCAGCAGCTTACAGGCACTGGAAGATGCAATCGATATAGTGCGAAATGGTGGGTCGGTCATGATGTTTGGAGTCCCACCATTGGGAGCAATACTCAAACTGGATATGAGCAAAATTTACTCAAAAGAGATTTCCTTACTTACAAGCTATGCAGCGTCGGATCATGATACTCAAGAAGCTCTTCGATTAATTAATTCATCTAAAATTAAGGTAAAAAAATTAATTACTCACACTTATTCAATACTAGATTCTCAGAAAGCATTTGATCATGCTAAAAGTGGCAAGAACGCTATGAAAATTATTATTACAAAATAAAAAGGCTTAAGAAAGGTATATTTTTTCTGTCAAATTCGAAGAAATATGGATTGGGGATTAAAAAACCGACTTGCAAAAATAATCAAACCTACTGATAACAGAGCATTAATGTTAGCCGTAGATCACGGATACTTTTTAGGACCTACTGAAAAATTAGAGGAACCAAAAAAAACCATAACTCCTTTACTAAAGTACTGTGATTCTTTAATGCTTACAAGGGGTGTTCAACGAACCTCTGTAGATCCAAATACCCCTGTTCCTATGGTACTACGTGTTTCAGGAGGTGCAAGTATAATTGGTGAGGACTTGTCTCAGGAACAAATCACAGTCTCTATGAAGGATGCACTTCGACTTAATGCTAGTGCTGTAGCAATGTCGATGTTTGTTGGTTCTAAATTTGAAAACCAAACCATAGTCAATTTGGGAAGGCTTGTTAATGAGGCTGAAGAATATGGAATACCAGTTCTAGCAGTTACTGCCGTTGGCAAAGACCTCGGAAAGGATGCAAGATACCTGTCTCTTGCATGCAGAATTGCCGCAGAGCAGGGGGCTCATGTTGTAAAGACTTACTATTGTGATAATTTTGAAAAAGTGGTAGATTCTTGTCCAGTTCCAATTATAGTTGCTGGTGGTAAAAAAATACCAGAACGTGATGCAATGCAATTAACATACAATTCCATTAAAGGTGGTGCTGTGGGAGTAGATATGGGACGAAACATTTGGCAATCACAAAATCCTGTTCCAATGATTCGAGCAATTCGTTCTATTGTTCATGGAAATGCAAACGTGGAACAAGCCTTCAAACTCTATTCTGATTTGTGTAAAGATAACAAATCATTAAAATCAAAAAAAGATACAAACAAGAAATAAGCTAAAACTAAAAAGATCAACTAAGGACAAACAAAAAACATTAGGAGTAAAAATAATGTCAGTTGGTCTTGAGAAATTAATTCATTAACCATTAATTCTAGAAAGGTGGATGTGAACTATTTTCCATGTAGGGAGTTTTACCAACACAAAAGTTGCTCTTCCTTCTATGGACAGATGCTCTCCTGTAAATGCCTTATTATCAACTAGCATTCCTTTTTGATTCAATTCCAAGGCAACAACTGCAGTATTTCCATATACTGCAATCTTGGGTTTTTTCACTTCATAGCTGTAATCGGAAATGCTGATAAATTTCAATTGTTCTAGCTCTAAAGTTGTTTGAAAATCTTTGATGTCGTATGGTGGCAAATCACTAAAACTAGAAAATTTAGAGTCATTGAGCTGAATTTCCTTTAGATGTGAGAAATCTTTGGTTTTTCCAGACTCGAAAAAGGTCTCAATTATTTTGATAATTCCTTCATTTTCTGACAAAATACTTGCTAGTTTTTAGTAAAATTATTAGTTTAAGTCTTGTGAAAATTTGTCTCTTACAAATTTCTGGTTATTTTATTGAGAATCTTTATTAAGAATTAATGAGATTAATTTTTGAATTTAGATGAATGAAAAATTACAAAACAAATTTGGAAATTTGTTACTAGTTGATACTGTGCTTTAAAGCACTGAAAATCTTTACACATTAAAATTATGGCGAATGATTTGGTAAATAAAATGGAAACAATGACAGGAGCAAAGGCCTTGATGACTGCTTTGGAAAAAGAAGGAGTCAAAGAGGTATTTGGATTACCAGGAGGTGCCAACCTTCCAATGTATGATGAGTTTTCCAGGTGCAACATTAGACACATCTTAACTAGACATGAACAATCAGCCGCTCATATGGCTGATGGCTTTGGACGAGTGAGCAGAAAACCAGGAGTTTGTTTTGCAACATCGGGTCCTGGGGCTACTAACATCTTGACAGGCATTGCAACTGCACAGGCTGACTCTGCCCCTATGGTTGCCGTAACAGGGCAAGTACCAGTAGCAATGATTGGACGCGATGCATTTCAAGAAAGTGATATCATTGGAATGGCAAATCCTGTAGTAAAATATGCCTTTCAACCAAGACTTGCAAGCGAAGTACCCGAAGCAGTAAGAAAGGGATTTTTCATTGCAGAGACTGGAAGACCCGGTCCAGTATTAATCGATATTCCAAAGGACGTTCAAACAAACGAAGCTGAGATGACTTTTCCTGATGAATTTAAAATTAGGGGTTATCATCCCTGGACCGATCCGGATATGGTAAATGTTGAAAAAGCTATCGACATGTTGCTAAACTCAGAAAAACCAGTAATCTTGGCAGGTGGCGGGGCGATAATTTCATCAGCATTTGCAGAATTACAAGTAATTGCGGAGTTGTTAATGATCCCAGTGGTAACTACCTTCAAAGGAAAAGGTTCCTTTCCAGAAAATCATCCACTGTCACTTGGCCCAATTGGAATGCATGGTCATGCAGAAGCAAACAAAGTTATGACTGAGGCAGACTGTGTATTAGCAATTGGTACTCGTTTCTCAGATAGGTCGGTTGGAACTTTTGAGGCATTTGAAAAAAGACTAAAAATTATTCATATGGATGTTGATCCTGCCGAGATTGGAAAAAATCAAACCACCTCAGTTGCAGTAGTAGGGGATGTTCGAGCTTCTCTTAGAATAATGGTAAAAATGCTAACTCAAAAGGCCATCAAAAAAACGGAAGATAGTATTTGGCTCAAACATGTAAAGGAGACAAAAGCGTATTGGAAGGAAAATTTAAAACTTCATCCAGGAGAGATGGGAGCAGCTAAAATTTTGAGGAAACTTCGAGAACTCTTACCTCACGAGTCAATTGTAACTACAGAAGTAGGTCAGCACCAAATGTGGGCATCTTTATTCTTTGATGTTATTCAGCCAGGTACTTTCTTTAGTTCAACTGGTCTTGGAACTATGGGTTGGGGATTTCCAGCTGCAATTGGAGCCAAAGTTGCGAAACCAGATGTTTCAGTGGTTGATATTGCTGGTGATGGAAGTTTTTCCATGACAGAAAATTCATTAGCAACTGCTGTACTTGAAGACATTCCTGTGATTGTGTTTATTTTAAATAACTTTAGCTTGGGGATGGTTGCTCAATGGCAAAGAACCTTCTATGGAAGACGAATGATTGGAGTGGATCAAAAAAATTGTCCTGATTATGTTAAACTTGCAGAATCATATGGTGCACAAGGCCTTCGGGCACAATCCATGGATGAGCTCGACCGAGCAATAAAGACGGCATTAAGTAGTGATGTGGCTACGGTAATTGACATTCCAATTGATCCCGAAGAAGATGTATTGCCATTTGTAGCTCCTGGAACCTCTCTTTCAGATATGGTGTTACCATCTTAGATGATTAATCATGTGGGCAATTCTTTCTTTATTAGTTGAAAACAAACCAGGTATTTTGTTTAAGATAACTCATATGTTTAGGTCTCGGAACTTTAACATCGATAGTATTTCAGTCGGCGTGACTGATAATCCTGAATTCTCACGAATGACAATTACTACTATTGGTGATGAAAAGAAGGTCGAGCAGATAGTAAAACAGCTAGACAAAATGATCGATACAATAGAGGTAAAACAACTAGATGAGCACAAAACGGTTTACCGAGAACTGAGTATTTTTAAGATTAAACTAAGTAATGCTAATGATAGTATGGAAATAAACAAATTAGCAAACGCATACGGAGGAAAGGTTCATGACGTCAAAAAGGACTCTATGATGGTCGAATTAACCGCCACCCCTGACCAGATTGAGGCATTTCAAGAATTAGCAAAGCCATTTGGAATACTAGATGTGGCCCGAACTGGAGTTGCAGCCTTGCAAAGGAGTGGAGCATGAGAATAAGAATCTTTGATACTACTCTTAGAGACGGAGAACAAACACCTGGAATATCACTCTCTCCAGATCAAAAACTTTCCATTGCCAAAAAACTTGATGCACTTGGTGTTGATGCAATAGAAGCTGGCTTTCCAGTAATTTCTGAGGGTGAATTAAAAGCTGTAAAAATGATTACAAGTGAAGGACTACGAGCTGAAATTTGTGGTTTGTGTAGAACGCACAAAAAAGATATTGATGCTGCAATCGCTGGGGGATTAAATTACATTCACACATTTATTGCAACATCCGACATTCATTTGGAGCACAAACTCAAGATGACAAGGGAGCAGGCCCTAGAAAAGGCAGTAGAAGCAGTAGAGTATGGTAAATCACATGGATTACAAGTAGAGTTTTCAGCTGAGGATGCAACTCGAACAGATAGAGAATTTTTGAAAAAAGTTTTCAGTGAGGTAGCTAAAGCAGGAGCTGATAGAATTGATATTCCCGATACAGTAGGATATGCAACACCTGAATACATTTCACAGATTACCAAAGATTCAATTGAAGCTACAAACCTCCCAATAAGTTTACATTGTCACAATGACTTTGGTCTAGCAGTTGCAAATGCACTAGCAGGAGTTCGAGCAGGGGCACAATGTGCACATGTAACCATTAATGGAATTGGAGAACGTGCAGGGAATGCATCGCTGGAAGAATTTGCAATGGGATTACAATGTTTGCAGTGGGATCAAAAATATGAAACAGGAATAAAATCTCAATTAATTTACGAAACATCCAGATATGTATCTAGTCTTGTTGGCGTACAGGTACAACCAAACAAGGCAATTGTAGGTGATAATTCATTTGGACATGAATCCGGAATTCACACTCACGGTGTCTTGAGTAATCCACTGACCTATGAACCAATTTCTCCAGAACTCGTTGGAAGAAAACGATGGCTTCAGGTAGGAAAACATGCTGGTATTCATGGAATGAATGCAATGCTTGAAGAATATGGAATTAAACCAACTGAAGATCAATCAAAAAAAATTCTTGATAAGGTAAAAATTCTTGGAGACCAAGGAAAACAAGTCTCTGATGTAGAGTTATTGTCAATTGCCTCGGAGGTTTTAGGTGATTCAGGAATTAAACGAATAGTTCATCTTACAGGCTTTTCAGTATCTACTGGAATTGGAACGATGCCATATGCATTTGTCAAACTCAATATTGATGGAGAGGATCATATTGGAACAGATTATGGTGTAGGACCAGTTGATGCTGCCTTAAATGCAATTCAAAAGATTACTGGAAAGATATCTGAAATCAGAATTAAAGACTATGGTTTAGCATCTATTTCTGGTGGCTCTAATGCACTATGTGAGGTAACCGTAAAAGTAGAGGATGCAGATAGAAACAAGGTTTCTGCAAAATCTATAGGTGAAGATATTGTAACTACAAGTGTTAAAGCAGTAATAGATGGAATCAATAGAATAATGCTAAAAAAAATGCTTAAAGAAAAACTAGCCAAAAACTAATCATTTAAACTGCAATAAAGGGGAAACCAAGCATGTATAAAATATCGTTAATAACCGGAGATGGAATTGGTCCAGATCTTTCTAATTCTGCAATTTCTGTACTTAATACCATACACGACAAACTTGGTTTAAAATTTGAAATAAAAAATTTGCAGGCAGGAGACAAAGCCTTAACAGAAAAAGGAAAAGCACTTCCGGATGAAACAATAGAGGCTATTAAAAAATCTGATGCATGTCTTAAAGCCCCAGTCGGTGAAAGTGCTGCCGACGTTATTGTTGCTTTACGGAGAATGCTTGATCTTTATGCGAACATTAGACCAGCAAAATCCTATCCTAACATGCCTGCTTTGCAAAATGATATAGATCTTGTCATTGTAAGGGAAAATACTGAGGATCTCTATACTGGTAAAGAATTTACAATAGGTGATTCCTCTGTGGCCTTGAGGATTATTTCCGAGGCAGCGTCAAAACGAATTGCAAAATATGCGTTTGAAACTGCAAAACAACGAGATTCAATGAAAAAGGTTACTTGTGTACATAAATCAAACGTTATGAGAGTAACAGATGGTTTGTTTGCTAAATCTTGTTTTGAAGTTTCTAAAAATTACCCGGATATCAAATTTGAGCAAATGTATGTAGATGCATGTGCCATGAATTTAATTCGCCAACCAAACCAATTTGATGTTATTGTAACTACCAATTTATTTGGAGATATTTTGTCAGACGAATCATCTCAGGTTGTTGGTGGTTTGGGAATGGCTCCAGCTGCTAATATTGGAGATAATTTTGCATTGTTTGAACCCGTACATGGGGCCGCTTTTGATATTGCTGGAAAAAATATCGCAAATCCGTCATCTTTTTTATTATCCATTAAAATGATGCTTGACTGGCTTGGAGCAAAAAATAATGATTCCAAGTGTTTAGAGGTTGGAAAAAGATTAGAGTCAATAATTTTTAATTTGGTTAAAGATGGGATTAAAACCAAAGATATTGGAGGAAATAAAACAACATCTGAATTTACAAAAGAAATAACTGATAAATTCTAAAAAAAGTAATTGTAATAGTCTAATCATTTATCAGGGCTATTTTTTTGTATTGTTCATATATTTTTTCTATATAGTCATTATCCTTTTTAGTAAAGACACCATCCGTTATCAGTAATTCTTTAATTGATTCCAGTCTATTTTTATCTCCAATACTGCATTCTTGTAATTTAAAAATGAGGCGAAGTTTATTTTCTATAATTTGTTCTAGGTCTATTCCTCTTACAATTTCAGGATGTGAATTCCCAAACCTCTCATGAATTTTTTGTACAATGGATTTTTTTTCTTTTCTAATCTGTTCTTCTGTTTCTTTGTTATTTTCTATTTTTTCTATGAATTCTTTGGATTTGGGGGTTCTTAATTTTTTAATCGAAATAACGCCAAAAATTGCAATTGTTACAATTATCCCAAAGAAGGTGGGAATATCGGGTGAATATTGACTATAATTTTCAGTTATTTGTATGGGTGTAGGTTCAACCACTGCCTCGGTTTTTTTAATGGAATCTAGGCCATTTGAAATTTCAATACTTTCTGAATTTGGAAAACCAAATCCCTGTGGTGCTATATCTGCTGGTTTTTGCTGAGTGTTCTCCTCTATTACTGATATGGTGTTTTTACTCAAGTCTGAGATGTAAAGACTATTTGTTAGGGGATTTACCGCTATTGTCCTAGTGCAATGACCTAACTCCATCGAGCTTTTCATCAAATTGGAGGATCCATCAATTATTGAGATGGTATCATTTTCATAAAAACAACTAACTGAGTAAATTGTGTTTGTTTCTGGATTTACAGCAATTCCAAAAGCCCCATCTACAACTTCGATAGTATCAGTCACTGAATTGTCAGATCCATCAATTACTGAGATAGTATTATCCAAGGGATGTGTCACATAGATTGTGTTGGTTGTAGGATTTACCGCAATTCCACGAGGTAAAGTCCCCATATTGATTGTCTCGATAATTGCGAAGGTAAATCCGTCAATAACTGAAACTATTTTCTCTGAAGGATGTGTCACATAGATTGTGTTGGTTGTGGGATTTACCGCAATTCCACGAGGTAAAGGATTAACTTCAAAGATATCTACCACTGTGTTATTATCTCCACCAATTACTGAGATAGTATTATCCAAGGGATTTGTCACATAGATTGTGTTGGTTGTGGGATTTACCGCAATTCCTCTAGGAAAAGACCCGATATCAATGGTATCTAAAATTTCATTATTTGAGCCATCCATAACTAAAATTGTATTCGCGTTATGAGTAGAATAGATAATGTTTGTTATGGGATTTATTGCAATTTGAAGTGGAGATGTTCCAAGTGTTATTGTGCCCACAACCTCATCGGCAAAGGCGTAAGGTATTGCAATTATTTGTAAAATAAAAAGAATAGTAATTCCTGACAGAGACAACTTTTTTGTTAACATTTTACAATCATCTTTTTAAATTAAAATCATATCTCCAAAAAAACATCATTATGGTTCATAACATTAGTTAAATCTAGTATCGCCCAATTCATAATTCAATTCGTTGTCTGATATTACTTAAGCTAATTCTTCTGTAATGTTATTAGATTTTTGACAGGTACGGTAATAGTATATTCTCATCTCCTTCCTATAACAATGACTGGGAGGGTACTGGCAAAGGGGGACAGCTTCCCAAAGGGACCTATTTCTAT
>JBFIPZ010000013.1:0-19692 GCA_041609855.1 Nitrosopumilaceae archaeon | reverse complement strand
TTAATTCTTGTTTTTGGAAGGTTTACTTCAAAAAACCCCAACTGACCCTTCCAAGGGATGGGAATTTTAAATGGTTTTGCCTTTTTTAATATAAATCCAAATTTTTTATAATACGAATCTATTGAAGCAAGATGGAATTTACGATCCATTCTGATTTCTTTTTTTGAATTATATTTTTTTACATCATAAAGAGTTGCTTTTCCAACAATAGCTCCAGTAACCAATTTTTTATTTAATTTTAACCTCTTACAATCCTTGATTCGAATTTTTATTGGAGCATGGATCAGAAACTCTCCACGAAAATTTGTATTCCAATTTCTTAACTCAACACTTTTTTGCCCAGAAATAATCAAATCTGCAAAAGGTTGTGAAATAGATAGACACTTCAATGTAATCTAGTCTTTATCTTGAATTTAGGTTCCTTCTCCTAAAACCCCAATAACCTTACCAGGAATGTCTTTTAATCTGCTTACAGCCAAAGTTCTTTCATAACCTAAACGTCTAAGATTCATAGCAATTGTGGTGGCTCTAATCGAATTCGGTCCTAAACCTATAGCAACCATTTTTATCCCTAGGTTTTTTAAAGATTTTGTCATATTTCTAACTGCATTAGGATCTGATGGCTCACCATCAGTTAAGGTCAAAAAAATATCTGGTCTTTTGGATTGCAAGATTGGAAACATCTTTCCATAAACCTCTGCCAGAGGTGTGGAACCATTAGCCACAATTTGAGCTAACCTTTTGGCTGCTAGAATATTCCATTTTACATTATCTGGTTTAATTTGCCAGCATACTACCTCTCGATTTTGTGTATTAAATGCATAAACAGAAAATTTCACCTTAAGGTATGCCAAAACTTCACAAAGAGCAAGAGTAGCCTTTTTGTATGCCAAGGCATCTGAGGAAATACTTGATGAATGATCTAGCAAGATTACAATTTTGGTTTTAATTGATTTTTTTACGTCAATTAAAAATGGTTCATTTCCCTCAAGGTAGTTTTCTTCATCAAATTCATCACCAGATCTTTGGTGTTGTTCTTTCCAACCTGATTTCCAATCTTTGAATTTAGTTTTAAGACTTTTAATTAAACTAAAATCATATATTTTTGATTCATCTACATTTTGGGTACTTGGTATTTGGACTCCTATTATTTCCGAAGTTAATCCTTTGTTATCGCTTTTTTTGTTTTCTTCTAATAGAACCTTATACTCATCATAAACTTTATCACCTCTAAGTATTGCTTTTGGATCCGTTTTCCCAAAATCTCCTTCTTTATTTTTTGTAATTATTGTCAAAAATTTCAACAACTCTTGCTCTGTTAGAGCCATACCAGCTTTCATAAAAGGTAAAGAAACGGGAACAGTTAGAAGAGAATCTATATCTAAAATTTTTATGATTTCACTAATCTTTTTTTCCAACCAATCTGTCCCATAATCTTTTTTGATTGACTCCTCGACAACTCTCTTCGCAAATTCTGATGCTTTTTTGATCTTCTCGAAATGACTTGATTGAATTTCTCCTTTTATTGCACCGAACATAAAATACTGATAAAAGGCCTCAACAATTCTTGCTTTCCCATAAACTGTGTGCAACTGAGGTCTTGAGATTAGCATGTAAGAATAATTAAAAATAATTTCCTCATCCATTCCCCTCCAAATTTTCCTACCTAAATGTTCAATTCTCTGAGTTTCTAAGGTATTAAGAATAAATCCAAAAGCGTGATCATTACTAAGAATTTTTTTGCAAAATTTTATTCTCATTGACTCGTACCATAACAAGGTTCTAAATTGCCTATATCTTTGAAAATAACTTCCGATTCTTTTTTCCATTGGTGTTAAGATTACTTTTTTCTCAGCTAGTCTTGTTCGGGTTTCCATTTTATCAGAAAATTCAACTATAACATCATCTTTTTCAGACCATCTTCTAACTAAAAATGTGGCAATTTCTACTAAGGTTTCATTTCTTAATTCTAAAGATTGCATCTAATTACCAAACATTGAAGTTATGATGTCCATTACCTTTTGATATTCAATATTTCCCCACTGAGTATACACATTTCCAAAAACAAGGGTAGCTGCTTCCTTGGCCAATACTCCTTTATCTAATAATTTTCCAAATGCAATTGTTTCTCTTAAACTAGGAGAATAAAATAATTCTTCTACAGCAGCTGCTTGTCTAAGTGTGTTAGCTAATTTTATTCCTTGTACCAGTGTTGATTCATGATTTCCAGAAACATATTTGTTAACAATTTTTAATTCTATGTCTTCAGGGGGGTATTCCATACTAATTCTTATTGGAAATCTACTGAGTAGTTGTGGCGGGAGTTCTTTTGTTCCACTATGAGTGAGGGGATTAATTGTTGCAATCACAAACCAATTTTCTTTCGCTTTTACAATTTCACCTGTTGATTCTTTTAAGACAATTTGTCTTCTATCGTCGAGTGCTTCATCTAATCTTAATAAGACGTCTGCCTCTGCGGAATTAATTTCGTCTAAATACAAAATACTCCCTTCTCTCATTGATCGTACTAGAAGACCTTCGTTAAAACTAACAGTCCCATTATCCAAGGTTTTAGATCCAATCAGATGACTTTCTCGTGTCCGTAAACTAAAGTTAATAGAATCAAGTTTTTTCCCTCTCATTCTTGCAAAATCTCTTACCAAAGAAGTCTTTCCAGTTCCCTTTGGACCAATAACTATAACAAAAAGATTTGCTTCAAATGCTTGGTTTAATTTCTCAATTGAGTTATTCCAATCAAGATAAGATAATTCTGACAAGTAAGCATTTGTGGTTACCCACAATATTTAATTTTAGACCTAACTTCTAAAAGATTCAATTTTTGTATACGATTCATCTAACGTTTTATGCAAGGATTTATTCCATTCTTCAAACCCTGAGGGATCCTTTGGATAATTATTATAATGTTCCACTAACCATCGGTTTTGCCCAGATGTGTATTTTAGACCTTCTGCTACTGTTTTATTCATGATTCCTCTAATAATCATTCCAATTTTTCCAAGGCCCGAAAAATCAGGATGTTCCCCTTTACTAATTGATTCTACATCTAGATTTCCCAAAAAGTGCTTCATTCCATAACTGATTTGCTCATTGGACAATGTTTGAACCAATCTTCTAAAAAGCTCCAAGCCAGCAGTTTTGTATCCATATTCTTTTATGAAATCAAGATTATATTGCCAAAGATTTTTTTCTGACACATCATTTTGTTCAATAGCCTGTACTACATTGTTTCCAATAATTGTTCCAGCAATAAGTGCAGGTCCTATTCCACCTGCGTCAATTGGTTTTGGCATCCAGGCAGAGTCCCCAACTAACATGTATCCTCCAGATACAAGACAATCGTTTTGACGTCGTACTGATACTTGGAAAATTCCTGAATTATTATGAATGTCTTCTGGATCTTGTGATAATTTTTCATTTTTCACAACTTTATTTCTATAAAGATATTCTTCCATTAATGTTTGAACATTATCTTTCTTCCCTAACCTTTCATTTCTTTTTTCTAGTAGTGTTTTTTCAACCCCTAAACCTATGTTGACTTTTCTCTCTCCTTTGGGAAAAACCCATCCATATCCTCCAGGAGCAATATCTTGGTCTAAATGTATGATGCAATAATTTGGGTCAAACTCAGTTAGGTCTTTTGTTTCTGGTTCAAAGTACATGATATACCGACCAGTAGATTCTAAATCTCTTCTATCGATTCTTTTTTCGATTTTATTGGAATTCTTCAAGGTATTTCTTAGCATTGAGGTAACTCCTGTTGCATCAACTACAATTTTTGCAGTTTTTTTGTATGGCTGTTTGGTTTTATTATCAATCCCCTGAACTCCAACCACCTGTTGGCCATCATAAATTAATCCTGTAAGATTAATCTCAAAAACAAAATCTACTCCCATTTTTTTTGCTCTTTGATTTTGAATCTCTGGTAATTTCTGACGGTTAAGCATGTAACCGGCCCCATCAAAAGGTATTGCGGTTTCTTTATCTGGAGAAAACGCCATTACTCCCTTGACATCATGTTCAATTTCAGGTCTGGTCCATTGAATCTTTATTCGTTCAGACATATAGTCAACTGCATCTTTTGAACATGCATCTCCACATGTCCATCCTGACAATGACTTTCTTCCAGGATAAATCTCCGGATTTCTATCTATTGAAAGTATTTTCAAATTTTGATTTGAATAATGTGCAATAGCTTGCGCAGCAATAGTTCCAGTTAGTCCACCACCAGCTACTATGACATCATAATCTACCACGATACAAATCCTCGTTAATCCGTATTTAAAATAATACTTTATTTACATGTGGTGAAAGGTATGCGGTTCAGAAATTTCCAATGGGGTCGGTTCGTCGCGGCGTCTTCAAAGCTTTCGCTCAGACTGGAGCGGCTATTATCTCCTCATTCCCAGGTTAATTTATCGGATATTCCTATTTAATCTAGTTGATGTTTTGTAAAATTTCTGTGAAAACCTTGACTGTGTCTTTTTTATTATAAATTGGCGTATGGATTTTTAGTTTAATTGCTTCTTTTTCAGCTAAAATTATTCTTCCTTGAATAAACTCCTGTTTATCAAATCTAATATACAAAGTTGAATTTTCTGTTCTTTTGTCAATCTCTTGTATTATCTCTTTTTTTTGGGCTCTTGTCAATCCCTTTAGAAATTTTTCTAAAAACTGGGTTGCATCTTTTTTTGTAAACTTTGCTCGAAGGATTGTAATTGGATTCTCAAAATGACCCTCAACATTTGAAATCGAAAAAACGTCTTCGTTTAAAGCAAACATCTTCTTGAAGGATTGAAAGAATTTTTCAACACTCTCCGTTGCATGAAAAATTATGTCCAATGTTACTTCTAATTTTGCCATTTTAGTAAAATCTTAATTATTACTTGTTTATGCTTCAAGCAAGGCTATTTCTTTATCTGCAGTTCTAATCAATTTTACCTTTTCAAGACCTACATGTCTTATTCTAATAACTTTCTTCGCTGCAGCCATTATATCTGAATTTATTTTACCATAACAGGTAGCTTGTACAAATTGATCAATTGTCATTTCTGGAACTGTTTTATTGATTATGTCCCTTGCAATTAACCTCAAAGCATGCTTTCTAGAGGTGTTTAACTGTCTTTGTGTCAGGGCAATAACTTTAATTCTAAAAATATAACCATCCTTTGTTTTTGCATCCATTATGAAACTTATTTTTGATGAACCTCGTCTAATTAAACTCCTCAAAAATTCTTTTGAATATTCAAACCGTTTGAAAATTGTACTGGCTTTATCCTCCTTTACTTTATCTAACTGAAAATACATTTTGTATTGATGTTGTGAGGGATCACCTTTTAAAATATCATACAAAGTAACCTCTAACACCCTACCTAAAGCATTTTCATCATCAGTAATTGGTATGTAAGCTATTGGAACATTGTTAAACGAATCTGGAGCATTAACTGTAATCCACTTCTTTTCTCTCCACTTGTCCTTTACTCGACCTTTTCTACGTGCCAATTATTATCGACCTTTGAATCCAAAATATAAGGGTATGTTACTAAATGGTTTTTTGCCCCATGTATTTTTGTAAAACTGATGGTATTGAAAAATGCCCATCTTTATTTTGAAAATTTTCCATAATTGAAACTAGTACTCTAGATGTGGCAATTAGAGTACTGTTTAAGGTATACAAATATTTGGTTTCTTCATTTGTTTTTTCTCTATACCTAATCTTTAATCTCCTTGATTGAAAATCCAAACAATTTGAACAAGATACAATCTCTCTGAAAGCATTTTGGCCTGCCATCCAGGCCTCAATGTCATATGTTTTAGCAGAAATTTTTCCCAAATCCCCCGAAGAAAGTAGCATTACCTTATAGGGAATTTCTAGGTTTTGGTAAAATTCCTCTGCAATAGCAAGCATCCTTTCATGTTCCTTCCATGAATCTTCTGGGCGAGTAAATACGAATTGCTCAATTTTATCAAATTGATGTACCCTAAAGATTCCTTTTTGGTCTCGTCCATGAGCCCCAGCTTCTTTTCTAAAACAAGGACTTACTCCAGCATATCTTAATGGCAAATCTTTACCATCTATAATTTCACCCGAATGCATAGCTGCCATAGCGTGCTCTGAGGTCCCAATCATGTAAAGATCTTCATCCTCAATTTTGTAAATAACTTCCTCAAAATCATCAGTAATTATTGCGCCCTCCATCGATTGATGATTTATCATGTAGGGTGGTTGGACCAAAGAATAATTTTTTTTAGCTAAAAATTCTAGTGCATAATGGATTAATGCTTGATTTAATCTTACCAAATCATTTTTCAAATAATAGAATCTTGCTCCTGCCACCTTTGCAGCCCTTTCAAGATCAACAAGATCTAATTTTTCAGAAATTCCAATATGATCATTTACTTTAAAATCAAATTCTGGAATTTTACCATTAATTTTGATTTCCTTATTGGCTGAATCATCTTTCCCCACAGGAACTGATGTATGCACTAAATTGGGAATAGTTAAAGCTAAGTGCATATACTTTTTTTCATTTTCAACTTGAAGTGACTCTAATGCAGATAATTTTTTAGATATTTCTTTCATCTCCTCCAAAATTTTAGTAGCATCATGACCATCCTTCTTTTTTTGAGAAATTTCTAGGGCGACCTGATTTTTCATTTTTCTTAATTCATCTGTTTTCAATATGAATTCCCTTCGTTGTTTATCCGATTTTATAAGACCATCCAAATCAAACTCAATATTTCTCGATTTTAGCATCTCTCGAATTATTTGTGGGTTTTCCTTGATTATCTTTGGATCTAACACTACTCAATCACCTTCAAAGCAACCTGAACATGAGATAGAACCTCATCTATGGTCGAAATTAATTTTTTCATATCGTCCTCATTTTCAAAATTAAACACCACTTTGTTATCAACATTCTTAACATTGAGACTTAATCCTTTGGGGAAATTTACATTATCAGGATCTAGTGCCTTTTTTACAGTATGAGCCTTTTCCTTTGATAAATTATTGAGAATAATCTGGACTTGGCACGTTAACGACATTTACATCTAAATAATCTAAAAAGTCATTTAATTTGTCTTTAGTTATTTTTGCTCCAGCGGCTGCATCATGTCCCCCTCCAATCCCATTATATTTTTCTGCACCTGTTCTCATCAAATTACTTAGATTAATGGGTGATTTACATCCAAATGATTTTCTGGATGAAAACTTTATGGTATTTTCTTCTCCTTTAGTTCGTAGAATAATTATTTTTCCGGAATTTTTTGGGGATCCAGCTATTAATGAAGAAATTGTACCAGTCATAGTTTCTGGGACAATACCCTCCCCATTTACCATAACACATGTATTACTTTCCGAAATTCTCCATCTTTCATTAGTTAGGATATTCATATATTCTCGGATTAATTTTCTATATTCTGTTAGTATGGTTTCTCCTTCTTTTAGAATCTTGTTTCTGTCCCCCATACAGATTGCCATGCCTACCCCAGATTTACTGATTCGACCACAAGAGTTTAACATGGTTGAAAATTCTCTTCCATCTCGTAAAAAACTTCTACTATCTTCCCTTGGAAATGTGTATGTGTAACCAATCAACTCCGACATGATTTCTGTGGCATTTTTCCCTGTAGTAAACTGGGTAATTTTTTCGATAACAATTCTCTTTTCTTCCTCATTTAGCTCAGCTGGAACTCGCCATCGCCCACCATCTTTTAGATGGATACCAGAGGAATTAAGTAAAGATAAACAGGTATCTCTATTCCAGGTTAATCCATCTATGAATGGTTGAGAGGTAAACGCAAGGGCATCGGGAAGTGGTCTTGTTTCTCTCCCAACTAAAAGTAAATCTAAATCAATTTCTAAAAGACCAGATTCTTTGGCAATTTTTGCAATTTCAAAATTTTTTCCTTTAAAGGATTTTCTCTCTCCCTGGTCTTGCCTATCACCTAAAGCTGCCACAACTGCCAAAGCAGATAAATCTGAATTATTATCATTTAGCGCCATTGAGGCAAGAAAAGCCATCCCACCTGCACAAATTTCAGTCCCTCCATCCATCTCATATTTCCACGCATTTATCACTCTTGGATTATCGTGTTCATCTTCTGATATTTGATGATGATCAAGTACCATCCAATCTTCTTGCAAAGAGCTATCTAGGTTATTTGCAAACCCTCCTCCTAGGTCAGTTATAATATGAAAATCTCTCGAGTCTTTTTTGAGCGAATCTATGACATTTTGGCTGAATTCTTTTGAAGTTCGAAGTGTGCATTTTGCACCAGCCCTAATTAGTGCTTTGGTGATTATACTCCCAGATGTTAAACCATCACAATCAATATGAGTTGTTACAGAAATTGATTTTCGTAATTTTATACAATCGTTAATTTTGTCTTTGAAATACGAAAGGGATTCATCAAGAGATTTTATCATTATTCTAATTGAGCTACCACGGATTTATATTTCCAGGTTTGTGGAATTCGATCTATTCTTTTGTAATATACTGACAATCTGTGAACTTTGGCTTCAATCAATTCTAAGGATCGAACATTTCTGTTATCTCCTTTGTTTGCCTTGAGGTGTTTTTGTAGACCTACTGCTTTTTTTACAATATTTTCAAGATCTTCTGGCATTTCTGGGAGAATTTTATTTTCTTCAAGAATTTCTCCAATGCTTTTTTTCGTGATCGGTTTTATCAATGGAATCGAATGTTGATCTCTTAATTTAATTCCAATTTGACTTGGGGTTAAACCATCTTTTGCATATTTTACGACCAACTCCTCGATATCTTTTGGTCCTAATGTTACCCAAGAAGGGGCACGCAAAGTTGCCGGCCTAATAGAATGAGATTTTCCATGTCTGTGTGTATGCATTCTTCCCATGAGGCGGCTAAATTTGGAACAAAATTAAACGTTACTTAATCGGATCTCGTACATATTTTTCAAAATCTGGAGTTAAGAATAAAAGTTAAATAAGTACACTGGTTTCAAAACCTCAGGTAAACGGTATGAATAAGAAAGTACTTTTAACAGCATCCTTAATGGCTGTATTTGCTATTGGAACCTTTGGACCTTCCTATGTGTTTGCACAATACATGGGGAACGTTGGTTCCGCTGGAGAAACCGGAGCGTATACCTTAGAAGAAGCACTGGAAATTCAAAAAAGAAGAGTTGAAGCAGCAGCCGCAAACCCAGCATCTGGATCAGGAACACCTTATCTTGATGCAAGTGGTGTAGGCGGAGCAGCAGTAATTTCTGCAGCAATTTTCGGTGGCATTGCAGGAGCATTCTTCCTTAAAGGTAGAACAGGCAAATACGCAGCTATGGGCAGAGGATAAAAAATACCACACTTTTCTCTTATTTTATTAGATAATTACTATTTGGAATACTGATCTCGTACCATTTGATAATAACAGAAATGTATATATCGCAGAAATTGAGCCAAAATATACAATGACTCCTATCGTAGGAACTTTCCTAAGTATTCTGTCATCAGTAACAGGACAATTAGGACCAAACTATGATCCATTATTCTACGATGTAATGATTTACATCTTTGGTACCATGATGTTTTCAATATTCCTTTTGGGAATTATCTCATTTTGGTTACGTGTACACGGATGGTCTTACAAGGACAACCGTGAGAGATGGGTCGATGAATTAGACAGACACTTTGAAAGAGAAGGTATCGGTCTTATTCCAGACAACGGCAAATACTGGTAAAATAACCTCCTTTCCTCTTTTCATTATTTTCTGTATTTTCAAAGTATGAATTGGATTAAATTCTTGTAATTACTTTTCTGGAAGGAAATCTGTATCTTTTGATTCATCATAAGCTTTTGATGTAAATTCTGCTCTGTAATGATACCCATCCTTTAATGGATGGCTGATAAACTGACTTGATTCCTCACCATTTACAAATATTGTGGATTTGGACTGGTCCATTTCTCGCAATGGAAAATTCCACATCCATAAAAAGTGACCAATTTCAAATGGAAATTCTTCCTCCCATTCAGCGTAAATAACTCCATCATTGGTTAGGGTATAGAGAGTTTTTTTGCAATCACCAGTAAATCCAATATTTGCTGGAATTTCTGCTTTTTCTCCATCTACTATTAATTCTAAAGTTGCCTTAATTTTGTAAGGGGTAATTCTGTCATTTATGCAGACCTTGAGAGGATCATTTGGATTAATGGCTTGTTGAATCAAAGTGCTTGCCGCAGCAACTGAAATCCCAATAATGGCAGTAATTAAAAGAAATTTTATGGTTTTTTTCCTCTTGTAGGGATCCCCCATCCCAGGCCAAATCATATGGTTTCTCTTTGAAGATTACTTAAAGTCGTTTCTCTTATTTGTCCATAATCTCAATTGTATCCAGTTTGTCTTGATTGTCTGCCAGAAAATATGTGATTACATCAGAATCGATTTCTAACCACTCTGATTCCCCACAATATGGTAAAAAATCCTCTACAAAGAGGTCCTTTGGACCAGTTAATCTCACGATAAGCTGATTTCTTTTTGGATTAAATTCAAATGGCAATTTGAGTACTTTCCCTCTTTTTTGATTTTGGATGTTTACCTTGAATTGATCATTTCTAAATTCAACTTTGCCAAAAAAATAACTTTGGAAAATATCTAATTTTTTAATTTTGAAACTAAGCATAAAATATGATATTTTTCCTTCAAGATAAGACTTGATTAATTTTTGGTTAAACCTCAAGTTAAGTAAATTAAATTAAAAGGAAAAAGGTGGATTTTTTAGATTACTTGCCAGGGTCTTGTTGCAAACGTGATTACATACCCTACACCAATTATGATTGATTGATATGCGATATTGGTATATGGTATTGGTTTGAGTATTGGATCCCCTTCGACAACTACTGTTTGACCTGGACCAAGTCCTGGACCTACCGATGCAACGTTAAGCTGTGTATGTACATGATATACACCTGCTTCAAGTGCTTTTGCAGATAGTGAGTATTCTACGACAGAGTTTCCTGGAATATCAAAGACATTTCCTGGTGGGTCTCTTGCCAACATTTCCCATCTATTTCCTGCATTAGTAGATTCTGAGAAAATGGATAGCCATCCTCTAAGGTCTCTCTCTACAAGACTGACCAACGTTCCTTGAAGTGTAATTGTTTCGCCAGTCTGTAAGGATTGTCTGTTGAAGGTTTCATCTTCAATTCGGATGAAACGACTCTGGAGTTGTGCTTGGACACCATGTGCATCTGCAGTTGGAACTATGTATTCTACCCAGTTAAAACCGAGTGTTCCTAAGGCAAGTACAACAGTAAGTCCTAATACGAAAATCTTTTTTTCGACCATAGTTATCCCTAATAGAATGAAAAATAATATACATCGTTATATGTTTTACCTTAAAGCCGAGGATCGATCGCTATTCAGTGATTATCATTAGTGATAAACATTGAAAGTATAAAAAAAATAATATAAGTATTTCAAAAACTACAATTAAAAAGATTAAAAAATTCAAAAAAATAATTATATTTTACCGAAAAATTAAAGAAATTTTCTAATTTTAAATCTCTTCATTTATATTCTAAATAACCATGTTTATTGTTATGGCACAGATGCCCGCATTAATACCAAAAGAAGTTGAGATTCAGAGACTAAAGAAACTCTGGCTCATGATAATAGCTTTGGGATCTATTGCAGCCTCAGTTGAAGTAGATAACTTCGTTGACGGCTCTCTACATCAAACATCTATCAGAGACAGCGCATTTACACCAGCACACTGGTGGCTATACTCCCACTTCATTGCATTGCCAATCGGATGGGGGGCAGCAGCAATTTATGATAGAAAAATTCCTATTCTCAGAGGTCCAAATAACTCAATAAACACTGGATTAAAGATGACAATTCTAGGTTATCTTGCAACCATGTTTACAATTGGAGTCAATGAGATGTGGCATTTCTGGTTTGTAGAGGAAATCTTTGCAGTACCAAATCACTGGATGTTCAATATGGGTGTCGTAGTAGCATTCATGGGAGCCTTGGCATATGTAGTTAGAGTATATGCAAGACTAGTTGAACTAGGAGCAGAAACTCCAGGTGAGAATCCATACGTTGCAGAGATGTACAAGATGGCCTTAGAAGGTAAATTGTACAGCAGATCAATCCCATAGACAATGTGCAAAAAAGCACACCTTTTTTCTATTTTATTTTCAAGACGTAGATCGTACTAGGCAGTTGGTTTAAGAAAGACTTAAAAGGATTCTGAATATTACAAATCTAGAATGACTCTACCTAAGGGATTCGGTTCTGGCGGTGGCGGCGGATCATCAAGCGCTGACGTAGAACGAATGATAGGCAAACGTGTCGAAAACATGACGGGTATGATAACAATATCATTCTTAGCAGCATGGGGTGCTACCTTTGGTGGTACTGCAGCAGGATATTTCTATTATCCTTGGGCATATCCAACACCTAGTGGTCACTTTGCATTCATTGTTTTGACAATTATTGAGGCAATTGGATATATTTTCTGTGTTAAAGTAATGCAGGAAGGCTCTAATAAGAATAGCAATGGTATAGTTGCCGCTACAGTTGGTTTTGTTGCAGCCGCTACGATAGCAATTACCCTAACCGTTGGACATTAGAAGGTAAAACCTTCAGATATTTTCTTTTTAATTTATTAAAAAACCGACGATCTTCATAGGGCCATAAAATTTTATATAGTGACACTTTTATCAAATCCATATGGTCTGGTTAAGACGATGTACTCACTACTTATTCATAGTAGTAGTTGCAGTTAACTCTACACTGTTAACAATTAACGCAGGTGACTACATTTTCTATACGGACTGGGCTTGGACATCGTTTACGGTATTTTCTATATCTCAAACGTTAATGCTTGTAGTAGGTGCAGTCTATTACCTAACATTTACAGGCGTCCCAGGCACAGCGACGTATTACGCTCTTATCATGACAGTATACACATGGATTGCCAAAGGTGCATGGTTTGCACTTGGATATCCATACGACTTTATCGTGACACCAGTTTGGTTGCCATCGGCGATGTTGCTAGATTTGGCATATTGGGCCACGAAAAAGAACAAACATTCGTTGATACTGTTTGGAGGAGTGTTGGTTGGAATGTCCTTACCGATGTTCAACATGATAAACCTGATAACAGTTGCAGACCCACTAGAAACGGCCTTCAAATATCCAAGACCCACATTACCACCATACATGACGCCGATAGAACCGCAGGTAGGAAAGTTCTATAACAGTCCTGTAGCTTTAGGTGCTGGTGCTGGTTCTGTTTTGGGAGTTACGTTTACAGCTCTTGGTTGTAAACTAAATACCTGGACATACAGATGGATGGCCGCTTGGTCAAAGTGGGACTAAAACCCAAACCTTTTCCTTTTCATTTTATTGATTTCCGATTGGAATTCTTGTTATTGTCCTAAAAATGATAAAAAAATATTGCACATATTGTGATTTTTTGTTGCCCTTTACTACGATAATACTTACTTTGAATAATACCTGTGAGACAGCACTTCGACCAAATCCTAGTATGCACAAAACCCTTTGTTAAATGGGCAGGAGGTAAACGACAACTTATTCCCGTTTTAAAGGAAAATTTGCCAAGTTCAATGGGAACATACTTTGAGCCCTTTTTGGGCGGGGGAGCACTCCTTTTTCATATTCTTATGAAAGGAAATAGTCAACGTTGTGGAATTTCGGATCTAAACTCTGATCTTGTTTTAGCTTATACAACTATTCGAGATAAAACCCCCGATGTAATTTCTTCCTTGAAAAACCATGCAAAAAACTATCAAAAAAATTCTAAATCCTATTACTATTCAATTAGAGATAGCAATCCAAGAAGTGCGGTAGAAAAAACATCAAGATTAATTTTTCTAAATAGGACTTGCTTTAATGGGTTATATCGAGTGAACAAAAAGGGAAAATTCAATGTTCCTCTTGGAAGATACTCCAACCCAAACATTGTAAATGAAGAAAATATTATGGCAGTCGGCCAGGTTTTACAATCTCCACTAGTTTCAATAAAATGTCGGGATTTTGAGGCAGTTTTAGAAGATGCAAAAAAAGATGATCTGGTTTACTTTGATCCACCTTATCAACCAGTTAGTGATACTTCAAATTTTACTAGCTATACCAACAAATCATTTACTTACGACGATCTGAAAAGACTAACTAAACTTTGTTTAAAATTAGATTCTAAGGGTTGTAAAGTAATGCTATCGAATTCAAATTCGAAGGAGGTATCCGATATGTTTTCAGAGAAACACTGGAAACTCAAAAAAATTTCTGCTAATAGATCCATAAATTCTAATTCTAAAAAAAGAACAGGCCATTTTGAACTATTAATTAAAAATTTTTAAGCTTCGAACGGGATCTGAACCCGCGACCTTTACATTACCAATGTAACGCTCTACCAGGCTGAGCTATCGAAGCACGATTAACCGCTGTAGAAAATACTTATAATTCTTCATCATTGTTAGGGTCTCTCTAAACTGTTAAATTTCGAAGATTTTTTTACAATCTTGGAGGAGTAATCAAGCCTGGCCAAAGAAGGCATTTTATGCTTTTGGACATGCAGGACTTAAGATCAAAATAATGGGTGATCCTGTCTCTCAGGAGTTCGTGGGTTCAAATCCCACCTCCTCCACTAGTCTACTTTGGATGTTTTATACCTCTAGCATTAAGAACTTCATATACGTCTGGTAGTGAAAATACAAAACCTACGTGAACACAATTCTTTTCTTCACAAAGTTGGCAAAATAACTCTCCTTTTTGGACAGCCACTTCTGCGATTCTATTTTTAATATTATCTTTTAAAATCACTCTATCATCGTCAACTGAAATCTTTTCAATTTTTGGAGCATATCTTGCAAAAGTCTTGTCCTTTTGCATCATCTCTTCTAACATGTAAGTTACGTAACCAGAAAAACTGTTGACACCCTTCATTGCAAGGGTAGTTTTGTTCTTTTGATAAACCTCTTGGAATTTATCATAAACATTCTCTGATACAGTTATTGATTTGAATCCAGCTTTCGGCAATTTACTTCTTCCTTACCGTACATTAAGGTACCCTAATATTTAATGTTTTATTTTAAAAAAGATAAAGCCAATATCAACGAAAATTAGTCTTTATACCTTAGAATAATCCAGAGGCAATATGGGTCAGGGATATGAAATTGAGAAACTAAAACAAAAACTCATTGAGATACTTTCTGATTCTAAAATGGGAATGTCAGGAAGTGAAATCTCCAAAGTACTAGACGTTAGTAGAATTACAATGACAAAATATCTTAAAATTTTAGCAGCTGAAGGATTTCTAAGAGAACAAGTAATCGGCAATACAACTTTATGGTTTTTGGAATTAGGACAGGAATCCTTCATTTTTCCAGATGATTACTTTAAGGTCACTCCACAATACTTGAATTATTTGGTGAAAGGATCAGAGAGGCAAGTGTATTCATTAATTAAAAATTGTATTCGTTCCAAGGGTTCTGTACCCAAACTAGTTTCTGAAATAATTCTACCTGCAATTGACCACATTCAAACCCTTTATGATGATGGAAAAATAGGGAATTCTGAGCTTAAATTACTGGAAAACATTGTCTCAAATTCACTCCAAATTTTTAATCAAATTCCAAAGGTTTCAAATTCAAAAAAGAACATTATCGTCCTTTCTGGGGATTCTGAAAGTAATTTATTATCAAAAGCTGCTTCTGCCTCATTTTATTCAAATGAATGGATGGTTTTTGATTTGGGAGACATGTCTTCAGCAATCAATGTATTGTTTGATCTTGATTTTCAAAAACTGGTTAGTAAAATATGGAAACAAAAGTCGGGAATTCTCATAGTTGTAGTTTTTTCTAACAGTAAAGAACGCCTTAATTTCTTTGCTGATTCGATTAACTCCATTAAAGAAAAAATTGGAAAAAGAATGAAATTGGTTTTATGTGGAAAAATGGAAAATAAAAGCAAATTGAACTGTGACCTATATACTGAAAAATTCGAAGACGTTATCCAGTGGTCTGAAACCGTTTATGATAATTCAAAATAAAAAAGTGGGCCCGGTGTGATTCGAACACACGACCTTTCGATTTCTGAATGGTTTATCAGTCGAACGCTCCAGCCAAGCTGAGCTACGAGCCCTCATCCAAACCTCTTGAAATGAGTCATTTAAGTTTAATTTTCCTTCCACTTGATTGAACACCCAATAGAAGGGTCAAAATCTTTTTCTATTTTTTCTTTAGACAACATCTTTTCAATATTGATAAGCATTGTTTTTTCAGTTGCAATATCATCTGGCTTCATTGCATTATCAATTCGACCATGAAAAACTAGTTTTCCTACCTTATTGAAAAGAAATGGATCTGGGGTGCACATAGCACCATACTTTTTTGCAACTTGTTGAGTTGAGTCAATTAAATAATCAAATTTTAATCCTTTTTCTTGGGCAGTTTTTTTCATATTTTCAAAACTGTCTTCAGGATAATCTGTTGAATCATTACTGTTGATTCCAATAATTGCAATCTTATCTCCAAACTTTTCATATAACTCGTTAAAAGCTTCAAATTTTGCTTTTACATAAGGACAATGGTTACACATGAAAATTATTAGGGTTCCTTGATAATCATTATAATCAATTAGTTTGTGATTTTTATCATCAATACCTAAAAGCTCAAAATCTGGTGCACTATCCCCAGCCCTTAATTTCACTTGAGATTCTAATAATACCATAGAACAACAATTTTTTTTTTCAAATAAAATTCTTCCCAAGAAGACAACAATTAAAATCCATGCACTAATCATCCTTCATGTGGGCTGGTAGTATAGCCTGGTAGTATACCCGCCTTGCACGCGGGGGGTCATGGGTTCAAATCCCGTCCAGTCCACTTTTTATAATAACGATCAATTCTGAAAACCAGATTCCTGGATGGATTTAAATAGGATAAGTTTTCGCTTTATCCTATGGCATCCGCAGCAGACGCATGGCCCGTATGGATTCCCCTTATAGTGGGTTTAGTACCTGGTCTAATTTACTGGCTTGCAATTACAGCAAAGAAAAATTAGTAAAATCTACTATTTTTTAATCTCTTTTTATAATGACCCTAGTTACAACTTTGGTAAAACGTTGTTACCTTTCTTGTTGACTATATGATATGCTCTACAAATTAATCTAATATTTCAATGAAAACCATCATGAGTAAGATTCCTGTTTTTTTATTTCTAATTTTAATTCTTTTTCCAATTTCTACTGCTTATTCCCAAAAAACTGATACCCTTCCTACCCTCTCAGTAGTATTAACAAGTGATTCTCCTTTTGTGTACAAGGACAAGGAAGGATACACAATTGTAGTAGGGAATGTTGAGAATAAAAATGAAAAAACGTCTGTTACTAATGTTGCTCTAAGAGTCGACTTTTATGATGAAACGGGAACAGATCCTTTGGAGACTATTCGTGGTGGAACTATTCTAGAGGTAATTCCAGAGAAGGGAACTTCACCATATATGATAAAATCCTTTACCCCAAATCCTAACATCACTCAGGTCTCAGTATTTCTTGAAGGGTTTGTTCCTTCTCCGTCCAAATCACAGCAATTAGTGGTGGAATCAACTAAAGTTACCTTTGATGATCATCTTCGATTATCTGGAGTTCTAAGCAATGGAGGCTCTCCAATAACTGATACTTTTGTATATCTTGCCTTTTATGACGCCTTTGTTCCACCAAGATTGGTAGGTGTATGGTCTATCCCAATTGGGGATGTTGAAGCACATGAAAAGATAGAATTTAATTTTAATGAAAAACTTGATCAAAGGGCCAAAAGTTACCAGATATTTGCTCAATCAAACGTATTTTTTTCAAATTTTGTAGATGGAAAAATTCCCCAACCACTAACCAAACTAGTCTCAATCTCTAATGTTTCTTTGAATGATTCTCAAGGCCTAAAACTATCTGAAATTACCGTAGGATCAACTGTAAATATCCAAAGTAATGTCTTGGTTCAGTTTTCAGCTGATCAGAAATCAAATGAAACTCCATACACCTATTATGCTCAAGTGAAAAATTCTGAATTGCCTACAGTGGAATTTCTAGGAAAGTTTGATGGTCGCTTTATTGGTACGGGTTCTCAATCTATAACAATTGATTGGATTCCAGAACATGAAGGAATATTTTTTATTGAAACATTTGTTTGGGATAGAAATAGTATACCTATTGCAAATAAAGGACCCATAGTATTAGTGGTAGTTAACTAGTAGATTTATTTTTTAATAAAAGATATTCAAAATATGAAAAAATTTGAATTAGTTGCGATGGGAGGCACATTTGATATAATCCACAAAGGACATATTGCTCTACTTTCTGAGGCTTTCTCACTATCTTCCAGAATTATCATTGGATTGACTAGTGATGAGATGGCTTTAAGAAAAGGCAAAAATCTCAAAAATAAGTATACCCAAAGACTAGAAGAGCTCATCAAAACGATTGAAAAAAATTTCCCCAATTCCCAATATGAAATAAGTAAATTAGAAAATGATTTTGGCCCCGCAGTTTTAGAAAAAAAGGTACAAGCATTAGTAGTAAGTGAAGAAACTGGATTCCAAGGAAAAGTCCTAAATGAACTCAGAAAACAAAAAACTTTACCTCTAGTAGATATTATTGAAGTACCAATGGTTTTAGCAAAAGATGGTCTTAGAATTTCTGCTACTCGGATAAAAAATAAAGAAATAGACTATGAAGGAAACTTGTCATCAGTTGACTAGAAGATTGTTTATGTTTGAGTAATCGTAATATAACAAAATTTCAGGATTTTCACCTGTGCGTATAATCCCTACCATGATGAAAAAATTTGATAAAGATGTGTCAAATTTACAAAAAGGATTACATCCAGAAAATCTTTCCTTTTGGTATGATAAAATAATTAAAGAAACCATCGACATGGCTCCACCTTGGTTGCAAGACAAAATCAAAGTCAAGCAAGATCCAATACTTTCAATGAAATTTAATTTAGATATTTCAAAAAGGGCTGTTAGATATTTTATGATAGCAGTGGATGATAATTTAGAAGAAATGCCTTATTCGACAAAACTTTACTTCCTTAAGGTTCAAGAAATAATGGCTTCAGAAATGGATAAATCATTGGTTTAATTCATTAATTTTCCGCCTAGGCACAAAATAAAGCTCAAAGTATCTATAATCAATAATATAATCAAGAATTGGTTAATTTGGAATTACATAACGTAAGAAGAAAAAAAAATTTTGGAAATAGAACAAGAAGTAATCCTAGTGATAATCCATTTAGATCATTTAGAAATTCAAGAGACACTAAAAGAGCAGAATCTACAACTGTCACTTGTTCTGACTGTGGCACCGAATGTAGAGTTCCATTTGTTCCAAGAAATGATAAACCAGTATACTGTAGTGATTGTTTTAGACAAAATAAACCACAAGATTCTGGAAATGATAGATACTCTAGAGATGATAGAAGTTCAAGATACTCCAGGGATGATAGAAGTTCAAGACGTTCCAGAGATGATAGACAAGTAGAATCTACAACTGTCACTTGTTCTGACTGTGGCACCGAATGTAGAGTTCCATTTGTTCCAAGAAATGATAAACCAGTATACTGTAGTGATTGTTTTAGACAAAATAAACCACAAGATTCTGGAAAT
>JBFIPZ010000012.1:0-21056 GCA_041609855.1 Nitrosopumilaceae archaeon | reverse complement strand
ACATATACCTCCCCAGGCAATACCATAGCTTCCTCATGAGATAAGGTGTGACAAATCCCATATTGTCCCATTCCATATTTGAAGTGTTTTTTAATACCATAATTTTTAGTAAAATTTTGTAATTTCACGATGTTTTCTGCGGAAATTTTGTCAGCAGATGGAACAAAATGGTCTTCTGCGACCCAAACCTTGGAGGGATCCCATAATTTGTCTACACTGATTCCTTGATTTTTTAATTTATCAAATACCTTCATCACACCTGGACCGGAAACATCGTGTACCATTACCTTGTCAACCTTGGCAAAAATCACCTCTTCAGGAGAGACTTTATCCTTATTTGATGCACGAGCAAGGATTTTTTCTACTATGTTCATAAACAAAAACCCTGTTCTGCAGATTAAAAGCTTTCAGAACAATAAAAAAGAAAAGAAATCTATTAAAAATAATGTCATTGTCAGTTACTGCCTTATTCTCTGAAAGAAAAACTGAAAAATTTGATGTTTTTGAGGATTTGTTAAAAACGCTAGAACACCACAGGTTGAATCTACAAGAAAATGATGTCTTAGTAATTTCTACGAAATATATCTCCATTTCACAAGGAAGAATGCTAAATTCTAGAAACATCAAAGTTTCAAATAAAGGATTCGAGATTTCAAAAAAATTTCAAATTAAGCCAAAGATAGCAGAGATAATCCTAAGAGAGACCGACAAAATTTTTGGCGGTCTTGCAGGATTTGTAATCACAGCCTCAGAAAATATTATGGCTCCTAATGGAGGAATTGATAAATCCAATGCTAAAAAAGGCCATGTAATACTATACCCAAAAAATCCATTTTTGATTGCAGAGGAAATTAGAAGGAAAGTGTTTTTGAGATTTTTAGTTCACATAGGTGTTATCCTAGTAGATAGTCGTTTAATGCCAGGAAGGGTTGGGACTTCTGGTGTGGCAATTTCTTGCGCTGGTATTGAACCCGTTTTAGATCTAAGGTCACAAAAAGATTTAGAAGGAAATCCACTAAAGGTTACTTTTCAGGCAGTTATTGATAATATTGCAACTATAGCAAATCACAAAATGGGAGAAGGTGCAGAATCAAAACCTTTTGCAATAGTAAGAGATTCTGGAGCACAGTTAACAGATAGAAAAATCAATAATTCTGAAATGGCAGTATCCCCAGATCAATGTGTTTATGTTAGAGGGTTATCAAACGCCTAGACGCTAGAAATTTTTCCTTGTGCTTTAAATAGAAGAGTTCTTTTGGTCATTTTAATGGAATATTTGACAAGTTATCCTAAAACAGTTTCTTTTTTAGACGGATTGAAACATCGGATTAATGTAGATAGCAAAGAGGGATTGGAACAGCTTCACATAGTGGTTAAGAAAAATTTTGAAGACTTACTCCAAATTTTTACAAAAGAAGGTTTCACCAAAGTAAAATTTGAACACAGACAACCTGATCAGATTGGAAACGGTCTAAATCTAAAATTAAAAAAACCTTGGGAGATGCATGTCAGAATGGTGGATTTGAAAAAAGGATTAATAGGAATTCATGCTGAAGTAGAGGTTTCAAGAGATTATCTTCAACATCTCTTTTCTCAAAGAACCCCTGTAGTTTATGAAATAGAAGAGATTTTGAAAAAATATCAAATAGAATATCATTTTTGGCATGATAATATCAAAAAAAATGTCAAAAAGATTTTTGATAATTATAAAGTAAAACTTTCAACACCTAGTCTCCCGGTTTTTGCTTGGAAACCAATGCTTTTTGTTATAAGTACCATCGGTATTTTTTACCTTTGGAAATACATCAACACAATCTAAACGGTAAGAAATAAAAAAGCGTTATATGCCTAGGGTCTCCTCTTTGGTCAATTCGAGAAAAACCTTGTCCCCAACAGCTAGCCCTAGTTCTTTGTACTCGTGCATTTCTAACTTTAATTGAGTAACTCCTCCTTGCATACCGAACCCACCTCCTCCTGAAAGCATTTTGTTAAGATCTTTCATCATGTCATTCATATTGGTAAATCCCATTACCTTGGATCCTCCAAAAGGATTTTGAGTAGATCCAGATCCTTCTTTAAAATCTTTGATTGAGGAAAGAGAAACTACTACATACGGGGCCCCATCAGGGGCTGAATCTATGCTCTTTACGACGTATTCTTTCTTCATCAGTTAGATAAAAAATTCATTCCTTATAATTTTAGTTTTTATCAAGATTTTTTACAATAAGACAAAATTTAGAAGCTTTAATTACAATTTTCAGGGTTTTAATGTAATGTCAGAAAGTATGTTAAAAACAAATCTCCGATACTTTGGAATATCCCCATGGGAAATCGAAGTGCTTTATGGTTATCTAAATGGGAGATTTTTGGTTTCCCAAGAAGAAATTGAAACAGAAGATGGAGAATTTGTCAGTTTCCTAGATTGGGAAATACCTTTGGCGTTTAATGAGGAATTTTTCAAATGGTTTGAATTTAAAAGATGGGAGCAAATTAAAGGTGTTTTTAAAGAAATGAAAAGAAGACGTGGATCTGGGAATGCTATAAAAATAATTATTAATTTTTTAGGTAACCCTAAAATCTCATTTATTTTAGATACTGAAGAAAAACAATGGTATGATAATGCAATAGAGAAAATTGATTTTGTGTTAGAATTACTTCCATATCACACCGATCCAAAAAAGCTTCCATCAGACATCTTAGAACTGATTTACAAATTTGATCCAAAGTCAATTAGATGGCGTTTGAACCTAGCTACATCAAAAGATAAAAAATACGTCTTCAGAGGCGACATATGGTCCCCAATCAATTAAGATCATGTAACGGTTCTAAAAGATTATAAAGTTCTTTGTATTTTGATTCTAAAAATTCAAGGGCATCAGTTAGTTTTTTTGACTTGCCGTATTTGAAACGAATTAGTTCACGATGATGCCAATAAGTTTTTTTATCATCAACAGCAATTTTTGTAAAAAAATCTGCACCTTTTAAATTATCAGGAATTTTTACGTCATGGGGGAAAAGAAATTCCACAATAAACCATTCATCTCCATCAGGGTAATCAGATCCTGTATCTATGTCAAAAAAGATATGCAATAAATCCGATTGCATCATTCCATCATCATTTATTGTTGGATGTTTTATTCCTGATTTTTTAAAATCAAGATTTACCAACTGAGGTTCAAAGAATCCCTTGATAATGGATTTTCTAAAAATTTTATTGGCCTCGTTAATGTTCATTTGCAAAATGAACTAAACATAAACTAGACTATAACCTATTAGGTTTTTATTCCTAAACTTGGAGAGAATCTAATAATCTCGAGACATCTGTAGTGGGAATGCCATCCTTGGAAATATTTTGTTTTGCAGGGGGATTTTCCAAATAATTTGGTATTTTATCTGTCAACCTCGTAGCAAAGGGTGAAATTAGTTCATTTTTGTAGAATATTCCTGTTGGAATTTTGTTTCCCCACTCTAAAGATTTAATCAAGGCTTGTGCTAATTTCTCATTCATTTCGGTTTCATCTGCGTAATGAACTATAGGGTCAAATCGAGTATCTTCTAACTTGTAAATCCTGGAATGCCTTTCTGCAGCCTCCTTTGCAAGATCTTCCCCAGCATACCAATCTCTGGTATTAATATCGTTGTATGTTGGACATGGTTGTAAAACATCTAGGAACGATAAACCTGGATGTTGAACAGCTTTTACAATTAAATCTTTTAGGTGCCTAACATCATAGGAATAAGCACGAGCTACAAAAGTAAATCCACTAGCTACTGCCAATCCAATTGGATTTACATTATAATTTGTGTTTGGAGTTGGAAGTGATTTTGTTTTTTCACCTAATTTCAATGTTGGAGAAGCTTGTCCTTTGGTTAACCCATAAACACCATTATCAAAAATGATGTATGTCATGTCAATGTTTCGTCGGCCAGCTGCAACGAAATGACCTGCTCCAATTCCCAAACCATCTCCATCACCTCCAACTGCAACAACGGTCATTTCCGGATTTGCAAGTTTACCACCTTGGGCAAAAGTCAAAACTCTACCGTGAAGAGTATGAATTCCATATGTATTGATAAAATGAGAAGTTTTACCAGAGCACCCAATTCCTGAAAAAATGGTAGCTTTATCACGTTCGATTCCCATTTCAGCTAATGCCATCTGTAAGGCGTTTACTATTCCAAAATCACCACAACCAGGACACCAATCATTATGAACATTAGTTTTAAAATCAGCAAGCTTAAGCGCCATGTTCTAAAACCTCCCTTTGTTTTGCTTTACCTACAATTATTTTTTTCAAAGAATCATAAATTTCTGTGCTGGTCATTCCTCTTCCAGTATATTTTAGAACAAAATAATCTATTTCTTTTGTTACATTTTGTTTGAATATTTTTCCCATCTGACCAGAGTGGTTTGCCTCTATATCGATAATCGTTTTTACATTTTCAAGTAGTGATTTTACAATTTTTGAAGGAAATGGATGAAGTAATTTTAACTGAATAAAACCGATTTCAATTCCTTCTTTTTTGAGTATGTCTAGCGCATCCAATATTGGGCCCTTTGTAGAACCCCAAGAGATGATTGTAAAATCATGAATAGAATGAGAAACTACTTGCTCCACAGTGGGAATTTGCTTTAATATGAGATCTAATCGAGACATCCTTTTATCCATCATTTTTATTCGCATTTGAGGATCCTCAGTAATATGACCTAATTCATCAGATTCATCGCCAGTATTCCAGAAAACACCATTATCTAAACCTAGTCGTGAACGTGGTGAAATTCCATCATCTGTAAATGCAAATCTTTTGTATTCCCCTTGAATCGTATCAAGTAATTTCCCTCTGTTAATTTTAATTTTTTTAGGATCAAATCGCTTACATGTAACTACTGAGCTTGAAAGGAATTTATCCATTAAGTGAATTACAGGAACCTGATATACATCAGAATAGTTAAAACAATTTCCAGTATCATAAAAGCTTTCTTCAATGTCACCTGAAGCATAGACAATTTTGGGAAAATCTCCGAAACTTCCCGCAACTGCAAATAACAAATCATCCTGACCATGTCTTGTTGGAAGACCTGTGGAAGGACCGCTACGCTGATACAAAGTCAAAACAATGGGGACCTCATTTCGTCCTGCCCATCCAATTGCTTCTGCCATCAACGCAAAGCCAGGGCCAGATGTAGACGTGGATGATCTTGTTCCGGTCAATGCAGAACCAATCATCATTCCAATAGCAGATATTTCATCCTCAGTTTGAATTACAGCGGTTGAACCGGGTCTATCATCAAAAACTTCCAAGATTTCATTTGATTCTAGGAATACACTTTCATCAGAGGCTGGAGTAATTGGATAGTATGATTGGAATCTACATCCACTAACCATTTTCCCTATGGAAGTTCCTTGATGGCCTTGAACAAGGATGGTATTCTCTTGTTTTTTAGTTCCAGGTAAAGTAAATGAGAAATCAGTAAAGTTTGAAGTCGCAAAGTTGTAAGAGTAGGTAGCTGCTTGTTTGTTAATTTCTGCGATTTTGGGTTTTTTGGAAAATATAGAGTCGATTGATTTTAGTAATGAATCCGGAGGCATTTTTATCAACCCTAAGGAAAGAGAAACACCGATGACATTATACATTCGCACCATACCTTTCAACCGTGGATTTTCAGTTTTTTCAGCAAGGCTTGCAAGTATGCTCTTAAAAGAGACAGGATAAAGATTAACTCCTTTTTCTTTGGCTATCTCAAGCACTCCTGCAATTGTAAATGGTTTATTTTTAGATTCCAATTCGAGGTGGAGTCTTTCCCTAAAGTAATTGTCTAAAGTATGCACAGAATCTGTGGTGACTTTTTCCAAATCCGAATCATAAATTATTCCTCCTCCAGAAAGCAGTTCATCATAATGCCTAAAGATGGTTTCTGCATCAAAGGATATCATCAAAGTGACATCATTTACATTTGAGCGAATTATTTTTTCAGAAATTCTAACGGTAAAGTAACTATGTTCACCCTTGATATTTGAGTGAAACTCTCTTTTTCCAAAAACTTGATAGCCAAGTTCAGAACAAACCCTAGAGAAAACATTAGCTCCAGATTCTACCCCACTCCCCTGCGGTCCACCGATTAGCCAAGAAAAATCAACAGGACTCATAGATTACAACCTAGTTTTTCTCAATATTAATAACATGGTGAAAATAATTTACTAACCACCTGTAGCAGCATCAAATAAGGCACATTCACATTTATCACGTTCTCCACAATAAGGACAAACACATACACATTTTTCAATCGAATTTCCACATTCTACACAAATTGCAAATTCCTCCTCTTCTTGTTCAGAATTCATATAGAAAGTCTAGAAAGAAATCGTATAAATGGTTTGAGATAAATTTCAGTGAATATGAAGAAAAAGAAAGTATTTCTTACAAGAACTCTTCATGATTTTGCCTTAAAAGAATTAAAGAAACATTATCAAATCGAAGTTCATTCTGGAAAGATTCCTATTCCAAGAAGAAAACTAGAGGAAAAGATAAGGGAAATAGACGGACTGATTTGTTTTCCATATGATTTGATTGATAGTAAGTTAATGGAAAAGGCAAAAAAGCTCAAAGTAATTAGCACATTTAGTGTAGGTTTTGATCATATTGACACAAACTATGCAAAAAAAAATAAGATTAGAGTAGGATATACCCCTGAAGTTCTGACAGACGCCACAGCAGATTTGGCCTTTTCTTTAATGATTGATGTAATGCGTAGAGTTTCAGAAGGAGACAGAATTATCAGAAATGGGAATTGGAGGAATATTTATGGGGCCTATGACTATTTGGGAACTGATCTACAAAAAAAGACATTAGGAATTTTGGGATTAGGTAGAATTGGGAGCACATTAGCAAAGCGTGCAAAATCATTTGAAATGAAAGTTATCTACCACAACAGAAAACGTGTCTCTCCAACTAAGGAAAAGGTATTAAGAATAAAGTATGTTTCGTTTGAAAAACTTGTTAGTCAAAGTGATGTAATATCTATTCATGTCCCTTATACCAAGCAAACTAATCAAATTTTTAATAAAAATATATTTAAAAAAATGAAAAAAACTGCTTTTCTTATTAATACCTCAAGAGGTAAAATAATAAATGAAAAAGATCTAATTAAGGCTTTAAAGAAAAATATCATTGCAGGGGCAGCTCTTGATGTTTTTGATACCGAACCAATTAAGAAGGATCATCCTTTAATTAAAATTCAAAACGTGACTTTAGCTCCTCATATTGGAAGTTCTACCAAAGAGACCCGGGCTAAAATGGCTCAAATTACCATAAAAAATCTTCAACTTGGAATTAATGGTAAAAAGCCAAAATACTCTGTGGGGTATTAGAGTATAAATTTCATTTTAGCCACGATTTGTTCTGTCGGAAATACTGCGGTTTTTATATAAATAATATCATCTACCAGTAGGATGAAAAAATTCAAACATTCCAATGAAGAATTAGAATTAGCAAAACAACAAACTGAAAAGGAAAAGAAGAAAAAAGAATTACAACAATAATATTTTTCGCTTGTCTTTTCAGACAAGATTTTTTTTATTCTATAATTTAATTAAGGGTCCGTACTTTTGGCATAAATCATCATAAATTTTTTTCCTAGGTAAATCAAGATTGTTCATTTCATCATACATTTTTGTAAAAAAGGCCGCAAGAGTTCGATCACCATTATCATCAAAAAATCTTACACTAAAACTTGTACGCTCAGGTTTTTTTTCCTGGATAAATTCAATTTTCTTTATCAGCTCAGAATTAATATGCAGATGTGCTGGATCATTATTATCGCCAATAGTTATCCAATTTTCTCTTTGTTTAATATTTAGTGAGTTGCTTTTTATTTCACTGGTAGAAGAAGTGCTTTTTACAATAAATAGAATATTATCGATTTTTACTAAATCTGACAAAATTTTCAATAAAAGCAAATCATTTACATAATAAAATTTTTCTAATTTTTAAAGTTTCTATCGAATTGAACAAAATCTTCTTCATTACCATGAATACAATCTGTTCCAATTGCCTTGAGGGGTGAGAATCCTATTTTCCCTAAAGGAATTTTTCCTTCCCCTTGTAGGATACGAATTTTTCCAGATACAATTTGCTTATGTTTTTCACATGTGACACCAACCATATACTCATCTGCCTTTACAGTAACAGAAACCACAAATTCAGGAGCATTAATGCAGGCTTTTCCTTGCTCGGCTATTGAACACTTATCTGGAAACATACATGAATTAAATTTTTATATGATATTAATCTTGATTGCTGCATATTGAATTTAATATGTAGTCTAAAAATAAAATAGGGAGTCATTGGCACATAATTTTGATCTAATAATAATTGGCGGAGGAATACTAGGAACCTCCTTAGCATTTTTCTTATCTAACTTAAACAAATCAAAACAAATTGCAGTCATAGAGCAAGCTAAACAAGTTGCCTTTCATACCAGCGGTAGAAACACGGGAAAAGTTCATGCACCTTATCTTTACAACCCTGAAAAGAAAAAAGGGTTTGCAACCGCAGCATTTCATGGCTATGAAATGTGGAAAAAATATACCAAGATCAAAGGTTTGCCCTTTAAGGAAGATGGAGTAATCGAAGTCTCCAAGGATAAAAAAGGAACAAAAGTTTTAGAGAAATATCTAAAGTGGGGAAAAGAAAATGGGCTAAAGTCCAATGAAATTAAACTATTGGATAAATCTGAATTAAAAAAAATAGAACCTGAAATAAAATGTGATTCTGCTCTTTGTGTTTACAAAGATGCATCTACGGACTATTCAATTTTAACAAAATCTTTAATGAATGATAGTCAACAAAACGGAATAAAATTTCTATTAGATACAAAAGTTACGGATATTAAAAATAAAGAAGGGAAATGGAAGATCACATTAAATCAAGAACATGAAATTTTTTCTAACTTTATAATTAATGCCGCTGGTGGAGAGTCAATAGATATTGCACATAGATTGAATATTGCCAAAAATTTTACTGATGTTCATTTCAGAGGTGAATATTGGAAAGCACCCAAAGAATATTTCAATTTAACAAAGACAAGTGTTTATTCCGTACCAGAGTTTCCAGATTATCCTTTTTTAGATCCGCATTGGATAATAAGAGTAGATGGAACCTGTGAGATTGGACCAAATGCTGTTCCAGTTTTTAGTCCGTATGGTTACGATAAAACTGAAAACATTAAAGAATTTTTTCCTAAAATGTTAGAAATGATTGGTTCGGGAGCCAGAAAAGCAATCTTTGATAAACAATTTCAAGAATTGGCAATAAACGAAATTCAATCATCAATGTCAAAAACAGCCATGGTTGAAAGAGTAAAGAATTTTCTACCGAAAATTGACCCAGAAAAAATAACACAGAAAGGAACAGCTGGTATAAGATCTTCAGTGATAAATGAAAAAGGGAAGTTTGTACCGGATGTAATTATGATTGAGGATTCAATGTCTTTTCACATTCTAAATTATAATTCGCCAGGTGCAACAGGTGCCTTACCTTTTTCAGCCCAGATTATTAATAATCTAAATGATAAAGGGTTCTTTAGAAATGAGAAAAGTGATAACAAATGTGGTCCTTGGATGTTTAGTGAGATCATTGAGGCAATATCATCTTAATTTTCCAAACTTTGAAAACATAGTAGCAATATTTTAATCATAATTTAATTCGGGATGTTTGTTGAAAAGGATTTTTGAATTGATCATAATAGTAATCATAATCTTAGGAATAATTCAATTGGATCAAAATAGTTATGGAACCCCTTTTTTTTCAAATGGTCATTTTACAGAAAATGGAATAGATTGGTGTCAAGAAAATAAGGAATTGTATGAAATTTTAGGAAATGAATTTTTTGAACACCACAAACATTCGATAGAATCAAGAGTTTGTGCAAATCTGTATCAAGATTATTTTTGGACCTATGACGGGCCAGATAGAATAGAAAAATTAATTGAAAGAAGTAAACATTACTCCCAGTTAGAAATTTTTGAAAGTTATAAAGAGTCGGAAACTGGGATAATCGACACCACACCCGCAGGTAATAAAGATCAAACTCTACTTCGTGGAACCCCGGATGGGGAAATGATAATTCAAATTATTTCAAGCTCACCTGCGGTGAATCAAGGGCTAGAGATTAATTTATCATTTATTGATAAAAATAATCGTTTAATGTCTAAGATAAATTATGGAATTGTAATCACACAAAATGAAAAAATTGTTTTTGAAAATAAAAATATCTATTCAGAGAATGGTTTATCTACACTGATTTCTCGTCCATTAACTTCCGAAAACCCTGTGGAGATAAGTCTAAGCATAAATGGAATTGGCCCTCCAGAAAATCAAGAGGAATGGGAAGAACCAAAAGGGGAGATGGTAATTTTCACAGTTGTTCCTGAATTTGGAGGTTTTGTATTTACTATTTTAGTTTTAACAATGATTCCAATAATTTTTTTCACCAAGATTATTAACACAATATCAGTTTATTCAAAAGATTAGCGATTTTAATTATTTTTTTTAGTAGAAATAATGTAAGAAAATTTTAAATTTATTCAGGATTAAATTCATCACAACCCGAATTACAAGGTTTATTCATTACTCCTTCGCATTTTCCTAAATCATCATGCATTATTCTATGATGTCCACATACCAAGCATTTTTCCCTAAAATATTTTATGAGCTCTTTTATAGTTATGCCAGATTTAATAATTTTATCTTCAGTTTGGGTCACAGCATAAATTTTATTTTATGGAAACTTAAGTTTATTGGGTTGAATTTCAAAAAATTTAAAATAGGTTTCCAAAATTTTTAAATTTAATTTTAATGGTTCTCAAGTTAAATTAGAAATTGAATATTTGGTATCAACTTCTAGTCTCTATTCTATCTCGTCAATAGTTCCACCTTGACCATACAAGACATGCATTGTATAGCTTTTGGTAATTTCCTTATGATTACGAATCTTTGTAACAATTTTATCCATGCCGTCAGGATCATCACTGCAGATTTTTAGAAAAATATCATATTTTCCCCAGATTCCATTAATTTCGGTAATTTCAGGAAGTTTTTTCAATTCTGAGATAAGAGCAACTTCACTACCAGCATTACATTTAAGGAGAATATAGGCCTGCATAATCTAAAATCTGTTTTTTACTAGATAAACATTCTAAAATTCACGGGTTTTCATTATTATAAAAAGACTAATCGATAAGAAATTTCTTAAATTTTGTCGGATTGAGCTTTTTTGATTTCAGCTAGTCTTTTTTCCAAATTTTTTACCTTGATTTTTTCCATGTTAATCCATTTTTCTAAAAAATCTTCAATAGGGATGGCTCCAAATTTCATTGGTTTTTCAATTATTTTAAAAATACACTCTTTTTCTTCTAGTCTGTTTAGTAAATGATAAATTTCTGTTCTTGGAATACCTAAAGAAGTTGATAATTGTGGTGCAGTCTTTAACCCTTCATTACTCAAAAAAAAATATACTTTTGATTGGTTTGTAGAGAATCCAAGTTTAAATAAATTGGTTCCACTTACTAGGTGTTTTTTGGATTTGTTAATATATGATTCTCTATCTGAAAAAAGTTGATCCCTATTCGTCATCTAAAACTACCCACGATAGATCTCTAATTTCTTTCCACAATTCATAATTGAAATGGATCATGAAAAAAATTGTAAAATTTTCCTTAAAAAAACTCACGTAGGATTTATCAGTATTGACCCCCGTTGACAAGCAAATCGAATTTAAATGAAATGGTGTTATTTTTGAACAAATTTTAGTCTATAACAAATTGAATTTATTTATTGAATATTGGATAGAAAAACGGAGATTATTTTTAAAAAATTTCAATTTAAATTAAAATTAAAAAATCAAATTATTCAATATGCTAAAACACTATACTATGACCTTTTACAGAGAAATTCTCTCAAAAACGAATCTCCATATCTATTGGTAGGGATTTGCATTTTTACGGTTTCCAGGATCGAGGAACAATCCACAACCCTTGAAGACATTGCAGCCATTTCGCATATTAGGGAAGAAGATCTAAGAAAATGCTTTGAATTAGTTTTTTATGAAATACAGAAAAGCCTCAAGGAAATCTAGAATTCAGCCAAAAGAGAATTATTGACATTTTTAGTAAGGGGAATTTTTATCAAGGTTTAATGTCTGGAAGTGTTGTAAACGCAGAATTCACTTGCCTTATAATTTCTTGAGCATTTGCATCTCTTTCAACAGAAATTAGGATAAGATACTCTTTAATTGGTATACTAATCATAGTTACGTTACTTCGTCTTGAAACGATATAATCAATAGGTCCTAAACCTTCATCAAATTCTTTTCTCATTAAATACTCTAACATTAATTGAACATACATTCTACGGTTTTCTTTTTCTGGTAGCAAAGATGTAACTCCTTCTTTAAAACCTCCTGCAATTTTATTTCCCATCTTATTTAAAACTCCGACGAATCGAATTTTTGGGAGTTCTAAAACCTCCTGACAAGATTGTTTTAAATTTTCAATTTCATTTGAAGACATTAAGATAAGTTGAATATATCAAGGTAAAAAGGATGTTATTTTAGATTTAAATAATAATTTTTTATTTCTAGTAAATTCCTAAAAAATCCAGTTAACCTTAAAAGATTATTTCTACCTATTCTCCGAACTATAAAGAAGTGGTTTTTGGAAAATTAATTTTTAAAATGAAAGTATGGAATTTTAGGCGCCGGGAGGGAGATTTGAACTCCCGTTCCCTTGCGAGAACGCGCTTTATGGTAAAATATTTCCAGGCGCGCGCCCTACCAGGCTAGGCGACCCCGGCATTTGTCTACTGACAATTTAAACCGCCAAATTTGATTATATATTGTGTTACTTGATAATTGAAAAGTTATTTCCAAATAGTAATGGTTGTGGATTTTTCAACCTTGTTAGAATCAGGATTGAATCCTTTGGAATGAATTTTGTATAATCCCTCAAGGATTGAGTCGCCATCATTTTTTATTTGATCCCAGATGAACTCAACTTCTTCTTTGGGATCTAGCGAATAGGATTGCAAATCAGATTCAGGAAGAGTTACAGGTGAATACATTAACATTCCGGATAATCCGGTTATTCTAAGACCATATGAAGAATCAGAAAAAGTCAACGGGACAGTTCCGGAATTAATAATACGTATTTTAACTTCTTCTCCCTTTTTAAAATCGAATTTTTCTGTAACGATTGAAATCGATGAGCCTTCAACAAATACCAGTTGATTAGTGTTTTTTACATCCAGTAAATATAGCCCAAAAACCAATCCAGCAACTAATCCAACTACTGTAAATGAAATTAAAGTTTTTGAAGACAAACAATCACATTTTTTTTATTTAATTTTTAATCTTTTGGAGTAGGCTTGGTTCGCCATTTTTTTGGATAGGTGTTAGGAGTCATTATGATACGTCTTGTTTCAAAACCATAGCCTTTTGTTGCATCACAGATTTCTTTTTCAGACATTAAAGATTCGGCCAAGGCTACAGCCTCGCCTTTTTGAGAATAGATTCCTACTAAATCTCCTTTCTTTAAATTTGGACTAATTTGGAGAATTCCAGGAATTGCCAATTGAGCTCCGTGACACATTGCATCAATTGCAGAATCACGAATTACAACTGATTTAATTTCACTTAAGGCAATTTCGATTGGTTTTATCATTTCTCGAAGTTTACTTTCGTCCCCTTTGTCCTCCCAAAGAGAAAAACCATTTGCTAACTCGTGCATTGTAACCAGTCCCTCCGATTCAAAAAATTGGTTCACTCTTGTTCTTCTCAGTTCTATCATGGTTGCGCCGGGTCCCAAAAACTCTCCAATGTCGTAGTATAGTTTACGGATATAGGTTCCTGATTCACAAACAATCCGTGTTAAAAGCAGTCTCTCTTTTTGTTCCAGAACTTCAAACTCATAGATGGTTCTTGTTCTCGTTTTTCTTAAAACTGCAGAACGTTGAGGTGGTTTTTGAAAAATTTCCCCTGTAAACAATTGTATGGTTTGATCTAATTTTTCTTTTGAAGGGAAAGAATGAATTCTACCAAGAGCATGATATTCTTTTGGACCATATAGTAATACACCTAGAGCCTTTGTTGCTTCTCCAAGACCAAGTGGAAGTACTCCTGAAACCTGAGGATCAAGAGTCCCGCTATGGCCAATTTTGGGAAGTTTAAGTAATCGTTTGGTCCACGCAACCGTTTCATGGCTTGTTGGGCCGGGAGGTTTGTCTAAAATTATTAATCCATAATCAAGTAATTGTTTTATTGTTCTCCTATCGTAATGAGTCCCAAACGAATTATCCGTTACGTCTTGATCAATTTCAATTAAATCTTCTAATTGTTTTAATGTCATAATAGATTACCCACAGTTTCTTTTGAAATTTCAATTACCTGTTTGGCAGTAAGATTGTCAGTGTTTATTATAGCATCAAAAACAGAGATATCTTCCCCAAAGTTGAAATCATATAATTTTTTATATAGTGATTTATTTTTATCATAACGTTCCTTTGTTACCTCAAAGGCTTCCTTTGAACTCATATTATCTCTGTTTTGCATCCTTTTAGAACTGCTATCATGAGACGCCGCTAACCATATTTTTATTCCATTTTCAACTAACCAAGGAAGTGTATAACTGGTTATTACCATTCCTCCACTCTTGAAAAGTTCAATAAGTTTTTCATCAACTTTTTTATCAAATTCAGAATTTTTTTCTCTTTGTTCTAGAAATTTCATCCCATCTTTTGTGTCCCACCAATCCTCCCCATCTACCTCAAATCCTTGTTCTTTTGCTAACTCTTTTAGGACATCTCCACCACTAAGATATGTAAAATTGAACTCCTCGGCCAATCCCTTTGCCACAGTGGTTTTTCCAACTGCTGGTGGACCAGAAATTACAATAGATTTTTTCAAATTCCCATTGAGGTCTTAGTTAATTTCATTATTATTCCACTAAATGCTATTGATGAAAGGAAATACCAAGCCCAAAGAAATAGAGCATTTTCCTCATCACAAACATGATCTATATCAGCTACTTGTTCTGCTGTACAGGTTAGGTGGAAGAAGTCTGCTGGAATAACATTTAGCGGTATTGGAGATAAAGCAACAGTATATGAAAATAAGACAGGTAGCACCAAATAAAAAATCAAAATTAAGGGAACGAAAGTAATCATCATTGGCCGCATATTCATTTGCATCATCTCCATCGACATTTTGTTCATGTATGAAGATTTTTTGTTAAGCTGGTCTGTTTTGGCCTGGTCTTTTGCTCTCATTGCGGCCATCCTTTCTTTTTGCCAAGTACGAGTTTCCTTCATTATTCGTTTTAGTTTTACTTGATCTACCATTTTTTTCCTTACCGCTGCGTTAAAAATATTCAATATTATTCCAAATCCCGATACAGCAAATAATGATGGAATTATCCCCTTGATAAGAGGATCATCACTGCCCAACCCATCTTTGGTGGATTCAAAAAATCCAAAAATCCCCCCATCTTCTTGTAGAAATATTGTATCTAAAAATAGTAGAATAAAGTCAAATTCCATATCTATAACCCTATTGCCTGTATTATTTGATCAGCTGCTTCTTCAAGTTTTCCTTCACTATTTAAAACAGGTTTCAGAGGAGAACCTGTTAAAATTGAACAAGCAGACATCATTGCGGATTGGATGTCCAATTCTTTTTTAATTGTATTGATAGAGACTTTGTCCCTATTTCTGGTTTCATCTTTCATTCGCCGGTTGTAAATTTCTTCAGTTTTTGCTGTAACTAAAATAAAATGGGTAGGTTCGATTATTTTTAGAACATGATATGGTAACCCTGGGTTGTACCCCTCAGGAGTTTTAATGAAAGCATGAGTATCAATAATTACTACATCATCGTCTATTTTGCTTAATCTTTCTGCTGCATTTTTTTGAAGGGTCTTTTGCTCTACAACGGGCATGGTTCTAAGCTCATCTCTATCTTGAATTCCATTTTCCTCTGCTACCTCTAGCATAATACTTCCAAAACTTTTAACATTAACACTTTTCTCATTACCTTTTATCATTTCTACAATTTTTTTAATAATAGTAGTTTTCCCTACGCCAGGTATACCCACAACAACAACTATTTTATTTTCTACCAAGTAAAGCACCCAATTTTGGCATCACCACTTCTACTTGTTCTCTTACTAGTTGAGTGTAATAATTAATTAGAATATCCACCATGAGTAAAATTCCAATCCCTGATCCAAAAACCCCCAATACATCAGATACCCCAGCTAAAAGACCTAAAATCGTTGAACCTATAATAGTTACAGAGGGAATGTATTTGTTTAGAAGAGCTTCAACTGGTTTGTTTGACCTTCTAAATCCAGGAATTTGAACATCTGCATCAAGTAAGTTCTGGGCAGCACTTTTTGGAGATAAACCTCCTAATTCAACCCATAATTTTCCAAAAACTACTACTATGCCAATCATAAAGAGGACATATCCAATCGCCCGTCCAGGATCAAGAATGGCAATCTCTAGTCCTCTTGGAGGAGTAATATAGTAAATTATTCCTCCAATTGGAGTAGATGGGCTTGTCGGGTCGAATTGAGCTAAAATATTCATAAAAAAGTTATTGTTCCGCGGGTTCATGTTTGCCCAAAGCATTTGGAAAATGAATACAGCGTTTGCAGTAAGAGCAGAAGCTAAAATTACTGGAATGTTAGAAACATACATCATTTTAATTGGGTACACTGCTGAAAATCCCCTATACTTTGTGGAAACAATAGGGATTTCTATTTTCATTCCTTGTGTAAATACCAAGATTAACAATATTCCAGCTGTCAAAAATAATCCAAATATGCTAGGTAATTGATTTGAACGGAAAAATACATTCGAGAGGTCTTCTGCCATTATTGATTGGCCAATATACGGGATAATTCCTATGGTTCCTCCATCCCCAGCAGGCAACGGGCTAAATAAACTCCAAAGTATTTGTTGCGCAACACCTGCCATAATGAATAAACTTATTCCACTACCTAGTCCCCAGCCTTTTTGAATTAATTCATCTAAGAACATGACAATGATTGATGCGGCCATTAATTGCCCAATCATTACATAAAGTACATAGGGTTCTTGAATTCCTGGACCATAAACTGCTATAGCATAAACAATTGATTCGGCAACGATCACCACATAGGTTACCAGTTTGGTCGCTGTTTGAAAAATTCCTCTTTCGTCTGGTTTTTTGAAATCAAATTTCAAAATATCTGAACCTCGAAGTAATTGCATCAGAAGACCAGCTGTAACAATAGGGCCTATGCCTAATTCAACAAGAGTCCCTTGTTGTGAAGCAAAAATCACTCTGGCAAACTGTAGAAAATCAAATTCAGGAGCGGTCGCACCAAACAGTGGAGTTTGCCCCATTACCAGATAAATTAAAAGGGCAATACCTGACCATAGTAATTTTGTTTGTAGAGAAATTTTCTTTTTTGGTTTTGGGACCTGAGGAAGATATGGTTCCGCCTTGAAAACAACTTTTCTTATAATGCTTGTAAGGCTACCCTCAGCCATTCTCAGTCAACACTTCTCCACCAACAGATTTGACTTTTTCTTCAGCAACAGCTGTAATTTGAGGTATTTTTATCGTGTAGGCAACAGATGGTTTACCGCCACCAAGTAGTTTGTCATATCCTGCTTTTGCAAGATCGAGAATTTTTTTTCCTCCTTCTTCTTGTCCTAATTTTTTAAATAAGTCATCGAGCTCACGTATGTTAGCCCATTTTTTGGTAATATTTGGATGAGGTGGATGAGTAGAAGAATGGCCATAATGGTCCGGATAATCTTTTAACATCGTACTGTAATGATGTTTCATTAAACCTGTAATTCCAAGACCTCCTTTATGACCACTTGCACGATGTTGACCTACCTGACCCCATCCCATATTTCGACCTCCACGAAGTCTCCTTGTTTTTCTTAGTCGTGTAGCCATTTTAGATCATTCGCCTCACAATGGTTCCAAGTTCTTTGTTCAAACCAAGAATTCCCTTCTGTCCATACAATTTTTTTGTACTTCGCTTAAATCCTTGCCTTGGGGGAGATAAAGCAAACCAAGGTTTAAGAGGTTTTAATTTTGACAATGTTGCTTTTCCTTCAGTCAGGGCAGTTGCAAGCTCATCGATGCTATTGAATCCTAATTTCGTAAGGTCCTCTGGAGTGATTTTTTTATATCCTGATTTTCGACCTTTTTTGTTTAGGAGATCCTTTGCCAAATCTACATCCAACCCAATCCAAGAAATGTAATGCTTCACTTTGTCAAGCATCCCAAGAGTATTGTCCTTGGCAGGTAAAATAGTGGCTCGGTATTTTTTATTTAATTGTAACAAAGTCATAGTAGTAACGGCCCAATGCGGAACATCTGCTTGACCTTTAATTCTAACAACAAGATATGCATTTGCCAATTTTATCAACCTTGACTAAATGTTTGTCTAAGACAATCCAAAATTGCTTTAGAAGTAGAATTCATTGTAGGCGTAGATCCTTTTGCAGTTGTCCATGCATCCTTTAATCCAGCTAATTCTAGTAATCGTTTAATTTTACCACCCGCTACTAATCCTAATCCACGTGGAGCAGGAATAATTTCAATTGTGACACTTCCTCCTTTACCTTTAATTCTAAATGGAACTGAATGTTTTTGGTCACATCTACATTCCCAACTTCCACATCCTAATTTAATGGGACTAACATTAAGAAAAGCTTGGTTTGTTGCTTTTTCAATGGCGATTCGCATTTGTTTTGATTTTCCTTGACCTATCCCCAAGTAACCATTTTCATTTCCTGCCGCAACGATTGCTTTGAATCTTGTTGATTGTCCATTAGAGGTCATTTTTTGAATAATGCCAACATCAACCACTTCACTTTTTAATTCAGGGAGTAGTTTTTTGATAATACCTGCCTCTTGAATTCTCAGACCATCTTCAATTATTTCCTCAATTGATGAAATCTCTCCAGATGCCACTTTTTGTCCCAAGATCGTTTTAGGTATCCATTCTTCCTCTACTGGTTCTCGTCTTGGTCTTTTGCCAGTTTGACCAGACCCGCCACTTCCAGGTTTACCTCCCCCATACTGTGTAGGCCTACCTTGTTTTGGTTTGGTTTGGGATGTTTGGCTCATTTCCTACTTGACCTCATTGTCAATGGTTGTTTTAATTTGTGAAATATCATTTTTAACAAGAAGATGTTCACCGTTGATTCTTTCCGCTGGTGGGAATGTTTCAGAATTTGCTGGAACTTCTAGCCCTGCATCAATTACTCCTTTTAGGGCTGCAGCCATTCTTTGTGTATATTTTCTTGTACCACTATACAAGATGGCTCCCTTAGATCCTTTACTTAGAGCCTTCTTGCCAGCAATGTATCCAGTAAGATAAGCAGCCGGTACATTTTTTCTTGATCCTTTCCATCCCTTTTCAAGTAGAAATCTAGAGTGAGCTGAAGCTACAACTTTATCACCATTCATTTCTGGTTTTAAAATTTGAACCTGAGTATTTTCATTAGAAATGTTAACTGTAATAAATTCCCTTTTACCCATTAACATAGTGCCACGTTTTTTATAATTGGTCTTTTGTTCTCTAAGTCTTCTTAATATTTTTGAATAGGCCATCTATAGGACTCGATTTTGAACTTGCTCTTATATACGTTAAGCGTGAATCAGAAAAACAAGTAACGCTTTTTGACTATGCAAACGATTTTCTGCCTCATCCCAAACAACAGATTGCGGTCCATCTATTACAGTGGATGTTACTTCGCTACCCCTCTTTGCAGGAAGGCAATGCATAAAGATTGCATTTTTCTTCGCTTGTTTCATTAATTTTGAATTGACTTGATATTTTGGAAGGAATTTTTTTGTTCTTTTTTGATCACGATTATGGATAGATGTAAAGGTATCAGTTACAACAATATCTGCATTTTTTATTGCCTTTATTGGATCGGTTGTAATCTCAATAGAAGTAGATTGTCGAGCTTTGTTTACTACCTTTGTATTTGGTTCAAACCCTTTTGGAGTTGCTATCGACATTTTTATTTTAGATAATGCACAACCATAAATCATTGAATTACAAACATTATTGCCATCACCTATCCAAGCAAGTTTTAATCCCCTAAGTTTTTTTTTCTTTTCTTTAATTGTCATAAAATCTGCAAGGATTTGACACGGGTGAAATGAATCCGAAAGACCGTTTATGACAGGAACTGAGGAGGATTTTGCTAGTGTTTCCAATAATGAATGATCATAAACCCTTGCCATAATACAATCCGTATATCGCGAAAGGGTTTTCGCTGTATCTTCAACTGTTTCCCCTCTGGATAATTGCATATCATTGGTAGATAGATTTATTGCGTTACCACCTAATTGAAACATAGCAATTTCAAAACTTATTCGTGTTCTTGTGGATGGTTTTTGGAAGATCATCGTAAGAGTTTTATTTTTTAACCTGGACTTGGTCGCTCCTGTTTTAAATTCTTTTTTTAGTTTAATAGCAAAATCAATTAATTGGAAAAACTCTTTTTGAGTTAATTCTGACAAAGTAAGTAAATTTTTTGTTTTTAGTTTCATTTTCTAAATAACCCGAACCTTCCTCTTTTCTTTTTTGTTTGATTCTCTTCTTTATCTGGTTTTGTTTTATTGTTTTCACTTGAATGTTGTTCTTTAATGCTATCTTCAAATTTTTCACTATGAATATTTACATTTGTAGGTTTTCCCCTCTCTATCCATTCTTTTATTTTTTTACTTAATACAATTGCATCATTATCATTTTCGGGGGGAATAACATTGAACAATTCAGAATACTTTGAAATATCATCGTCTGAAATTCCTTCAAACGGATCAGAAGAAACTTCCATGTCAATAGGTTCGGGTTCTGGTGTTGGTTCTGGTGTTGGTTCTGGTGTTGGTTCTGGTGTTGGTTCTGGTGTTGGTTCTGGTGTTGGTTCTGGTGTTGGTTCTGGTGTTGGTTCTGGTGTTGGTTCTGGTGTTGGTTCTGGTT
>JBFIPZ010000011.1:0-21060 GCA_041609855.1 Nitrosopumilaceae archaeon | reverse complement strand
TATTGGGCTTAATCTTATTTTGATTCTACAAAAATAACATTCACCAGATCATTGTTGCTTCTCTTTGTTACCGTATCCCTGTTTGCACAGTGAAAATTTTGAAGGTGTGATTTTCTAGTTTTAATTCCATATTGGCGACATAACCGGCAAAAGTATGTTACCTGCCGTTTATCCTTTGGTTTTCCTTGTTCTTGATAAACTGAAAATTGCATCATTGAAAAATAATAAAAAACAAATATTTTAATTTTGTCATAAATTTGACATTATGTCAGTAACATAGAATAAATGCAAAATATTTATATTTTGTAATCTCTATTACATTACTCGGTGATAACAAATGTGGTTTGATAACCAATTCGAAAACACATTTCGAAGATTGTCGGGCCGTTTTTTTAACATGGACGATGCCTTCGAAATTCCAAAAGGAAGTCATGTCCAAACCTTTGGACCATATTACTACGGTTATGAAATGACTGTAGGCCCAGATGGAAGACCTCATCTAAAGGAGTGGGGAAACACCATACCTCAGCAGGCAATAGAGGAAACTGGTGCGAGAAAACTTTACGTTGATGAAAGACTCGACGAAAAGGCAAACACCCTAAAACTTGTTACTGAGATGCCTGGAATAGAAAAATCAGACATCAAAGTAAATATCGAAAACAACACAGTTTCTATTTCTGCAGAACATGGAAGTAGAAAGTACAAGGATTCGGTACCTCTCAAATACAAAGTAGATGAAAACTCTGCAAAAGCCATATACACAAATGGGATACTAGAGTTGTCCTTTACTCTAGCAGAAAAAAAACCTGAAGGGAAAATCGTCAAAGTCCAGTAAGAGGTGAGAAGAATGCAAAAGCAAAGTACATGGAATAAAATGGTACATGCACCCTTCAAAAAGGTGGTAGCATTTGATCTGCTATGTATTTTCATGGGAATCCCTATCGGTGCAGGGATTGCTACAGCATTTTTGACTGGTGACATATACAAGATAATACCAGGAGGATAAGAAAGATGCCAGATACACTATGTAGAAGATGTGGAAAAGAGCTTGTTGTGCAATCCAAATGTGTAGAGTGCAGTCAAACGATTCAACATACTTGTCCAGATTGCAAATACACACCTTTGGAAAAAGTCCATCTCTATTGCAGATTGATCTCTGGCACCACACAATCTCCATACAAAATGGAACAGGAGGTATTAGCTGCATGAATAAAATCAAAATTCGGCAAAAATATGGAAAACCAAATCTGTTGCCTTCAATAATGGGAGTAACCAATCTCCCATCATTTTTTGTTCTAGGAGGAATATTTTGATGAGGGGGCTTTGCCATAGTTGTTTTACAAGTAATATTGATGTTCAGATAATTGATGGAAATATTTTTTGTAAAAATTGTAAAGACGTTTATAAGAATTAGGATAGATTTGAAAAACCAATCAATAAAACATACACCAAAATTTGTAAGAATATTGAATATTAAATTTAAGAAATTTTATACCCAAAGTTAGCCTAGAGTATATTTCAGATTTTTAGACTCTAATTAGTGTCAGATTTTTGATTTGTTACCACTAGGTAAAATATTTTTTCAAATGTAAATATAAGAATGAAATACATGTTACATGGATATTATTTGGGGAAATGTTGGAAAAGTTTTATCCGGACAAATTTTTGAATTAAATGTCACACATAGAAAAAATGGTAACAAAAATAAATATTCTGACACAGAAAGAATAAAAATAAGTAAAACTGATTTTGGAAGCTTACCAGCTGATATCAATAATTATACCAAAGAATTAGTTGAACAGGTTCTTTCAGGAGTTTTTGTAAAATGTGAAATTGAAGAAAAGGATCAAGAAGGCAGCTATGTATCATCAGTATCCCATTCAGGTCAAGGGGGTTATTAGTTGAGTCAAACATGGTCTCCAATAACAATAGACCATAAAGAAATACAAAAAAATGCTAAAAGGATAAACGAAATTGTCGAGGGAAGATTTTCAGTTTTAATTATCAAAAATTTTTATGATGTAAATTCATGTAAAATTATTATTAATAGAATCAATTCAATAATTGGAAAACAAGGACATGTTAAAAAAATTGGAGTTTCACTTGTTTCACATATTAACAGAAAAGCAGATTATTTTCTCCATGCAGAGAATAATAGAAAAACGCTACAAGATATTTTTTTTGGATTAGAGGATCCCAGGAAAAAAATTCATAGTCTTTTAGAAAATTTTTTCCCTAACAAAGAAATAACAATCGCCGAAGAGAATGGAAAAAAATATGCTTGTGGAGTAATCAGGTTACATGAATTAGGTGATTCTGCATTTATTCATAGAGACAATGTAAGATTTGAAGCAAAAAATTTCTATGTATCCCAATTCCTAACCCAATTATCAACAGTGCTGTACATCCAACAATCTGAAAAAGGAGGAGAGTTGGTTTTGTATAAAAAATCATGGAGGAAATCAGATGAAAAATTTCGAAATATTGAATTTGGGTACAAGCGTAATGTGGTTTCAAATTCAACAAAATGTACAAAAATCAAACCAAACCAAGGAGATTTAATTATAATTAACCCAAATTTTTATCATGAAATCCTACCCGTAAAAGGTAAAAAAAGAAGAATTACCCTAGGTTTGTTTTTAGCCTTTTCAAATTATGGGAAAAAAATTGTTACGTGGTCTTAAAAAAAATCCTGTAAATCCCAAGGTCTATTATTTAGAGGCTTGAAACGTTATTGATACGAGTTTGTAAAGACCCAAATAAATTTAAAAATTTTAACAAATTTTCTTCTTTACCTTTGAAATTTTAAAAGAAAAAGGGAAAATGGAAAAAATTTTCCATTATATTTTTGGATTGAAAGAAGAAACCAAAGAATCCACCATGCTTTTGTTGATATTGGCAAAAGCACTTGAATTATCATTCCAGGTTTTGATATTCTGTTTTGTTGCATCGATTGATGCAATAGATATTTTATTTTGAACACTTAAGGATCGGTTTAGTTTTTCTTCGGAATCGTGTATCATTTTAATGGAAGATTCTGGAAGATTTGATTTTATTCCTGCTTTTGTGGCAAATTCTCTTTGAATATCAACACTTGATGATGCTACATTGTTCCATGCTTTAACATATTCTTGGAACAGATCGGTAGCTGCTTGATGATATTGGGGAATGGACTTTTCAATATTAGAATAAAAGCTGTCTATACCATCCTTCCAAACAGAATAGATATCCTTTTGATTACTTGTATTTTCTATTTTACTCATAATTACACCCCCTCCTATTTTATTAAGCTAAATTCCTCGAAAGGGGTTTCATCCTTTACGAAAATCCATGATAGCCCTATCATATCCATTGCAGTAATTCTGGGTGGAAGCGCGTTTTTGGCATCACTTTTCACCAGAGTTGTCATGGTTGGTTTTTGTTCCTTCTTTAATTGAAGTACAATTGACATAAAGTAAGGTAGTTGGTGAATTATATGTTCATACCAGTTGGATTGTGGTATGCTTTAATATTTGAAATTTTTTATTATTTTTCAAAAAGGCATGCCACAGATATCTAGGCAATGTAAAATAATCAAGGTTGATACATATGTTGAGTAAATTCGTGACAAGACAGCTGCACATTCCCGTCAAAGTGCAGGTCTGCTTTCATGTAATTCACTCATTAAAAATTTATAAAAAATCACTCTTCACGGATAAATAAAATATTTTTTAAACATTAGTAAGGAGCTTCAATATTGTGAGTTATGGATGAAATGGATTATATTCTGTCTTATTTCACTTGGACTTTTTCAAGGTTTTGCTTTTGCCCAGGAAAATAATAATATCATAAGTAATTTTGCCAATAATTTTTCTCTAACATTTGATTCTCCTGAAAATTATTTTAATGAAGTAAGTAGAAATCTTGCTGCGGGTTCAACCATTTATGATTTAGGGTTTTACATTGCCGGAATGGCAATCTATGCAATTTTTGTTTGGCATTTTTATAGATTCATTGCAAGAAGAGAAATAATTCCTATAGATTATGACAAATATAATTCGCAAGGAAAATTCTCCCCAATACGAGTAACTGCTTATATTATTTCACACATTTTATTATTTCCTCTTATAATTTTTGTATGGTTTTTTGTTTACTCTATGTTCATGTTTATCCTTGCAAAGGATATGCCTATAGGAGTAGTTTTACTAATTGCTATTTCTGTAATTGGGGCAATTCGAGTTACATCATACTACAAGGAGGATTTATCCAGGGATGTAGGAAAACTGTTACCATTTGCACTACTAGGTGTATTTTTAACTAGTTCTGCATTCTATACCGAAACTTCAAACTTTTTCTCGCTAGAGGATCTAGAGATAAAGTTTAAAGAATTTCCCCAGTTTGTTTCGCGGGTTATTGAATTTATCATTATTGTAGTGATTATAGAGGCAATTTTGCGAATTATTTTCGTTATTAAACGGAAAATACTTCCTGCTGCAGAGGAAAAACTTGAAGAGCAAATCGAAGAGCAGATAGATGAAAAAATAAAAACACATGTAGAAATTATTGAAAAAAAACATAAGAACTTGGAAAAGAAGATTGAGAAGGAGACAGACGAGATAGAAAAGAAGATTGAGAAGGAGACAGACGAGATAGAAAAGAAGATCGAAAAAGGAGAAAATTCCGGCGACAAGAAAAATGGCTAATTTTATTTAATACGGCGGTATTCAATTATTCTTTAAAAAAATCTTTAATTGACGAGTGGTCGGATTTTATGTCAACCTTTGTGAGGTACTTGTTTTTAATCAAACCAATAAAAGTCAAATCACGTTTGAATAACAAATCTGCCATCCAACTAGTTGCCACCTGGAATTTTTTTTCAAGTAATGGTAATTTAGACAAATAGTAGGTTCTCCAAATTAACCAAGCAATTGGACCTTTAATATGAAAACCAAAAATAACTGCAATAGCTACCTTTCTGCCCAAAGTAGTCATTATACCCTTACTTTTAAAAGAAAATTCTTGGAATTTAGATTTGCCCATAATTAATGAAAAAAGATTATTTGCAACTGTTAGACTCTGATGGATTGTATTTTGGGCAGTTGCAGGATATGGCTCACCGGTAACAGGGTTGGTGACAAAAGCACAATCACCTAATGCAAAAACATCGTCATGGTCACGAACTCTCAAATATTTGTCAACTTTGAGTTTTCCAGATTTATGGTGTTTGCATTCTAATTCTTTAATTACGGGGTCCAAGTCAATTCCCGCAGCCCAAATAAGGGTCATACAAGGAATTATTTTTCCATTATCTAATTTGACAAAATCCTCTCCTGCATCTATTGCTTTAGTTTTGGTAATTACATTAACGCCTACTTTTTTCAGATATTCTCCAGCCATTTTTCCAAGTTTTGGGCCTAGCTCCGGCAGAATAAGTTCCTTTGAAGAAATTAAATTCATATTGATGTTTTCAATTCCAATACTCGGATAGAAATTTTTAACAGAGTCTCTAACAAGTTGGTTAATTTCACCTATTGTTTCTACACCTGCAAAACCTCCACCAACAACAGTAAATGTCATTAATTCTTTTTTGAAATCAGCATCCGAAGTCTGAGCGGCATTTTCTAGCATATTGATTACTTGCGAATAAATAGAAATTGCATCCTCTACAGTTTTAATGGCAAAGGCATGTTTTTCTAAATTTTTATTTTTAAAAAAGTTGGTACTTCCACCTAGGGAAATCACCAAATAATCATATTCAAGTGCACGAACCTTACCATCAAATTCCCTAGTTATTGTAACAAGTTTCTGATCAAAATTAATAAAGGATATGGTAGCGTGGTAGAATTCGGCCTGCTTGCAAAGCTTTCGTATAGGGATTGTGATATCATTAGGATGGATTAGTCCAGAGGACACCTGGGGAAGCATTGGAGTATAAAGAAAATAATTATCTTGACTTACTAGGCTGATTCTTATATTTGGATAATTTTTGAATCTATTTTGAACTAGTTTGAGAACTTTGATTCCTCCAAATCCACCACCTAAGATTAGAATTTTCTTTATTTTAGACATATTTTATTTTTTAATTTTAAGGTAATTACTTTTTTTCCAAGTTTTCGTTGGAATTGGGGAATCCAACAATATCAAGTAATGGAGTAGATATCATTATCTTCTTATCTGATTTTTTAATTTCTTCCAAAATTCGGTTACTTATCTTGTTTCTCATGGTACTACGTTGTCTAACTTCTACAGCATATCTTACTTTAAGCAAAATTTCCTTATCTGTTGGAATCAAATGAATTATTGGTTCTGTTTTATTTTCCCCTAGATAATATTTTTCCCCAAGTTTTTCTATACTTGATTTGGCTTTTTCAACGGTTAACAAAGTTTCCTCACTTACGATATTATAAATTCGCTCATTTGCAAATTTATAATCACTTTTGTAATCAAGGGAAAGTGAAATCTCATCCCAAATGTAATTATGATCTTTTGTGTAATTTATTAAATTATTTCCAAGAAGAATTCCATTAGGAAGTGTTGCAATTCTACCCGTTGGGAGGTCCGCTGAAATCCATTCCCGTGTTTCAAGAATTGTGGTGTACAATATACCAATATCAATCACATCTCCTGTTTTTCCGTTCATTTCAATTCGGTCACCTATGGTGTACAATCGATTTAGATAGATGATTATTCCTCCAGCCAAGTTTTTTAAAAGGTCTTGCAAGGCAAACGCGACACCGGCAGAAAGCAAGCCAAATGCTACAGTAACTTCCTGAGCGCCCCCTCCCCATACGCCAACTAAAACTATTCCAAAAGATACCATGTAAAGTATAGAGATAATTTTCCTAAACGAATATCTGGAACGTTTTTCTTTGATCTTTTTTGAAAATTGTTTTTCAAGAATCATTTTCATAATTATATGAATTATTGTTAATCCAACAAAAGAGTAGAATCCTTTCTCTATGAACTCGTTAGGATAGAAATAGTTAGCTAGCCATAGACCTGCTGCAACTATTGCCCAAATTACAAAAAGTCTGTTGTTATTCAAAACATTGATTCATAAGAATCGAAAGCTTATGAACTTATATAAAAAAAATTTAGGTTTATTGCTATTTGGCAAATTCAGTCCAAGGAATTTCCCTTAAAATTGAAAAATTCGATAACTCAGAAAAGAAGATAAAGAAATAATCGTGGGAACAGGTTCAACTAAGGCAGAATATGCAGCATATAGGACCAACAACTGTGATAGTGGGAATTGAGGTTAATTTGATAGATGGCTTTGATAAAGATAAAATTGAAACAATTACTGATTCGATAGGAAAAGAAATAATGACTGTTCTTCCAAAATCAAAAAGTGATTATATTTTTGTTGAAATTCAGCGTTAACGTAAAGTAATAAAATTATTTCTTGTGAAATAAAAAAGAAATTTTTACTCTTACAAGAAATTTGTAAAGAGTACAAGACCAGCGATAACTGCACCTATCATCACTGCTGCTACTATCCCAAAAAGTTTTTTTCCGCTCATTGGTTCTGTTTCTGCTTTCATATCTTTTGGTTGACTTCTTGGCATATAAACTAGTGATAAAATAATTTTCTAGTGTTAATTATCCTTTAAAAAAATTAAGAGAATACAAATCCCAATTTTTAAAATCTTAAAATATTTTTCTTAAATTCTATTTCTAAAAAAATAAGGATTAAGGATTTACCATTTCTAGTTTATCCTCAATTCTATCATAGTATCCATTTTGTTGCATGGCTGGTACGTAAAAGGTAGCTGAAATTATATCTCCAGCACTCGCATCACAGTCAGAAACAACAACAGAGTTTCCTAAAATAGATTCTCCAACACAACCATATTCAGTTACAGCAATAACAGTTACATCTTCAGTAATCAAGGTTGGCATAATATTCCATGGAGTTACAGTAAAAACCAGTATCACTGAAGTTGCGGCTGCTAAAATCACCATAAACTTTAGCCGTGGTGTTCTTTTTTGAATTGTTTTTTGCATTTTCCTTCACTACTATTTGGGTTTTGAATGATATAACCTAGTGGTGATTTTAACCCTAGTGCCAACAATTTTCAATAGGGAGAAATATCCCAAATCCTCATTGAATCCTCTTTCTTTCCTTCAAAATTACCATCCCTAAATTTAATTTTAAGATTCAGAGAACCAAGATTTTTTACAATTGTAACACTGTTTTTTCCATGTTATATTATGTTCAGAGTCTTGTTTCATCTCCAGATTTCCAAAATTTTTTGAGCCGCATGTTGGACATCCTTCATCTGCTGTCAAGATATTATGCACCCTTCATTCGCTTTGAATAATCATAATTGTGTATTTGTTGAGGGTTAATTTCTATAGCGACCTCGGTTTTTGAATTGTTTTTTAAGAAATTTGAAAGATTAGACTCTTTTTGTCCCAGATATTTTTCAATTAAAATAGAAAGGACTCTTTTTCCTTCCTCGTTTAAAATTCTAACAGTCCCCTCACCGCGAATTCCTCTATAAGGAGGATTATCCCCTGCTATTTCAAATCCACAGACAGGATTTTTTTTAAGATAAGAAACAATCTTTGCTGTTTTTTGAGTGGCACAATAAATTTTGTCATCAATTAGCACATACCAAAGAGAAAGTACAATTGGAATGCCATTATTCTTTAAACATGCAATCCTTATAGGAATTTTTAATTCAGAAAAAGAATTATCGATTTTATTTCTATAAACTTTCTGCATAAGTCACTCCTTTATTTTTTTAAAATCTTCTGTCGTATTACAACTATAAGACCATCTGTCAACATATTCTTTGTTATAATTTTTACATTGAAATATTGTTATTAAATTCACAAATTTATTCTGTTTTTTTCTTATTTAACTAGAGAAAATTATTTTGCCTAGTGCTAATGTTAATTTCCTTAAATCTCTTCCATTAGGTTAAAAAATTAGGATCAGTATCAAAATTAAATTTGGCACTAGATTAATAATTTATCACTAGGTTAAATATCATGAATTATTTTAAAATCTCATGAGGAAAATTTTTCTATGAACAGGATAAAACTCCTTCAAGGATATGATCCTATTAGGGCTAAAGATACTTTGAATTTAGTTTTACGTCAAAGAAAAAACGAATTTAGAGAATTGGCTGACGCATTAAAAATTCCAACAAATTCCCCAGAATGGGAAATAATAATTTTAAGATTTTGCTTAGACTTTGAGGAATGCTTTGAGATTTGGGCAGGTAGGGAAAAACCCGATCAACCAAAAACTTTCAAATGCATGACAATTATGCGCGAGATTGCCCAAGGAGGAAAAAGCGTTACTGAAATGGCTCATATTCAAACCACAGCCAATACCATATATCACGAATTTCATAATATTTACCAAAGGATTTGATTCAAGTCATTGAAAAAGAAATTAAATATTCTGGTGACTTTTTTTATTTTAATTCTTGTTTCTACAAATTCAGCATATGCACACAAATTGATTAGCCATGATGAAAGTCATAGAAGTTTTGACTCCTCACTTCTAATTCCAGATCATAAGATTTCTTGGGCTATTTATGAGAATTTAGATTCAAATGAAGCAAAATTTTATTCATTTGATGCAAAACATGGAGATTCGTTTTATGCAAGCATTGTAGTGCCTAAAATTACGGAATTAGAAAATTACTCACCCACCTTATTTTTGGTAGGGGAGGGAATTTTTGAAAATGACCCTATTCCTTTTGAAACCTCACTTGGGGTAAAAAAAATTCCATATTTGGGGGAATTTCCATCAAGAGAATTTTATGAACCATTTGGGCAGGTAACATATTGGGAAAGACAAGAAGTTAAAATGGAAATCCCACTTGATGGAGAATATTTTATTGTTGTAATGGATGAAAAAAACCAAAGTGGAAAATACAGTTTAGCCATTGGAACAATTGAAGATTTTTCAGGGGAAGATTTTTTAACAATTTTACCTAAAGCCTGGTTTGAAACAAAATTATTTGTAAATGACTATATTTCCATTGTAATTGCATCTATTATTCTGATTGCAATTCCTGCAATTCCAATATTTATCATTTTTAAAAAGAGACAAATGAAAAAAGGTGTTATTAGGTAATAAAAAATTTAATTTTTTCTGTATTAATGATTTACATATTATAAGAATAGCTTTAATTTAAAATGCGAGAAAAAACATAAACCAAAAGAAAAACTAGAAGCCTAGTTCTTTTTACTTCTAGCAGTTGTTCTTAATACAGCTTTACAGCAAATACATCTAGAGTCCTCAATTGATAAGAAGATTCCACAAAATGTACAACGCTTTTGGCCAATCTGGTATCTAATTTTATTTGGAACAGATTCTGCTCTATGCATTAAGCAAATATTTCTGCAGGTTCTACCCATTAAATTTCACCTCCTAGTTGTTTTTTGATTTCTTTTGTTCGGTCTCTGATTGTAACTGAGCTAATTCCAGAAGCTTGGGAAATTTTTGTCTGTGAAACCTTTTCTTGGTTCTTTAAAACGGCTAAGGCAACCGCGGCAGCTGCAATGGACATGGGATTTTTACTTGTTGCAACTCCTTTTTGTTCGGTTAGCGATACAATTTTGAAGGCCAATCTTTCCGTTTTTTCAGAAACGTTGATTTTTTTGGAAATTCTAGAAACAAACTCGTGTGGACTATAGGCTACAGGATTTATCTCAAGTTCCTTTATCAAAAATCTATAGATTCTCTGCAAATTTTTTCTTTTTATATTTCCCGCAATAGAAAAATCACTCAGAGTCCTAGGCGTATTAGCCAGTCTGCATGCAATATATCCTGTAGCACATATAATTCCCAAAGTTGACCTTCCACTAAGAATTTTTTTTGCTGCGATTTTTCTAAATAAATAAGCTGTTTGTTCAACGACAGAGTCAGGAAGAGATAATTTAGTTCGTATTCCATCTAATAAGAGAAATGCCTTCTGAAATGATTGAGAAGTATTTGAATACCGACTGTTTCGATCCCACATACGTAAACGATAAAACATTCTCCGATTCTCATTGGACAGGGATCTTCCAGAAGAATCCATATCTTTTGACTCAATGATTGTGGATAGACCCATATCAGCCATTTTTAATGAAATTTTTCTTCCCACTCTAGAGGTTTTGAGATATTCTTCTTTTGTGGTTCCAGTATTTTCAGTCCCAATATCTATTGGTTTTTCTTTTGATACAGATCCACAATTATAACATGCCCTTTCACCGGTGGATAAATCTGTAATAATCTTGTTGTTTTTACAAGTTTTTTGATGAACCAGTTCAGTTAACATTTTGATCTCCCAAACAAGGTTCCACATTCCTCACATGAAACTCCAAATTCAAAGGAATCAATTTTATTATTACCACATATTAAACAAATTCTAATCTTTGAGTTCTTGTAAATTAAATTTCCATTATTGTTTTTTTTATAAATTATTTCTTGCTCCATAGTTATTTTTAGGTTTTAAATTATTTAAGACAAGATTGATTTTTTTCCTAGTGGTAATTTAAGGGAATTATCTTTTTTTGTATTTTCCCCTTTTTAGAATCTCCTAATTTTTGGTATTTCAAGGCCTAAAAGTTACCTTTAGTGCTATTTTACATCAATTTGGGCAGATAATAGAATATTTGTTAGCACTAGAAGGCTTTTCTTTTTTTGTATAAATATTCAAATCTCCTAGGTTTTTTGGAAACAATGCCTCATGTTGTGTTTGATAAAAAAATAGATTTATTAGATTTTTCAAAAAAATTTACACCCATTTTCCAAAAAGAACCTTTCCTTGTAAAAGTTCAAACAATTTTTGTAGATAAAGATAATTTGACAGCACTTTTGCCTGCTGTAGTTATATCTGATTTACATCAAAAGTATTTCATTGAAATTTCCACAGGAAAATCTAAAACCACAATTCGTTTGTATCCCTCTACAGATCCTAAAAAAACTGATGCAGTAAAGGAATCTTTGATATTAGTTGCAAAACAAATTTTGAATAATTACAATGATTTCAAAATCACTCAAACAAATTTACCTCAAGCAACTTTAATTACATCAGTATGAAAATTTTTACCTTAAAAAGGCACTCTTCTCTTCCTCGAAAAAAAATTTTCAAAATAAGTACTGATATTAAGAATTTTAACAACATAATGCCAAATTATTTCAAGTCCATAAAAATTGTAAAGGAAACTGAGAAAGAGAAATTTGTGATTGAGGAAATTAAGTTTTTGGGAATAACTCTAAAGGTAAAGACCAAACATATAATCATAAAACCCAATATACACGAGGTCTACATTTTGAGTGGTCCAACCAAAGGAACACAATTTATTGAAACTTATGTTGCAGTTGGTGATGAATGCGATGTTGTTATTGAAGTAAAATTAGTTTTAAATGGATGGATGAAAATATTTGGATTTTTAGAAGGATATATTGCAAAAAAAATGAGTATGGTCATGGATGAATTTATTTCATTATCCGAGCAATCTCAAGCTTTAAAATTTGTATATTAATAGTTAGCACTATAAAGATTAGTTAGCCGCAGGATAAATATTAAGAACCAAACCTTTCGGTATGCAAACAGTTTATGTAATTGGTGCAGGTGTGGGTGGATTAACAACTGGTGCTATTCTTGCCAATGATGGCTATTCTGTAAAAATTCTTGAAAAATCATCTAAAATAGGTGGGAGAACAGCTGCAATAGAGTTCAAAAATCACATACTTGATAATGGATTTCATATCATGCCATTTTACAAAAAATCTGCGATATTTACGATTTTTAAGGAATTAGGGATAGATTCTAGATTGAAACTTGCTAAAGTTGATAAAATTGCATTTCATTCAGATTCTGGTTTTCACAAATATCCTAAAGGAATATCAGATTTATTGAAACTTTCTTTAATCCCTATAAAAAGTCGGATTAATCTATTGAAGATTTTACTTCCCATGGCATTTATGTCCATAGAGAAAACTGAAAAGTGGGACGATCTTTCATTAACTGAAATAACAAAAAAACTTGATTCAAAAACAAATGCATTTTTTGAAGCTGTTTGTATGCTGGCTTTTGCAGATACAGCAGATCATATTTCTCTAGGGGAATTTGCAAGAACTATAATTAGGGCCAACCCCTTTAAAGGTGGAACAAGTGAATTTGCTTATCCTGATGATGGGGGCTATGATTCAATCTCGAAAGTTTTGTATAAATTTATTCAAGAAAAAAATGGTCGTGTTGAATTAAATTCTCCAGTAAAAAAAATACTGATCAAGGAGGGTGAGGTGAGGGGAATAATTACTTCTGATGACAAGTTGCAAGAAACGAATTGTGTTGTAGTTTCCTATCCAGCATACATGGCAATCAATGAATTATTTGATAAAAATGTTTTTGCTGAAAATTTTGTAAAAAAGGTTAACAGATTAAATAAAAAAACTGCAGTCATCGAAGTACATTTTGCCTTAAAATCCCAAATCGATACTAGACAGGTTATTTTTCCAGTAGGTGATCATTATACTACAAAGGGGATTTTTTTTATTTCAAACATAACTCCCGCCGTTTCCCCACCAGGAGAGCATTTGATAATTGCAGGAACTCCAGTTGATCCTTTAGTGGCAGATGATCCAATACAAATTAGAAAAATTGTGGATGATATGAAAGAAGAAATTAATGAAATCTATCCAAAGTTTAAACAATCCTTACTATGGGAGCGACCTATGGCTTGGAAACTGGTGGAATCTGTTGCAAAGGAACCTGGATTAGTATGGAACTCAAAAATGCCCCATGAGGTTCCAGGTGTAAAAGGTCTGTTTTTTGTGGGTGATTCAACCATTAGTTACGGAATAGGCACAGATTCTGCAGCACATAGCTCTATTCTGTGTACACCTAAAATTCAATCCTTTTTAAAAAAATAGTGTGAAGAATTTTATGCTGTTTTTAGTATTTTTGGTATCTGTTCAAGAGAAGGGTCTATCACTACGGTTGCATCAAATTTAGGAGTCTTATGTGCCTGCATTGCAAATCCTCCAACAAAAATTGGAATTTCAAATCGTTCTCTAATTTTTCTCACTAGTCTTTGTCCTGCGGCTAAATTATCTTCCAGTGTAATTGATAAAAATACTATATCTGCCTTGTTATTATCAATAAAACTCAATATTGATTCGGTAGGCAATGATCCTCTCATGTTGTAAATTTTGAATCCTTTAAGGGTGAGAAAGGTTTCTAGGACATCACAACCAAGATGGTGCTCCTCCCCAAGTGGAACACAAATTAGAATTTTCTTTTTGTTTGATTTTCCGGAAACCTTGTCCATTATAATTTTCACAAGTGTTTGTGCAACATTGCTAGCTACATGTTCTGTTGCAATACTTATTTTTCCAGTAGCCCAATGATCCCCAATACTATACATTACCGGTCTGAGAATCTTGTCAAAAAAATCTGTTATATTAAAAATGTTTATGTAATCTTCATAAATTGTCAAGGATCCTTGAATGTCTCCCTCTGTTAATTTTTTAAATAATTGTTGTTTAGAATGTTTTGATACTTCTTCTCTTTTTTTAATATCTTTTGGATTGTATTTTGCTAATCCTGCTAAGATTTTGGGATCGTTTCTATAGTCTGGTGGTATGTCATCTTTTACAACCTCTGAGGATTTTCCTAGGTACTTTACAATCTCTTGCTTGGATGTATTTTTTTTAGAGTCCCAGACGCTTTTAACTAAATAGAGATATTGATCTGTCTTTACTTTTTTTGCTCTAAGGTATACCATTATTTTTTCTTATGGGAGAAGATATTTAACTAATGCCAACTAAATTTTATAGTGGTAAATACAATAAAATTTAGATTATTTATTCCTATTTTTGCCTTAAATTGGCACTAGAGTTAATAATTAACACTAGTTTAAATAATTAAACTGCAAAGAATGATCATGAACTACACAAAATCCCAAAAAATACCAAAAGCCATGGTACCTCTTACAAATGGCAATCTACTAGGAGGTCCTAGTTTTGGATAAGATGATTTTATCCGCAGGCATAGTGCTTATTGCACTAGGAATTGGCTTTTTGGTGGTTGGCTCCATGGATTACACATTGAGCAGTGCGTATATTACGGGAGGGTATCTTTGGTTAGTGATTGGCGCAGTGACTACAGGAATAGGCATTAAGGTTAATCGTTCGAAAAAACAACTGGATGCATTGAGGTAGAAAAATGAGCTACTTACAAACTGAGGGATCTCCCCTCCAAATTTTACCCTATTCTATTTTAGTTACTGGAGCTACGGGATTTATTGGATCTAAATTAATTTCTTCTCTTTGCAAAAAAGGATACAAAATAACGGCAATGAGTAGAAAGAAGTTAAAAAATTCAGAGAATGTAAGATATGTTCAAGCTGATGTTTTTGATGTAGATCAATTGGAAAAAGCAATGAAAGGAATTGAAGTGGCATATTATTTACTCCATTCTATGGAAGGGAGTAAAAAAGAGTGGAAAGAGTTTTCTTCACGTGAACGAACTCAAGCTCAAAACTTTTTAAATGCTGCTACTAAGGCAGGGGTAAAAAGAATTATTTATCTTGGAGGTTTGGTTAACGACAGCCTCGAATTATCACCTCATATGAAAAGTAGGAAAGAGGTTGGAGAGATACTTGCATCAGGCAATATTCCAGTAACAGAATTACGGGCATCACTTATCATCGGTGCACAAGGTGGATCATATGCTATGCTTCGATATTTAGTTGAGAGATTAAGGATAATGGTCTGCCCATCTTGGGTAAAGTCCCTTGCTCAACCAATCGCTGTGGATGATGTGTGTGATTACTTGGTTGGTTGTTTGGAAAAACCTCAAACCGTTGGGAAAATTTTTGAAATTGGAGGGCCCGAAAAAATGACATATGAGGAATTAATGAGAGCATATTCTGCTTATTTAAATAAAAATTTGTTTGTAATACAAATTCCATTCCTAACTACCAGACTTTCTTCATACTGGGTTGATTTGATTACACCTGTAAAAGCGTCTCTAGCGCGCCCTTTGATTGACAGCTTGGTCCATGACACAGTTGTTACTGATGATTCATTATCAAAAATTATTCCACTCCATCTAAAATCAGTAAGGGAATCTATTGATATTGCTACCAAAGAAATGAAACAAAATCCTCCTATCTCGGAATTAAAAGAGGAACGAACTGGTTTTAAAATTAACCAAAAGTTAATTCAAGCCAGTCTAATTGCACTTGCGATAATTGGTTCTACCTATTATTGGCTAGATGACAGATCCGAAGTTTGGAACCCTCTTTGGTTAATTGGATCCTTTGTTTGGTATAGTGCAATTATTGCTGCGATAATTTTTATCAATAATAAAACACGTTTAGGATACCTGATAGCTGGTGTTCTTTCGTGGTTTACTTTGGCTTTTTGGTTATTTGATAATTTTTACATAGTTTTTGAGACTTCATTTATAGCAACACAACCAAATGAATTAATGACTATTAGAAACTTTATTGGTATTTTTGTTTCGATAGTAGCAGTATTTTCATCTCATAATTTATTTCACAAAGTTATTGATTATCAATATAAAGGAAAACCCATATAACCCCAGGAATAAATTTGTGAGTTTTTTTTGTAAGTGAAATTTAATAATAAATTCCTCAAATACTTGTTCGTTGTTTTTGATGTTCGAATATATGAAAAAATTCTGGCGGTACATTTGAATAAAGTAAAAAATATGTTTGAGAAGCTAGGTATGTATTGTTAAATCTGTAAATAATTGGATGTATTGATGAAAGAATTTCTCCCAGAGTAATTTTTTTATCTTGATATTCTTCTAAAAGATGAAAAAATTTTCTTTGTTCATCTAAGCTAAAATCTTTGGAAAAATAGCCAAAAATATGATTGAGGACGTTAGAGTGTTTTTTTATGCTAGGTGGATTTTCAAGGGCTTTTTTTAGATGAGGTTCATAATTTTCTAAAATTTCTGAAAGGGGTGTCTTTTTTTTGTATCTTGCTACAATATTTCCTAATTTCTTGAGTTCCTCCTGATCATGAGACATTAGCATATACTTATTCATCGCTTGAAAATTCACCAGGTTTTTGATCTTTTTAGATTGTTTTACATCATTAAATCTCTGAAGAACAAATTCCTTAACCTCTGGTTCCGAAATTTGATGTTTTTGTATGCCTAGATTTTCATTGTTTTCACTCACTTTTTAAAATCCCAGTTAATTACATAAAAAGTCAAACAGAAAAAATTCCAATTACCACTAGAGATTTTGCAGTGAAAATGACATAATTGGCACTATGTATTGTGTTAGCACTATTTTAAATATCATTAAGGAAAAAAATAACTAATGAAGACAACAATAACTACAATCACTGCAATTTTGCTAGTTGGTTCAATAGCTTCTTTTGCTAGTGCACAAGAAGTTCCAGCTTGGGTAAAAAACAATGCAGGATGGTGGGCTGAGGGTACAATCACTGAATCAGATTTTGTTCAAGGAATTCAATTTTTGATTAAAGATGGACTTATTGTGGTACCTCCAACGGAAGTATCTTCGGATAAATCTCAAGGAGTGCCTGAATGGGTAAAAAATAATGCAGGATGGTGGGCAGAGGGTACAATCACTGATGCCGATTTTATTAATGGAATTCAACATTTAATCAAAACGGGCATAATTTCTGTCCCTTCATCTGAACAACAAGGTATGGAACAACCAAAATCTTCTTCTGCGGACTCAAAATTGGAATCACTAGAAGCAGAATTGGAAGCCTGCTCTGAAATTACAAAAGCATATCCAAGATTAAATTGTGAAAAGGCAGCAAAGCATCAAATTGAAGCTTACAAGATAATTAAAACCGGACAGCCATTTGAAGTGGGTCCAATAACTTACTATTGGACAGGTCTTGGAACTGAAGGAAATTCATTTGAAATTAGTTCAAATGGACAAGCAATTCTCTCAGTTAGGTTCTTAGCTGTAAATAATAGCGAATCTGAAAATATCGCAATGATGTGTACTGGGCCAGCAATTTGTAACTATGATGTCTGGAATGGTGATAAAGCTTTCAAGTATGCTGGCATGGATTTTACAAACGGACAAATAATTGTTAAGCCTGGTACCTCTGAAATATTCAACATGTTGTTTGGACCAAACATTGGTTATGGTGGAACAAAATTTGAATACGATCCCTCAAAGGAGTATTATTTTAGAATTTCAGAACCATATGGAAGTGCATCTATTCCATTAAATCTTCCATAGATTCCTTTTTTCTTATTTTTTTGAATGGTTTTCATGTCATGATAGATTTTTTGTATCTTTTTACAAAGTTTAATAAAAAATTAATTTTTCAGGCGGGAAGATGTTTAGAGATAGATAATTTTTTAGGTGATCTTAGGCGTGAGCCTAAATTATTCAAAATATAACTAAATTTTGTTCAAAATGAACCTACAGGAATTTATCCAATTATGAAATAATATAAAATATGAACATCTTACACATTGATGATTCACCGGAAATTTGTGCTCTGTATTCAGACATGTTTTCTACAGATAATCATATTGTTAAAAGCGTAAATGATGGAAGACAGGGATTAGAACTTGTCAATCAAAATAATTATGATTTGATTCTACTTGATTTGTGCATGCCTCAATTCAGTGGGTTTGATTTTCTTCGTGAATTAAAAATTCAAAGGCCTTCAGAGTTGAAAAAAGTAGTGGTAGTTAGTGTACTTGAATTCAACGAATCTCAAGTTGAAGAATTATTGGAATTTGGGATACATTCTGTTGAGGAAAAACCCTCCAGCATTAAAAAACTAGAAATTATCCAAAAGAACCTGAGTCTCAATTCTAAAAAAGTTCTTTTAATTGATGATAATATTGAAATCACCGGTCTTCTTTCAAAATTTCTCAAAGCCAAAGGCTATGACAATGAGATTACAAATAACCCTCTGGATGGCTTAGAAAAAATAAAAAACGAAAAATACGATTATATTTTTCTAGATATTCACATGCCAGAATTAAGTGGATTTGATATTATTAAAAATTTAGAATCGGAAAATATTCTTAAAGACCAAAAAATAATAATATTTTCTGCTCACGATTTTAAGGCTGCAGAAATTAAGGAATTGTTAAAAAAAGAAGGGATTAAAGGTTATTTGAAAAAACCAATTCAACTAAAGGCCTTACTTGCAACAATAACAGAGTAAAAATTATCTTTTATTCTTATTTATCCAAATAATTGAAACTTTCTTTTGCATTTACCACAAAATCTTTGCTTTGTTTTCTTGCTTTCAGTTCCTAAATCTGAACCGCATCTGTCGCACTTTTGTTTAATCATTATATTTTTTCATATTTCTAGTAAAATTCTCTTATATATCCCAAAAATAATTTCCGATCCATTTAGTTGATTTGTCCTGTTGATTTATTTAATTTAAACCTATTTTTACATTTGACAAAAATTAAATTTCCAACCTTAATGTCTGTTCTTCCTTTAATCCCTTGTATCGATTTCTTATTGTAACTTCTGTAACCCCTGCAGCCTCTGCAAGATCCCGTTGAGTTATAGGAAATCCATTCTGAATACATGCCATGTATAATGCTGTTGCAGCTAACCCCATTGGAGCTTTTCCTGCCGACTCTCTACTTGTTCGTGTATCTTGAAGTATTTTGCTTGCATAACGTTTTATTTTTTCTGGAATCTCAAGTTTGCTTGAAATTCTTGCGATACATTGAATCGAATCTACAACGGGCATCTTTAGCTCTAATTCACGGTACAACAATCTGTAAGATCTGGCGATATCCTTTCGCTTAACATTAGCAGAACTAGCAACATCATTTAGTGTCCTAGGAGTTTCAGTATCTCTGCAAGCAGCGTAAAGCGAGGCAGCAATCATTGCAGAAATAGACCGACCACGAATTAGTTTTTTCTCCAATGCTTTTCTGTAAATATAAGCAGCTTTCTCAAGAACACTAGAAGAAATTGTTAGTTTGTCTTTTAGTGTTCCCAATTCACCGAGGGCTTGCCTGAGATTTCTGTCTGCAGATTGAGCTTGACTTCTACTATCCCAAGTTCGTAATCTCTCTATAGTGGTTTTCATTGATGAGGAAAGAGGTTTTCCTGTTGAATCCCTATTGGCAGGTCCAATTATTGTGTATAATCCTTTGTCATGGCGTGTAAGAGATGTTGGCGTACCTGTTCTTGCTGGATCTGAACCTCCATCTTTCTGAAACGACCTCCATTCTGGACCTGCTTCTTGTGATTTTTCAGAGACCACATTACCGCACTTAGAGCAAAAACGTTCTCCCGTGTCTCCATCGGTTAACACGGAATGTTTTCCACATCGTGCGCATATGGATTCATTCTGGAAATTATCTATTACCATAAACCTGTATCCATTGGATCACTATCTTATCCAATCCTTGTTACTGGAATTTCAATTGAAGAAACATTTCTTTTTTTTCCATCTGAAGAATCTAGAGATTCAGAGTTAATTTTGATAATTCCAATTTCAAATACATTGGTTCTTCGTAACAGTATTTGTGCTACGTCTACAGCAGGTCCAATACTTTGTCCTCTAGCTTTTATTGTTATAGAAGGTAATGCAGATAATTGAATTATTGCGGATGTAACATAAGTCATTAAGGGTTTCTTACCTATGAAAATAGTATCATTTACGTTGTCTAACATAATTCGTTAGTTTTAGAGTCTAATTTAAACTGGGTATGTATGGTTAGTCATAAATTAGTACAATTACACAAGGAGATAATTTTTAGTTCCTCGTTAATTAGGAACGTATCAAAATCATCTTTAAGGCCTCCAAAAAACTTGCAGTTAACGTTATTTTGAGGATAATTTATCTAATGCTGGAATCAAATTTCAACATATCTGAGTAAATTATTCAAAATTCGAAATCCTCTATACCATATTTTCTTTCAAAATTGATTTTTTATGAATTTGCTACTTTATTGAATTGAAATAAGGTTTTTGCATAAGAATCCATCATAATATGCATATAATTATCAAATACACCAAGGGAGGAAATCTGCATCTGAATAATCTTCTGTCTATACTTTGCATATTTTTCAATCTGATCCAAATATGTCTCGGTAAAGGCTT
>JBFIPZ010000010.1:0-22830 GCA_041609855.1 Nitrosopumilaceae archaeon | reverse complement strand
TGATTAACATGGTTGATTTAACCAAAAGAGCTCATGAAAAAGATGTACAAGTTATGATTGAAGGTCCTGGGCATGTTCCATTAAATGAAGTTGCAGCTAATGTAAGATTGGCAAAATCCCTAATTGGTGATGTTCCTTACTATGTTTTAGGCCCATTGGTTACTGATGTGGCCTCAGGTCATGATCATATTGCAAGTGCAATCGGGGCTGCAGTTTCGGCTAGTGAGGGTGTAGATTTACTGTGTTATCTAACCCCATCTGAGCATTTAGCATTACCTAATTCAGCCGAAGTAAAAGCTGGGTTGATTGCTTATAGGATTGCAGCTCATGCAGCGGATCTTGTAAAAATTCGTGAAAAAGCTATAAAATGGGATATGGCAATGAGTGAGGCCCGACGTACCCTTGATTGGGAAAAACAATTGGCGCTGTCCATTGATCCAGAAGAAGCAGCTAAAATTCATAGCAGAACCGGTCAACATCCTGGAAACAGTGTTCCATGCACTATGTGTGGAGGAGCATGTGTTTACATTATGCTTCCGCAACAGAGAAAATATGAAAAAGAAAAGTTACAACAAACTAAGTAAAACTTTGTCAATACTTGGGACCGTTTTGTAATTTTTTATTTCGTCAAATGTAACCCATCTATATTCAGAATTTTCCCAATTTAGTTTAATCATTGGATTCTCTACTTCAAATAAAAATGGAAAAATCTCCCATTCATGGTTCTCGTATTGAGGAGAAACCACTTTTATTTCTGAAGCTGATTTTAAGAATTTAATTTTCTCTTCTGAAATCCCCAATTCTTCAAAAATTTCAATTTTTGCCCTTCTTAAAGGAGGTTCATTGTTTTCAATTATTCCACTTACTCCTGCCCATAACCCCTTCATGGTTTTTACGGTGTTACTTCGTTTTAGGAGGAGAAGTTTATCATTGTTTTTGATAAATGAAGTTACTATCTTGGTCGAACGCATTTCTGCTATTTCTTCTCTAATGCATTTGCCATTTTTGTTAATTTTTTGTAAGATAAATCAAGGTCTGTTCTAGTAGCAAGTCTCTCTTTACATGACTTGATGTAACTGATTACTTCTTCTGTTTTTGATTCTTGGACAGCGGTTAGAAGTCTGCCTACATCTTTCCAAAGATCTTCAGCTACTCTTCGAATCTCTGGGTTTGCAATGATTGTTTCAATTAATTCGGGAGACTCTGTCATTATGCTTTCTGCAAGCGTTTTTTGAATTCTAAAGGTGGTTCCAGACATTTTTTCTGTCAATGCAATTTTCTCATCTTTTGAAATAATATTTGCAAAGACAAGATTAAGGAGGTGTGTTAGTCCTAATATTACGGCAATTTTTTTATCATGTTCTGCTGCATCAATGGTTACAAAATTTGCCCCTTCAAAAAGTGATTTTGCAACGTTTAACTCTTTTTTAGCATCCTTTACAGGGACTGATATAATATTTTGCCCTTGAATGTTTTTTACACCAGGACCAAACATGGGATGAATACAAATAGGATTTATCTTCGCTGGCATCTTTGCTAAGGCTGAAACAGTTTTAGTTTTTTCAGATGAAATATCAATTAGATATGTTCCTCTTTTCATTTCTTTGGCAATTAATCTAATGATTTCCGGAGTTTTTCTTGTTGGAATACACAGGATTACGTAATCTGCTTTAAGAATCGCTCCTACTAAGGAATTTGATTGAATTATGTCTTTACCCTTTATTTTGTTCTCCTCATCAAATCCGGTTACCTGAAAATCTTTACTTGCAAAATATTTTGAAAACCACTGACCCATTTGTCCACCTGCGCCAATAACGGTAATTGATTTCTTCATTATTTGTATCTCACATTATCACTTAGTATATTCATTCCTTCCGTAAGTACTTCTTCATCTTGACATGCCGATAATCTAATAAAATTTTTATAATTTCCAAACCCTTCGCCTGGCGCAACTGCCAATCCTTTATCTAACAGCTTATTGGCAAATTGTACTCCATCAAACCCTTCCTGATTGATTCTAGCAAAAATATACATCGACCCATCTGGAACAACAAAATCCAGATTCATTTCTGTTGCTTTTTTTGCCAATAATTCTAATCTTCGCCGTACTGTATTAGTATTATCTGTAGTATCTGCCTCTAATGCCTTCATAGCTATGTATTGAATGGGTTCTGAAACATTGGTCAGGCATAAAGCCTCGAATTTTGCCATTTTATCGATAATGTCCTCTTTTGTAACTGTGTATCCAATTCTAAATCCTGTCATTGCATGCGATTTTGAAAAAGATTGAGTTACAATACTTTTTTCATAATTATAGCATAGAATACTTTTCCAATCAGCAAATGCATATTGAGAATAAATTTCATCGCTAAGAATGTATATGTTATTTTTAATTGCAAGTTCAACAATCTGCTCTTGTAATTTTAAAGGAAGGATTTTTCCTGTTGGATTATTTGGATAATTTAAAGAAATCATCTTTGTGTTAGGGTTTATTATTTTTTCTATTTGGGCTATTGAAGGTTCCCACCTATCTTCAAATGTTGTTTCAATTGTTCTAACTTTTACTCCTGCATGTAATGCACAATCTTTGTAGGCAGGCCAAGCTGGTTCAATAACGATTAATTCATCTCCTGGGTTAAGCAGAGTGTTAATTGCTGTAAATATTCCAAATCTTGCCCCTGGATTCACCAAGATGTTTTCTGATCTTATATTTACTTCAAAAAGTTTTGATACATGTTTTGCGAGAGCTTCTCTAAATTGGGGAATTCCCTTGGCAGAACCATATTTTAAAAACCCCTTGTCATAAACTTCCGAAAGGGATTTTTTAACAATTTGTGGTGGTAAAAAATCTGGCTCTCCTACTTCCATGTGGATAATTCTTCTTCCACTTGATTCAAGGGATTTTGCTTTAAGAAAGATGGAAAGATGAGTTTCTTTATCACCTGTTTGTACCTTTACAGATTCATTTAGAAGAAAATTCAAAAATTTTGTTGCGATTGATTCATCAAAATTCAATTCTTTGCACAAAGAAATAATTTTAATTCTAAGATTCTCTTCTCGTAATTCATCGGTTATGCCTTTCCCAGAGTTTTTTTTAATTTCGCCAATCTCTTTTGCGATGTCTGTTCTAGTTTTTAACATCTTTATCATTTCAATGGTGATCTCGTCCATTTTCCTACGAAGTTCGTTAATTTCAGACATTTTTTTACAATACAGGTTTAATTTTTCCTGCTATAATGGCCTGATCCGCTAATGTCAATGCAACAAGGGAATCTACCACCGGAGGGGCCCTTGGAACAACACATGGGTCATGTCTACCCTGAACTTCTAGATTGACAATTTTTTTAGTATTAATATCCACCGTGCTCTGTTTTTGTGAAATAGAAGAAGCAGGTTTAAAGGCAATTCTTAAAGTGATTGGCATACCATTTGAAATACCTCCAAGAATTCCACCAGAATTGTTTGTTTTGGTAACGATTTTCCCTTTATGGATTGTGTAAAGGTCATTATTTTCAGAACCAAATAATTTTGAACCTTCAAACCCTGATCCAAACTCAATCCCTTTTACAGAGGGAATTGAAAATATGGCCTTACTCAATTCTGATTCTAAGGAACTAAAAATTGGTTCGCCAAGTCCTACTGGAACATTAGTGGTTATTGATTCGATAATTCCTCCCAAGGAGTCTCCTTTTTTTCTAGCTTTTAAAATTGCTATTTTCATTTTTTCTGCAGTTTTAGGGTCAGGACATCTAACCTCATTTTGATAAATTGCTTTTGTCATTTTTTTATCAAATTCTTTTTTCATTTCGATTTTACCTACTTGGCTTGTATATGAGTTGGTTTCAATTCCTAGTGTTACTTTGATAAGTTTTCTTGCAATAGCTCCTCCCATAACGTGTGTCGCAGTTAACCTTCCAGAAAATCTTCCTCCTCCCCTGTAATCATTAAAATGATTATATTTTATCATGGCTGGATAATCTGAGTGACCAGGGCGAAGTTTAGTTTTTAAATTTTCATAATCTCGAGATTTTTGATCACTATTCCAAATCACCATAGTGATGGGAGCTCCTGTAGTATACCCTCTAAAAACCCCAGAAATGATTTCCACCTTATCTCCTTCTTTTCTTTGAGTGGTGATAAGAGATGTCCCAGGTTTTCTATAGTCTAGCATCTTCTGAATATCTTTTTCATCAATTTCTAATCCAGCAGGACATCCATCTAAAACTGCCCCGATAATTTTACCGTGACTCTCTCCAAAACTGGTTAATATGAGACGTTGACCTATGGAATTTCCTTGCACTAGTCTATGAATGATTAGCGATGTTTATAATTCCTCATTTAAAAAAGACTCAAAATTTCTATTAATTTTTCTGGAATCCTCAAAATACTTATTTCAGTAATGTAAAAAATTTATTAAAATTTAGTCTTTTTTATAAAAATTACAAATAAATCTTAAATATAATGATATCCTATATATTATACGATGAAATACGCAAATTTTATTAAATAATTTGCGCGGCCCTACGAAAAATACATGTTGTTAACGCAAAGGCGTTTTGGGTGAGGAGAATGCTTTTCACCCTATATAGGGTCGCGCCTTTTGATTTTATTAAAATTTTTTTTATGTTTGCTAAAAGACCGAAATTTTTGCACCAATACTTTTCATTTCTTTGATAAAATTTGGATATGATACCTTTACCGATTCAGGATTCGTTATTGTGCAATTTCCTACATACAATCCTGCTATACAAAACGCCATAAATAATCGATGATCATTTTCCGAAATCAATTCAGCTCCTTTGAAATCATTTGAAACATTCAAAATTAACCCATCTTCTTTTTCTTCAATTTCTATCCCTAACTTGACAAGTTCCCTTGCAATTATTGCAATTCTATCCGTCTCTTTAAGTCTAGCATGTTTCACATTGATAATCTCAATTGGTTTTAAAGTCTTCAAAGCTAATATCGCTAAAGGGGGAAGTAAATCTGGAGAGTTACTAAGATCAAATTTTCCTCCTTCCAATTTTTCAGGAGATCTTACAACCATCTGGTTGTCATCGATTGTAATTTTAACTCCCATTTGTTCTAAAATATCGATAAACACCTCATCTCCATGAGGCAGATTTCCAAGATTTCCTTTTATTACAAAATTTTCTCCACATAGGACTGCAGCAGATAAAAGTAAAGCAAGACTTGAGAAGTCAATTGGGACGGTAAATATTGATGGTTTGTAAATTTGAGGCTCAATGTTATATCGTTTATAGGGGATCAAGGTTTGAACTGTAACTCCAAAATGTCTCATTGTAGAAATTGTTGCGTCAAGGTATGGTTTTGATACCAAATCTTCTTCAATGACTAAATGGATTCCTTTTTCAGTTAGTGGGGCAGTGATAAAAAGAGCTGAAATATATTGACTAGAAAAATTTCCCGGGATTGTCACGTCTCCTCCTTTACTTATTCCAGAGATTTTAATTGGAGGTGTTCCATTAGTTGATGAACATTTTGCACCGATGCTCTCAAGGGCATCTAACAATGGCTGCATTGGTCGTTTTTTTAGACTAGAATCTCCTGTTAATTTAGTTTCATGTGGAAATAAACTGGCTATTGCTGCTGCAATCCTTATTGTTGTTCCAGAATTCTCTGCGTTGATTTCAGGCACAAATTTTCCTTGACCTATTGGTTTTGTAACTAAGATTGAAGTGTTTTTTTCCTCAATTTGGGCTCCAAAATTTTTACAGGCATTAATTGTAGCTTGGGTGTCGTCTGAAAATAAAACATTATTCACCTGACTATTTTTTCCTGCAAGTGCAGCTAAAAAAATAGCCCGATGACTGTAACTTTTGTTGGGAGGACAGATTAGATTTCCTGTAAGTGTTGATTTTTCTACTTTACAAATCATAGACTTCAGCTTTTTTGTTGTTAATTTTTGAAACAATTACTTTTCCGTCTAACAATGAAAAAACTTTTTTTACGTTTTGCTCATCTTCTTTTTTTACAATGGCTGCTATAGCAGGCCCATTTCCAGAAACGGATGCAGCAATAGCTCCTTTTTCAAGAAGGTTAGTAATAATTTTTGGATCGGAATTTAAAATTGTTGCAGTCGCTAAACCATTTATTATCATTGCTTGCCAATAATTGGAATTCTTAGCTAATTTCCAAGCGTTATAAAAAACAGCTGATAAAATTTTCAATTTTTTTACATTTCCACGTTTTCGATTTTTAGGAATAAATATTATTGACAACAAATTGCTGGGAATTTTTTCTGAGCGAATTAGATGGTTTTTGGAATTGTCTGTTACATTAAATCCTCCAAAATAACAAGAACATGCATCATCATACGCCCCAGTTATGCTTACTTTGGAATCTTTTGATGCGGCTACTCCTGCCAGCAAAATTTTCTGATCTGATAATTCTGGTTTGAATATTTTTGCACATGCAAGAGCAACGGCTGAAGATATTGCACTAGAACTTTTCAATCCGTAACCTGTTGGAATTTCTGAATTCAGAATTATGGTTATTTTATTTTGTTCAAGCTCTTTTTTGGTCAAAATTTTTTCTATCGTTTTATTGACTAATCTAGAACTAAGGGTTTTGTTATTAGACTGAATGGTAATTCCTTTCCCAGGCTCAGTTTCAACAATGGCTTCCACCTGAAGAGAAATCCCCATAGTTGCTCCTTTTTTATTGGCTATTGCATTAACAAGGGAAACTGCCCCGTGAACAATCGCTCTTGATTTTGCCATTATACTCCTCCTAAGAGAGCTTTTTTCATTGCATTATAAGGTGCTTCTATCTTATGCCAAATCTCAAATGCTCTTACTGCTTGACCTAGGAGCATTTCGTACCCATAAATTGGAATACCTCCTTTTTCCCTTCCTTTTTTTAAAAAATCAGTATTCATTGGCATGTATACAATGTCATACACAATTGTTTTTGGTCTCATTGACTCAAAAGAAATTGGACTTGATTCATTTTTTAGTCCAATGGATGTTGCGTTGACAATTATGTCGTATTCCTCTAATCGATTTCCAACGTTTTCGATGGTGGTTACTTTAGTTTCAAGCCCAATTGTATTTGCAAACTGTGCCAAATTATTTGCGTTTTGAAGAGTTCTATTTGCAATGGTTATTTGTTTGGCTTTTTCTTTTGCAAAACCTGCAACAATTGCTCTAGCTGCTCCTCCTGCTCCTATCAAAAGAATTTTCGTTCCCTGCACATTCAAATTCTTTTTCCTAAAAGGATCTAAGAAACCATCCATATCTGTATTATATCCTTTTAAAATTCCCCCATTGTTTGTCACTGTATTGACTGCTCCGATTAAACTACAGGATTCATCAGTCTTGTCAAGATATTTCATCATTTCTACTTTGTGAGGAATTGTGACATTAAATCCATCTATTTTTATTTTTTTAAGGGATTCTATTCCTTCCTTTAATTCACCTTTAGATATTTTATATGCAATATATGAACAATCTAAATTCAATTCTCTAAATGCCGCACTATGAATATTTGGTGACAATGAATGATCAATAGGATCTCCAATCACTGCAAACGTTTTTGACATATTTGTTCTGGTTAACATGATTGATTTAAACTCTCGACTTTAAGTATCCAACAATTTGAAAATAATTTTTTTTAATTTAATTTCATTAATAAATTATTTGAAAATGTTATTTCTTTAATTTGATAATTTTTTTTATTTCATCTATACTAAACTGACCTGGCGCAACGGGTTTTCCCAAAGACACATAGATAAAGGGACTTCCTAGAAATAAACTCAAAATTCTAGAAGTTCTACCTAAATCACCCATTGTAAAACAAACTAGGTTTACTTTGCCCTTTTTATTGTATAGTTGCAAAATTCTGGATGAATCATTGGTAGATTTGGCGGTAGTGACTATTTTTACATTAGATGAGAATTTTTTCATTTGCCCTAGTTTCTCTTGCAACTGAGTGATCCTGGGAGTTTTTTTAAAATCATGATAAGAAATCAAAAGGTTTGTTTTGGCTTTTTTTAGATATTTTACTAGGTCTCTATTTCTTTTAATTGTAGTAAATTCTACATCTAATAAAAAAGGGTCATATTCTGCAATTAATTTTAGGATGGCTATTCTTTCTTTTTCATTACCGATAAATTTACCTCCCTCCGATTTGGGTCGAAGAGTACAAACAATATGACTCAATTTTTTTTTTATAATTTCTAGCACTTGAGGTATTTCTTCTTTTTTTAAATAATCAAAACGAATTTCTGCATAATCTCCTTTCTTTAATGCAATTTTCAAAGTTTGACTAACTTTCTTTGGTGATACTTCGGCAATTGATATACAGGTTTTATATCTCATATTGATTATTTTTCTAAAATGTATTCATCATCTACTTCCATTCCAAAATGTCTCCCTGTGGCTGCTTTGGAGTAAACCATAACAGTATCGCCTTTTTTGAGATGAGTTACAGAAACAAGTTGTCCATTGGGTTTTACAAATCTAATAGTTTCTGCGTCTTGTGCGATAATCCCTCCGATTTCTCCATCTACTGATGCTTTGATCATTAGCATTGGTCGTCGTTCAATTTTGGATCTTCCTACAGTCGCTCTTCTTGCTTTACCTTTTGAATTGATAATTAATACCTCTGAGCCTGTTTCCACCTCAGAAAGATAGTTAGTTGTACCATCTGGTGAGAGAGTATAACAATGAACGGCCCCCGCATTTACTCTAAATGGCCTTGGTGATGTGAATGAAGAACCAACTGATTCGTTATGAACTAAAAACAAAAAGTTCGATCTACTTCCAATTAACATTCCCTCTCCTTTATGCAACATGGATGCTGTATCTACACAAACTCTTTCTCCATCTCCAACTTCTTTGATTTCAATGATTTTCCCCTTTTTCAATTCAAAACTTCTACTTCCCAGATACACCATCACTTCTCTTACCTCTCCAATAGACGAAGTACTGAAAATTACTCCATCTACTCCAACTTCTAAAATAGAAAACATTTTTCTTACTTCCTCGGGTGTTTTAGCTACGGCGTAAATTTTGGTATGAATTTTGTGAAGTTTAGCAATAAGGTTCTCCAATGGAATTATTTTCCAATCTTTTACTTCGACTATGACAAAATCTAGGCCTTTTTTTGAAACGGATAAAATATCTTCGATATCTTTATTTGATAATATTTCAAATTTTTTACCTATTTTTTTCCCTTTTTGTTTTATCGCACCACTCTTTTCAAGTATTACATGCTTTGCTTGGGGAGAAGGAAATATTGTTTCAAGATTTGTTTTGATATTTCTAATTTTTTTTGGATCAAGAAATATCATTTTAATTCCCTCGTCCTCTAACTGAGGAAGAAATTTTGATAACTGTGTTTGAGATACTTTGGGTGAAACGATTAATTCTCGATTTTTACTCAATTTTTTTCATTGCTTCCTTGGCGGATTCTTTTTTAAATATAATAGCAGCTAAAGCCTCTACCATTTTTTCAGGAGTTTTATGTGCAAAAATATTTCTTCCATAAGTTACTCCCCTTGCCCCTGCAGTAATTGCATCCTCTGTCATTTGGAGGATATCTAAGTCTGTTTTTGCTTTTGGTCCTCCGGCAATTACAATTGGAACCGGTGTGCTTTTTACAATCTTTGAAAACGAATCAATGTCTCCGGTGTACAGTGTCTTGATAATATCTGCTCCACATTCTGCACCGATTCGTGAAACATGTCCAACAATTTCTGGGTCGTGAGGATCCTTTACATTTTCACCCCTAGGATACATCATGGCTAAAAGTGGCATGTTCCATTTGTGGCATTGATCTGCAGTCATTCCAAGCTGTTCTAACATTTCTGGCTCTTCCTTTCCGCCTATATTGATATGAAGAGAAACACCATCTGCGCCCAATCGTAAAGCTTCTTTGACGGTACCAGTAAGCATTTTTCTATTCGGTGACATTGATAGAATTGAACTACTTGAAAAATGAACTAAGACTCCTACTCTGGTGGGCTTTGGCAATGCTTTGATTATTCCTTTATTAACAATTACACTTGTAAGACCATGTCCCTCACATTGGTAAATCATGGATACGGGATCTTCTAATCCTTCGATAGGCCCGTTTGAAATACCATGATCCATTGGGATACAAAGCATCCTTCCTTTCCTTAAAATTCGATTTAGTCTAATTTGATGGCCTGATACCATTGGTGAATTCTTTCTTGGGCCCTACTTAAAAATAACGTGAATCTTGAAATTTCTTTTTCCCATTATTGCGCATGAATTAGTCATATGGTTGGTATTTTTCACCAGATTTTTCTATATAGGAATAAATAGAAATTGAAAAGGACAGTGAACAAGAAAATTGATTCAAACTACGGAGCAACTTTACCAAAGTGATATCGGTGACATTCTTGAAAATTCTTTAAACGGAAAAAGACCAAGTCCTGAAGATTGTTTTAGGCTTTTAAGATCTAATGACGTTTACTTAATGGGTCTAGTTTCAGGATTTCTTACTAAACAACAATTTGGCAAAAAAGCTTCCTTTGTAAATAACATTATTTTGAATTATACCAATGTTTGTATTACTGATTGCAAGTTTTGTGCCTTTTATCGCTCGCCAGGAGCTGAAGATTCTTACACATTAACTTTGGATCAAATTGAAGCTCGAGTTAAATCTGCTTGGGAATTGTTTAAGATAAGACAAGTCCTCATACAAGGAGGCCATAACCCAAATTTAAAAATTGAATACTATGAAGATGCCTTTAAAATGATAAGAAAAAAATTCCCCATGATTGGTGTTCATGCACTTTCAACCTCGGAAATTGATATGATAGCAAGAGTAGAAAAATCATCTACAAAAGAAATCTTATCAAGATTAAAAGATTCTGGTCTCCAATCAATCCCAGGTGCAGGGGCAGAAATTCTTGTAGATTCAGTTAAAGATGTTATAAGTCCTAAAAAAATTTCAAGTGATGATTGGATTAGAATAATGAGCGAAGCTCACTCTCTTGGAATTCCCGGGTCTGCAACAATGATGTATGGGCATGTTGAAAAAACAGAGGATATCGTTGATCACTTTTTTAAAATTATAAAACTACAAGAACAAACCAACGGATTCATGGCATTTATTCCATGGAATTTTGAACCCAACAATACGCAAATGAAAGAGGAAGGAATTGTCGAGCATGGGTCTGGAGGTATTCAACTACTAAAAATGATTGCCATCTCAAGACTTGTTTTCAATGGACTGATTCCACATATCCAATCATCATGGTTGACAAACGGAGTTGGAATGGCTCAACTTGCTTTACAATATGGAGCAGATGATTTTGGTGGGACCTTGATTGGCGAGGAGGTTGTATCTTGTACCGGAGCACGTTCTACAGAATTAACAGGAAAAGTCATCGTTGATGCAATTAACCAAATTGGATATCAAGTAGAAGAAAGAGATAATTTTTACAAGCCGGTAGGTTTACTCTAAACCATAACTTGCCCATTTGGAATCTACCAATTTTTTTGTTTCTTGATCCACTTTTACCTCTCTTTGAATTTCTCGCTTGAATCCCTCTTCGTTTGTTTTTTGTGTTGCATCCATTCCTAACTTTGATCCGAAATTAACAAGGGGAGAGGCAGGATCAAGAGTATCAGTAGGTGTGTTGTTTATGATAATAGTATCTCTAGCGGGGTCTGCTCTTGTAGTGACAGCCCAAATGACTTCATTAATGTCATGAACATTTACATCCTCGTCCACTACCACAAACATCTTTGTTAATGATAACTGTCCCATTCCCCAAAGGCCCATCATAACTTTTTTTGCTTGGCCAGGGTATCTCTTTTTAATAGATATTATTGCTAAACCCTGAAACCATCCTGCTGGTGGCATTGAAAAATCGACAACCTCGGGATGAAACATTTGGATTAATGGCAAAAAAGAACGTTCGATAACTTTTCCAATATAAGCATCCTCTAGAATGGGTTTTCCAACCACAGTAGTTACATAAATTGGCTTTTTTCTTCTCATTATCCCTGTTAATGTGAATGTTGGATAGGGTTCTACTGGAGTATAATATCCAGTGTGATCTCCAAAGGGACCTTCATCTCTTAAATCTGTAGGGTCTACAAATCCTTCTAAAACAATTTCTGCATTTGCCGGGACTTCTAAATCAATAGTTTTGCATTTGACAGTTTTAATTCCTTTTTTTCGGGTAATTCCTGCAAACAAGTATTTGTCCAGACCTTCTGGGACTGGTGCTATTGACGAAAAAATAGTTGCAGGATCCCCTCCAATAATAATAGCAGTTGGGATCTTTTCACCTCTATCTTTTGAAATATCTGAATGATGCGCGCCCCGTTTGTGTTTTTGCCAGTGCATTAATGCATGAGTGCTATCCAAAATTTGTATCCTATACACTCCAAGATTTCTTATTTTTGTTTGAGGGTGACTTGTAGCCACTAATCCTAACGTAATAAATCGACCCGCATCATTTGGCCAAGATTTTAAAATTGGTAAATCATCAAAAGATGCTAGATTCGATGTAATTTCAGTTACCGGTCCACTTGTTTCAAGTTTTGGAAATGAATCAGTCATTTTTGAAAGTTCAGGAAGTTTTTTTATCTTGTTTAGAATCCCAGATGGAATGTCCATTTTGGTCATATCTACAATCCTTTGCCCAATTTCTTTAAACTCCATCATTTCCAAACCAATCTCTAATCTTTTCATTGATCCAAACGCGTTCGCCAAAACAGGAATTTTATAATCTTTAACATTTTCAAAAAGAATTGCCGGTCCGTTTGAATACATTTGTCTTCTCATTATTTCAGCAATTTCTAAATTAGTGTCGACCTGTGTTTGGATTCTTTTCAACTCATTATTTTTCTCCAATTCTGAAATGAAATCATGAATATCCTCTATCGGCACAAATTTTCTGAAGTGAGAACAAGTATAAGCTTAACTAGAATTTGGTGAATATCATTTTTTGAAACTTAAATTGGCACATGTATGCTAATTCCAAGCACTCATTCAGTATTTAATGGAATACGAAAACTGTGTCAATTGTCAGGAGTGTACTTCAATTATACTGAAAATATTGTCAACTCTAGAGTGAAAATTTTTAAGGTACTGGTGGAAGCTCGTTCTTTTTTCCGTGGCCTCCAGATCCAAATTTACAGTAAAAACATAACTCTGATTCCATGTACTTTAACTGCTCTACTTTGATTGCCCCCAACTTTAGGGCAATCTTTGTTAGAATTTTGTATTTTAATGGCATTGCTGGAATTACTTCCTTCATGTAAACCTTGTAATGATCTGGGCAGAACTTTAGAGTAATTTTCGATGGTTCATTTCCTTTCTCATTTACTTGTTTTGTAAACTTTATCTGTTCTCTTATGTATTCGTGCTTTGGGCATGGACAATCCTTACCTCCTGGATGTTTGTATGCAGGTATATTCTTCCAATCAAATCCTGGGTATTCCTTTTCAAAATCATCCATTGTTTTGGTTGGTTTTTTTAGCCATAAAAACATGATCAAATCTATCATTGGAATTTACCCAAATCTAAATAAACCCCGATATTTCATCCTCATTGAATGGCAGCATCTAAAAAACCTACAAAAAAAGATCTTGAAGAAAAAATTGCCGAATTAGAGGCAAAACTAGATAAGCTTTCTACACAACTAGAAACAAAACCAAAGCCAGCTGAAGTAAAACCAAAGCCAGCTGAAGTAAAACCAAAGCCAGCTGAAGTAAAACCGGCAGAACCAAAGAAGCCTACTCTTCCAAAAGAGACTGTAAAAAAACCAGCCGAAGTTCCAAAACCTGCAGAGACTAAAAAACAGCTACCTGCAACTTTCAATGAGGCGCTAGAGAATGCATATTATACTGCACCAATGACTGACTTTCACAAATACAGAACAAACGTCACAGGATATTCTCCAGCTGCAAACAGATACTTTGTAAGACTGACTGCCCCTGTAGGCAAAGTTCCAACTACTAACTGGAATGATCAAAAAGCATCTGTTACTGGTTACACACAACCATCAAACCAATATTTTGCAACAAGACAAAGATTGGCATATCATCCAACAGACAAAAGATTTGGTACATTTAGTGGTGTAAAGATGACAGTAGATGGTGTTTCTATTCAAGAAACAAAACAAGAGTCACCTAAAGAAGCCCCAAAACCAAAGGGAACATTACCTAAAGGAACATTACCAAAAGGAACCGTTCAATCACAATCTCCTCCTCCAAGTACAACCAACAATCAAACAAAATCTAGATCTCAACAACTTGAAGAATACGAAAATGACTATTTGAAAAGACTTGAAGAAGATAGAATCAATCAAGAAAAAGCATACGAGGAAGATCTAAAAAGAGAAGCAGCTGAAGCTGCAGCTCGATCTCAGTCATCTGCAAGTTCTTCTAGAGGAAGTCTTCCAAAAGGTTTTGAAGCAAAACCAAAAACTGAACCACCTAAATCTTCAAGAGGTACATTACCAAAAGGTTTCTAACCTTTTACAACCTTTTCTTTTAATTTGCATTTTTAAAGTCTTCTAGAACTTGTTTAGCATGACCTGCAGGTTTTACTTTAGCATAAATTTTAAAAATTTTTCCTTTTTCATTTACTAAAAAAGTACTCCTGTTAACTCCCATATATTCACGTCCCATGAATTTTTTCTTTCCCCACACTCCAAATTTCTTTGAAATTTCCTTATCGGTATCTGCTAGGAGAGGAAATGGTATTCCCATTTTATCACAAAATTTTTTATGCGATTCTACATCATCCGGACTAATTCCTATTACCTCAATGTTTTGTTTTTGAAATTTTTTGTAATCGCGGGAAAATTCATCTGCTTCAGTTGTACACCCAGGAGTAAAATCCTTCGGATAAAAGTAGATGACATGTTTTTTGCCCTTAAAGTCAGTTGATTTAATCAATTTATCATTTGAGTCGTTTGCAGAATATTTTGGAACCAGGTCTCCTTCTGAAATCATTATTTGAACTTTATTTCACTGTTAATTAATTGCTTTTTTTATTGAAACAAAACCTATCCGAATCTTTTATATGGAAATTGGCGGGGCTTTTGCTTGATGGTAAATCCAAGAGCTTGGCTTGCAGAAGCAATTTCTACTTATGGTTTAGTATTTTTTGGACCTCTTTCGGTAATACTTGCCGTTGCATCCTTTGGAGAAGAACTGACCACTCAATCAGTACTTTTCATTGCTCTTGGACACGGAGGAGCAATCGCATTAATGATTTACGCATTTGGGCATATCTCAGGTGCTCACATCAATCCAGCAGTAACCATACCTATGATTATCACTAAAAAAATTGGAGTTACTGATGGAATTGGATATATTATTTTTCAACTAATTGGTGCCCTTACAGCTGCTGGAACACTTCGAGTAATCCTACCTGAACTTGGTGCAAAAGTAAATTTTGCAACTCAGGGAGGCCCAAGTGAATTACTCAATAATAGTGTAAGTTCAGGTTTTGCAGTAGAAGCAATCTTGACATTTTTCTTGGTTCTAGTCATCTTCATGTCTGCAGTTCACAAAAAAGCATCACCTGGATGGCATGGTTTTACAATTGGTGGAATGGTATTTCTAATTCATCTAGTGGCAGTTCCATTGACTGGAGCATCAGTAAATCCAGCCAGAACATTTGGTCCTGCTGTAATCTCTGGATTCTGGGAATTCCATTGGCTCTATTGGGCTGCCCCAATTCTAGGGGGAATAATTGCAGGAGTCTTGATGAATTACATCTATGTTAAACAAGCAGAAAAAGAAGCATAATATTTTTTCAATACCAAACGTTTTTAAAAATTTGATATTCCGTTCCAATGAGGACTCGTTGCATAGCTTGGATAGTGCGAACGCTTGCGGAGCGTTAGGTCGTCGGTTCGAATCCGATCGGGTCCGCTCTTTTCTTTTATAAACAAATAACTCTCATCCCAAAAAACGGTTTGATTAATTTTGAATTCATAACTCATGAGATAACTACAACTGAGGAAATCATTCTACATCTTTAAGGAGCTGCAAACTAATTTTTTATTCCTTCCAAATAGTCAAAGATATCAGAAAACGTCCCTAACATCTCCTGTGGGGGTTACAAATTTTAATCATACAACGACTAGAGGTTTATGGCACAACGATAATTTCTTTTTCCACCAAATATTGGATGCTCGTAATAAATTGATTGTCATTAATTTTATCATTTGCCCAATATCCTGCAATGTTTTTTATCCAAGGAGGCATTACTCCAAAGTTCTCAATGGGTAATTCTGAAATAGGTGGAACTTGCAGGACTCCGTTACCAATTAAAAATTTGATGCCTGACACAAAGGCATGATCTCCAATCTTCCCACTTGCCCACCATTTGGCATTATTTTTAATCCATGATGGAATTCTCTGCTCATCAAAATTCAACGTTTTTTTAAGTTTTGAATCAGTATCTATTTGGGGGTCTAATGTGGGAGAAGTTTTAGACGAATCAGGATTTTTACCAATCACTTCAAAAGTAATATCTTTATTCTTATCAACATGTCCTAGATAGCTTGCAGAGATATGATATGTTCCTTTTATTGATTCATTATCAAAAATCAACAACGTTTCAAAATAACCAACCCTTGAGGCACTTATTTTTAAAACTTCGACAGAATCGTCTGGTTTGTGAATTGTAATAATTACAGGAAGGCCCCTATGATATTCTTCTTTATGGATACTCCCTGAAAGTGTAATGATTTGTCTTCCATATTTGTCAGCCTCAATTACTTTTTGGGAAATATCCATTGCTGTAATCGGAGACACAGGAATTATTGGTTCCGGGGTTTGTTCTGGTGTTGGTTTGGGTAATATTTTTGGATCTGATCCGATTGCAAATGCATTGAATCCTTCTGATCCATAAATTTCTCGTATTTTTTTGATATCTAAATCGGTAATTTGTAATAAATTGGGATTTCTTGGGATCGTGGGAATCATTACAGAAGGAGGACTTTCAGAACCTGACTGCCATTTTTTATTGATTTCGTTGTCATCCGAAACATAATGGTCCAAACCTAAAGAGTGGCCAATTTCATGAATTATTATTGCATAAATTGTATCATCCCCTTTTAATGTCTCATCATCATAACAAATTTGGGTCATGGTGCATAATTTTGGTTGTAAATAATACACTGTAATTTTCCCTGGTGGCCAAGAAAAAAACCCTGCAACAGTATCGGATAATGAGGGTTTATCTTTAAACTCAATTAGAATATCACAACCACTTTCTTTGGTATTGACTATTTTTACATCTAAATCCCAGTAATCATCATTCTCATTTTCTGCATCTTTGAGTTTTTGCTCCCATTCTGACACAGCTTTTTCTGTTAATTTTACCCATTCAACACTCTTATTTTGTACCAGGTAATCTGTTGGGATAATTGTACAAAATCTACTTGGCCCATCTACTCGGACATTAGTTGAGGGAAAAAAAACCTCACCTGATACTACTTGAAAATTAGATGTTATTACTACAACTGAAACAATAATTATCAATGTCTTATTTTTCAAAATATTTTTCGTAATCATAATTTTATGTTAGATAATTAAATTTGTTCTCCAAATTGGCTCTCCATCTATTGATAGGGTTTTGCTGAAAAACATTTCTCCTAATTCATACGCTAGATCCATTGATAGCATTTTGTACTGATGGTTTACAATAAAAAATTAAAAAATAAAAAACCATTACAGCTAGGGATTGATTATATACTTTTTTAATCCTAAGGATTGAATTAAAATCGATTTCAAGCCTAGGCTCTTTTCATAAAAAACTGAATTGCTAAATTGAATTTTACTCCTAAAATTTGACAAAAAAGATACTTGATTTAGATTCTTGTTTTTAAGACTGTTTTTTTTAATTTTCTGTTATAATGAAATTATCAGTAGCGGTGAAAAACTTTGAGTGAAATGTTATTGCATCATCCTGTTTTACTAATTGAAAAACTTTTAAAATTTGGTTTGGGTGATAAGGGGCGTCTACTTTATTTGAGAAATGTGATTACTCAGGGAAAAAACATATACAAATCAGACCAGATATTTTTAGAAAAAATGGAGTTAGAACTTCAAAAAATTCAAGGTCAAAATTTGGAAAAAAACCATTCCAACGAAGAGACAAAACATTCCCCAACGACTAGCCTGGAAACTTTTAAAATCCAAAATCAAATTCTTGAACTAAAAAAAATTGATTCCAAATTAATGGATAATTTAGAATTACTTGTGCTAAGTCATAATGGGTCAATCTGACACATATGTGCTATAAAATAAAATACTTTTTAATATTCTAAAATATTTTTGTCCCTCGCAGGAACAAAGAAACTATTACCATATAACATAAGGTTGCAATAATCTCTGATGTTAACGATGCTAGGAATGGTTCAATTTCAATTTCAAGAAAATAATAGAATGAAGGCCAGCGTATAGCTAAATATCCAATTTCACCAATCCCAAAAGATGAAATTATTCCTATTATTTCCTTTTTTATTAGATATCGATTCATCTTTCTATATCTCTTCTTGTTATCAAAATAAAATAAAATTGAAAAAATCCCAAAATAAATTCCATATCCTATTGCTATAGTAATGGAAGCATTGAGATGGTTTTCATATTCAGCTAAAAGTTGGGCTATAAGGGCAGAAAGAGACGCTGAAACTGCAAAACAGATTAGAAAATTTCTATTGATTTGTAGTAATTGTTGATTTGGTTTCATGCAAAAAGATTCTTTTAGTAACTAATAATTTGTGTTTATTCTATTTTTTTTCATATGATCAAGAGATGTGGGTGGGCTACGGAAGAACCAAACCTTTCATATCATGATAATGAATGGGGTAGACCTCAACATAATGATAAAAAATTATTTGAATTTCTCCTTTTGGAGGGTGCTCAAGCAGGTTTGTCTTGGGTAACAATTCTAAAACGAAGGAAAGGCTATGAAAAAGCCTTTTCAAATTTCGATGTACAAAAAGTTGCCAAATACAATCAAAACAAGATTAACCAACTAATGAAAGATGAATCTATTATAAGAAATCGTTTAAAGATTACGGCAGCAGTAAATAATGCAAAACAGTTTTTAAAGATTCAAGAAGACTTTGGCAGTTTTGATAAATATATTTGGAATTTTGTTAATGGTAAGCCTATAAAAAATAAATTTAAAAAACTTTCTGAAATTCCAACATCTACAGTAACCTCCGAGAAAATCAGTAAGGACCTAAAAAATCGTGGTTTCAGTTTTGTTGGTCCAACTATTTGTTATGCTCTTATGCAGGCAATAGGCATGGTAAACGATCATACAACTGAATGTTTTCGATATCAAAAATAATTTTGAATGGGTCTAATTCCTTCTAAAAAAATTAGTAAATAATTTTTTGTATATTTTTTCATGATTTTTTATTGAAATTTATTCCAATCATAGTCTTGTTTTTTAATTCATTATGTAAATTTATCAATATCTGATAATTCATACAGGTTGAGCAAATTGAACAAAAAACTATCTCGATTCGCAAAGACAGCAGGACCTGGAATTTTATTTGCAAGTACTGCTATAGGAGTTTCTCATCTTGTGCAATCAACTAGGGCCGGAGCAGATTTTGGTTTACTTTTGTTGGGTTTTGTTATCGTGGCTAGCCTTTTAAAATATCCTTTTTTTGAATATGGCTCTCGTTATGCAAATGTCACACAAACCAGCATTATTGATGGATACAAAAGATTAGGTGTTCCTGTTTTGTGGATGTACTTTTTCATAACAATTGCTTCGATGTTTTTTATAACAGGAGCTGTTGGGTTTGTCACTGCTGGATTTTTTGAAAATCTTTTTGGGTTGGAATTTCTTGGACAATGGACTTTAATTCTTTTATTTGGAATTTGTGTTTTAATTCTTGCAATAGGAAAATACTCTATTTTGGACAGTTTGATAAAACTAGTAGCTGTAGTTCTTTTAATTTCTACTGTATGCGCATTTTTGCTGGTACTGTGGAATGGTCCTATAGAACCAGTATCTGATTTTATCCCACAAGAATTATGGACCACTTCTGGAATTTTCTTTTTATTGGCCCTTATGGGTTGGATGCCAACTGCTCTAGACCTATCCAGCTGGAACAGTCTATGGACTCTGGAGAGGATGCGACAAACAAATTTCCGTCCCAAACTCAAAGAGACTTTATTTGAATTTAGACTAGCTTATACAATAACTGTAATCTTGGCAGTAATGTTTCTAACTCTTGGTTCTTTCATATTTTATGGTTCTGGGGAAAAACTTCCAAACAACAATGCTGATTTTGCCAACAAAATAGTAACTTTGTATACCTTGACAATAGGTGATTGGAGCTATCTAATTATTGCAGCTTCTGCTTTTGCGGTAATGTTTGGCACGATTATAGCTGTATTTGATGGATATTCCAGGTCTCTCCAAAGGACAGTTGAACTACTTTTTTCCAAAAAGGAACAGGTGATAGGAACAAAATTTGGCTCATTTTACCTCCTTTTTCTTTTGATAATTTTTGGAGGGTCTTTAATAGTCGTCTTACAGTTTACAGGAAATCTAAAAGAGATAGTGGATTTTGCAACAGTTCTCTCTTTTATGATAGCCCCAGTTATCGCAATTTTAAATTTTAGATTAGTTACGGGAAAATTCCTAGATAGCTCCTTCCATCCTCCAATTTGGTTAAAAGGTTTGAGTTTTGCAGGAATTGTATTTTTATCTGGTTTTGCAGTCTATTTTTTACTAACAAGGTTCTAAATTTTTTACCTTTCATTATTAAACGATAAAAAAAAGTCAAAATTGTAAATGAAATTAGAAAACTCTCATTTTTTGATGTTTTTACTTTCATTTTCGTGCATACTTGGTTTTTCCTTTTCTGTCTCTTTAGATGAGGCTTTTTCCCTCAGAGAGCCTGATTATGATCGTGATGGGATCCCTGATGAAATTGATAAGTGTCCATTAAGATCAGAGGTCTATAATCATTTTGAAGATGAAGACGGCTGCCCTGATTCAATCCCTGAAAAAATTTCTACAAAATACCAATTTCCAGACAGAGATGGCGATGGAATTGAAGATAGATTGGATAAGTGTGTTGACATACCTGAGAACATTAATGGATATCTGGATCATGATGGTTGCCCAGAAATTATTCCCAAAACATCTCAGAGTATAAAAGATTCTGATTCTGATGGTATCCTTGATTCTATGGATGAATGTCCATTAGAACCTGAAGTTTTTAATGATTTCAAAGATGGAGATGGGTGTCCAGATTCAGCAGAACCGGTATCTGATACTCCAAAAGTTTCAACCTTCACAACAGCCCAATGTAGAGAGGATAGAGTGGAAGTTTTTCGATTCAATTCTCCTAATATCGTATGTGTTACATTAGAGACTGCCCTAAAGTGGGAGGAATACGGAATTGCAGAAATTATCTCAAAACCCTCTGATGATACTTCTATCGTGCCACCTCCTGAGGCGATAAAACCATTGACTACCTTGGATAAAATCAAGCAAATACCATATCCTGAACAACCAGAGATTCATCCTAATCTGCTTGCGGCAAATGAATTTTGGTCACCAAAGGAAGTTCATAAAGTTACTGATGGTGTATGGGTAGCGGTAGGATACGATGCAGCCAACAGCATTATGATTGAAGGGGATGATGGACTTATTATTGTTGATACTCTAAGTTCCTATGAATCCGCTAAAGAAGTAATTGCAGAATTTCGGAAAATTTCTGACAAACCTGTAAAGGCAATAATTTACACCCACGGGCACTTGGATCATGTTCATGGAACCGGTGCGTTTCTAGAAGAAGGTGAAGATATTGAAATATATGCTCATGAATCACACGTTGATTTCTACATTCATGAAAATAGTATATTGGGACCAATTACTTCTGAAAGGTCTGCCATGGTTAGTGGGGCATTTTTACCAAAGGAAGGACCAGATAGACAAAACATGGGGTTGTTCCCAAAATTACTTCCTGGAACAATCGCATATGCAGCACCCACCCAAACATTTTCGGACCAACTTGAAGTTGAAATATCTGGTGTAAAAATAAAAATGGTTTTTGTAGCAGGAGAATCATCTGACCAAATCTATATTTGGTTATCTGAAAAAGAAGTATTACTAATCGGGGATAACCTTTATGCGATAGTTCCAAATATCTATACACTTCGAGGTTCCGTTTACCGAGATCCAATGAACTATGTAAATGCCCTTGACAAAATGATTCCTCTTGAAGCTGAATACCTTGTACCAAGTCATGTAAAACCAATAATCGGCAAAGAAAATATCCAAGATGTTTTAATTTCAACTAGAGACTCTGCTCAATACATCTACGACCAAACTATTAGAGGGATGAACCAAGGTTATACGGCAGATGAATTATCTCATATGATTGAACTTCCTGAAAATTTGGATAATCATGCTTGGCTTACAAAAACCAGAAACCAGGTTTCGTCACATGTGAAGCAAATTTACTATGGAAACCTTGGTTGGTTTGAAGGGGACCCTGCGTTTTTAACCCCAATAAGTATGAAAGAAAAATCTCAAAAAATCGTTAACGGTTTAGGGGGAATTTTCAAGACAAATTCTGATATAAAACGAGCCATCGAAAACGGTGAATATGAATGGGCCGCAGAGCTTGCAACATATGCTATTAATACGGATCCTGAAAACCAAGAATCTAAGCTTCTCAAAGCTCATGCCTTACGGGTACTTGGCCAACGTTCAGATTCATTTGACATTCGGCATTGGTCCTTAACTGAAGCTCGGATACTTGAAGGAACAACAGATATTGTGCCAGGCGAATTTACACAAACTGGTCATGAACAG
>JBFIPZ010000009.1:0-24058 GCA_041609855.1 Nitrosopumilaceae archaeon | reverse complement strand
CAAGTTTTTACTAGTCTGCATTCTTCCGGCAGTATCTATCAATACACAATCTACTTTGTGTGATTTTGCATAGAGAACTGCATCTCTTGCAACTGCTGCTGGATCAGAATTATAATTCTGGGCTACAAGTTTTAGGTTTAATCGATTTGAATGCTCTCGTAATTGTTCAATTGCTCCTGCTCTAAATGTATCTGCGGCAGCTATAACTACAGAATATTTTTTCTGTTGCAATAAATATGCCAGTTTAGCTAAAGATGTTGTTTTACCAGTTCCATTAATACCAACAAATAAGATCAAAAAGGGTTGGCCAGATTTTTTTTTCTTATCAATTAATTCAAAAATATCAATTTTTCCTGCAGAATCAAATAAAGACGATATTGTAGAAATAAGGCTTTCTTTTACAAATTTTTCAATTTCCTTTTTATCTACTTTTGTTCCGATTAATCTGGTTTTCAAATCCTTTTTTATCTCATCAATAACCTCACTAGCTACATCTGATTCATGGAGGGAAATTTCTAATTCGAATAAAATATTTTCAATATCTTTTTCATTTAATTCTTTTTCTGTTAGACTTTTCGTTGCATCCGAAAATGCACTACGAAGTTTATCAAACATATGTTTTATCCTGAGTTTTTTCGTAAATCTTTTTGAATTATTTGGTTGATTTGATTTTTCCCTTGTTCTAATTGTGCGGCAGCATCGTTCTTCTTTGCTAACGTATCTTGTATAGCAACTTCAATTTCTTTAATTCTTGCCTCTAGATAATTTATTGCAGAAATGGAATCCTTTTCTAGAGAAATTCCTGCTCCAATATTTAAGACAATTTTGTCTTTGGAGGATATTTTGGTTTTAACAAAGGTTCCCATTCCAATTGGAACTAAAGATTCCGATTCAGACTTTTGACTAAGAGACTTTATGGACTGTATAGCTCCTATTGCTTCTCTTAAAATATTGTAAAGTGTTCCTTCTCTTTGTGATAAATCTGTAAAATATGTCTCTAGCATTTGCATTTGTTGCATTAATTGTTGTGCTTTTTCCTCACTCATCAGTAATAAATTATTTTTCGGTGGTTATAAATGGATTTATAAAAAAAATAAAAATAAAAAAATAAAGAATGAACTTTATTTTACTTTTGAGAATCGGTCTTCTACTTCATCCCAGTTTACTAAATTCCACCAAGATGCAATGTAATCTGGTCTCCTGTTCTGGTATTTTAGATAGTATGCATGTTCCCAAACATCTAATCCCAAGAGAGGAACCAATCCTTCTGTTCGTGGACTGGTTTGATTTGACATTGCTTTATACTCAACCTTTCCTGAAGAAGGATTGAATACTAACCATCCCCAACCACTTCCTTGTATTACAGCAGAAGTGGATGAAAATTTCTCTTTGAAGTCAGAAAAGCTTCCAAAGGAATCCTTAATTGCATCAGCAATAGATCCTCCAGGTTCTCCTCCTCCATTTGGCTTCATGTTGTTCCAAAATAACCTATGGTTATCATAACCACCACCATTAAAATTAATGGCTCCTCGTTTATCCTCAGGTACTTGTTTAAGATTAGATAAAATATCTAAAATATCTTTATCTTGAATTTCCTGAGAACAAGTTTCTAGGGCCGCATTTAATTTATCTGTGTATGCTTGATGATGCTTTGTATGGTGAATCTCCATTGTTTTGGCATCAATATGAGGTTCCAATGCATCATAAGCATATGGCATTTTAGGAAGAGTGTATTTTCCCATGTATACCAAATGATAGTTATTCCATTTATTGCTTTACTAGCCAATTGGTTTTTACTTGCAAGAGAATACTAGAAAATCTGTGAAAATCAAAACAATTTTGACAGCAATTATTTTTTTGTCTACCTCAATTATTCTGTGGGAATTTTTTGGTGGAGGTGAAAACTCAGAAATCTATCTTGACAAAAGCGTTCCATTTGTAGGTACAGAAATTCCAAGATCTGATGGGATAACCGGGGAAGGAGTAACTATTGCAGTTATAGATACTGGGGTTGATTTTAACCATCCAGATCTGCTGGGTTGGGGTCCTGAAGGAAAGGTTGTTGGTGGATTCAATTTTGTTAGAGAAGGAGAGTTACCTATTGATAACAACGGTCATGGAACCCAAGTTGCGGGAGTCATTGCAGCAGACGGCAAAGTAAAAGGAATTGCACCTAAAGCAAAAATTTTAGCTTATAAGGTTTCCGAGGATGGAAAGGGTGTATCCTCTGATAATATCATTAAAGCAATTGAAAAAGCAATTGAAGCTAACGCTGACATCATTAACATTTCCCTTGGAGTGAATAAAACAAATAATCAGATTGAAAGTGCAGTTACCAAAGCTTTAGAAAAGGAAATTTTTGTAGTCACCGCTGCAGGAAATGATGGTCCCGGAATTGGAACAATAGGAAGTCCGGGGAAAAATCATGGATCAGTAACTGTTGGGGCTACTTACAATAATTTAACTTCGAGTTTGGTTGCAACTTTGGAAGTAAACAAAAAACAGTACACTGTAATCCCTATGGTAGGTTCATTTCAACTTGAAAAACCAATAGGAGGTCCAATTAAGTTTGGGGGTTATGGAAAAGAAAATGACCTTGCTGGAATTAATGCAACGGATTCAATTCTCTTAGTAGAAAGAGGTAGTAATATTGAAGGAGAGTTACTGTATTTTTCTATTAAAGAACAAAATTCTGCAGATGCCGGGGCAAAAGCATTGATAGTTTATAATAATGAACCAGGGATTTTTCTGGGAGAATTAACACATGAATTTGTTGAACCTGGATATCAACCTCGAATTCCGGTAGTGTCCATTGATAGAGAAAAAGGATTAGAGATAAAGGAAATAATTAAAGAAGAAAATTTTGCGAGTCTTCATCTTTTTTTCAATCCAGATTTTGTTGCCCATTTTAGCTCAAGGGGACCTGTTTCCCCTTTCTACATAAAACCCGATATTGTAGCACCTGGCGCATACATCAATACCACTCAAAATAATGGGGGGTATAATTTTACAAGTGGTACTAGCTATGCTGCTCCACATGTTAGCGGGGCAGCAGCATTAATGATTCAAAAAAACCACGGAATTCATCATCACGAAATAAAATCACTTTTACTCACTACAGCCGAGCCTGTATCAGATGCATATGGTCAAGAATTTTCCCTTAATGATGCAGGATCAGGACGATTGAATATTGCGAGAGCCTTTGATGCCACTTTAGTAATTCAACCTCCTAATTTTGTCCTTAACATATCCTCAGATGATCCAGTTGCAGAGCAAGTGTTGGAATTAAAGTCGCTGGTTGGATCTTTAGAAGACATCAAGGTTACCTCTGTTGCACCAGAATTTATTCAAATTTCACATTTTCTTAAAGGGGAAAATTTACAAATAATAATAAAAATACAAGAGAATAATTTTGGAGATCATGAAGGGAAAATTATCCTAACACAAAATAATGAAAGATATGTTATTCCATTTTTATTACATTTTACAGAAGGATCTGTTTCAGTTTCGCAAGAAAATGGAAGATTGAATTTTGGAATCTCTCATCCAGAACCATGGAGTTTTGCAAAAATTTCTGTTACAAATAGCAAAGATGGAACTGTCGAAATTGTATCTGCTTTACCTACCAAATCTGCATTTGTAAATGTTTATGAAAATGGAGAGTATTGGGTGGAAGCTAAAATAAGAGTTGGTGATAAGTCGTTTGATGCGTTTAAAACCATAGAAGTTAATTCTGTGTTACCAGGTACTTCTAAACCTTTGAAATTTTTTGATCTTCCGGAAAAACAGATTGGAATCGTTATTGTGATAATGGTATTTGTGGGATTGATTGGTATAAGATATATTAAAAAACCAAGAACTATGCAAGTTTAGGTCCCGCTTTTTTTATTTCGGATGAAACATCACGAAATTTTTCAAAATTCTCTATAAACATTTTACAAAGATTTTGGGCGGATTTATCATAGGCGTTTTTGTCGGTCCAAGTGTTTTTAGGATCTAGAATTTCGGCAGGTACATTATCCACCATTGTTGGTATATCGAGGTTAAATAATTCATCATGTCTATATTCTATGTCATCTAGTTCTCCTGCCAATGCTGCGGTAATCATTGCTCGACTATATTTTATTTTGATCCTTTCGCCAATACCATACGGACCGCCTGACCATCCAGTATTGATTAAATATACAGTGGTATTATGCCTATTAATTTTTTCACCTAAGAGTTTTGCATAAACTGCTGCAGGTCTTGGCATAAAGGGAGCACCAAAACATTCAGAAAATACAGATTTTGGCTCCTTAATCCCGCGCTCTGTTCCTGCTAACTTACTTGTATACCCCGACATAAAATGGTACATTGCTCCCTCTTTTGTTAATCTAGAGATTGGAGGCAATACTCCTAATGCATCCGCAGTGAGAAAAACAATTACGTTTGGATGACCACCAACACTTGGGATAACAGCTCCGGGTATGTAATCTAATGGATATGCAACTCGAGTGTTTTCAGTTAAGGCGTTATCGTCATAATCCGGTTTTCCATCATTTAACACCACATTCTCTAAAACTGCACCGGCCTTAATTGCATTCCAAATTTCCGGTTCAGCTTCTTTGCTGAGGTTTATACATTTAGCGTAACATCCACCTTCAAAATTAAATGTTCCATTATCAGACCATCCATGTTCATCATCACCAATCAAATTCCGATTTGGGTCAGCAGATAAGGTTGTTTTTCCGGTACCAGATAATCCAAAGAATAAAGCAGTATCGTTATTTTTCCCTATATTTGCAGAACAATGCATTGGAAAGATTCCACGACTTGGTAATAAAAAATTCATTACTCCAAACATTGATTTTTTCATTTCTCCTGCATAATTTGTTCCGCCGATCAAAACAATTTTTCTAGTTAAATCAATTATAATGAAAACATTTGATCTAGTTGCGTCAATATCAGGTATTGCTTCAAATTCATTAATACACATAACAGTAAATTCAGGTGTGTGGTTTTCCAATTCTTCCTTTGAAGGTCTAATGAAAAGTTGTCTTGCAAAGAGATTTTGCCATGCGTGATCATTGATTACCCTGATTGCTAACCGTGTTTCAGGGTCTGCTCCAACAAATCCATCAAATACAAAAAGTTCTTTATCATTAACAAAATTTTTCATCTTTTCAAGAATTAGTTTGAATTTGTCCGAAGAGAATTGATGATTAATTTTACCCCAATCAACGGTATCATGAGTTACATTATCTAATACGATAAACCTGTCATCGGGTGACCTTCCAGTATATTTTCCAGTATTAACCGAAAGGGACCCAGTTGAGTTTACCACCCCTTCTTTTCTATTAACCGCTTCTTCAACTAAATTATCTGGGGAAAGATTTCTGAAAACGGTTGAAGGGAATAAACCAAATTCACGTATTTGTGAGATAAATTTTTCATTTATGTAAGGACCAATAAATTGGGTCAATTGTAGGAATCTCCAAAAAAAGTAATTTTATCAATCCCAGGTATAATCATGAGATATTTCGATCCGCCTTAATTTTCCTTATTATCTCTTTCTTCTAGGAAAGGGTTTTTGAGTCTAGGAACGTATTTATGTAAAATTTCAAAACTCTTTCTAATGCCGATCAATAAAGATCTTTTAGCAAAAAGAGAAGAAGCAAAAGAACATAATCCAGACTTTAAAAGACCCGAAAGTTGGCGGTACAAAAGATTAGAATCTACATGGAGAAAACCAAAAGGAGTTGACCATCATCAGCGAAAACAAAAAAGCCGTGGTAGACCAGGGCTTGTAAAAGTTGGTTATGGTGGACCAAAGGAATCACGAGGTCTTCATCCTTCAGGTTATACAGATAATCTGATTTACACAATCGACGATTTAGATAAACTAAACCCAAAAACAGATGGCATAAGATTTGGACATAGTCTAGGAACTAGAAAAAGGAAAAAGATTATCGAAAAAGCTGTGGAAAAAAAATTCAAAATTTTTAATGCGAGAGTGAGTGCAAGTGGTAGTAAATCTTAGAGCCAAAAAACGGTTAGCCTCAAGGGTCACAGGTGTGGGGGTTCATAGAATAAGGTTTGATTCAGAGCATCTAGATGATGTAGCAGATGCAATTACACGAGAGAACATCCGAAGTTTAATTACAGCTAACACTATCCAAATTAAATCATTTACTGGAACTTCGAGAGGAAGGGCCCAACAAAAGAAAAACCAGAAAAACAAAAGAGGAACAGGGCAGGGATCAAAACAAGGAAGAAAGGGGGCTCGTGTTGGGAAAAAAGAAATCTATGTAGCCAAGGTTCGCTCTTTAAGAAGACTGCTAAAAATTGCTAAAGATAGAAAAGAAATTACCAATCCAGAGTTTTGGGCTCTATACAAAAAAGTAGGCGGAAATACAGTAAGAAACAAGGCTCATTTGAGACTATTGTTAGAAGAAATTATTTCAAAAAGAAATTCCTAGAACCGATAAATTGTTTTCTCCCAGTCCTGAATTTTACCATTCTTAATTTTTATTCCTTCTTTTTTTAATATGTGGATTTTAATGTCTGTACCATATGCATATCCACCCACCTTGCGGTCCGATTTTACTACACGATGGCAAGGGATAAGTACCGGAAATGGATTTTTGTTCATAATTTTACCAACTACTCTTTGACCATTGGTAAAACCTACAGCCTTTGCTAATTCACCATAAGTGGTTATTTTTCCTTCTGGGACTTCTAATAATTTCTTGTATATTTTTTTTTCAAGGTTCATAGTTTAATTATATCAAGGTCGGTTTGTTCTAGCAAGTCTACTATCCTTTTTTTGCTTGTCCCCATTCCTCCCCAATCTAAAAGTGCTGTTTTTGCTCTTTTGTTTCTCTCTAAAATATGCAAGAGCATTCTTTCATCCACAAAATCCAATGCATGTTTAGGTATTACAGTTCCTAATCCAAATTTACCGTGTATTAATTCTGCGGTAAATTTTTCAGGATAATGAGTCCCACCAAAACAAATAGCTGTTGGATTTTTTGGAATGGTTTCAGAGAACACTTTATCAACAATCATTGCAATTGAGTTGCACAGAGATACATCATTCCATTGTTTTTCCGTTGTTCCAACCTCTATGAAAATTGTTGGTTTATTCAAAGCGGTTGGTCCATGGTGAGTAGCCTCAATAGTAATTTGAAAATCAGAGAACTGAGATTTATTTTCCCAAAGTGTTTGAAGATATTTTTTTTGGACATCTGGATGAGGTATGGCAATCTGTCTGTTTTTCCCTCCAAATTTTGCTTCTGAAAAATTTCCTGTACTATGACAAGTCAAAGCTAAAACTCCAGATTCTGCTGCGTGTTTAGAGAGAAAAATAAACCCATCATAATCATATTTTTCTTCCAACCAATCTGCAGAAATTGCAGGGGTAGGGATAATTAATAAATCAAATTTCTCTCCATGAAAAATTTCATCCTCTTTTCTCATATTTTTGGAAAGGAATTGTGCCATGTTATTTCCGGCTGGATCATCCTGATAAGCGACTAAAAGTTCCATGAGACAAGTTTGAGTAGCTTCGCCTGTAAATAAAAAAATTTGCTGTCTACACCATAGGAAAAATTAATGCTTTTCTTGGAATAAGAATATAAGGACATCGAATTAATTTCTGGCAATGAACCCTAGGCAGACTTTGAAGAATATGGCAAATACAATGAAAATGGCTAAAAAACCAGACCGGGATGAATATTCACAACACCTTAGATTAGTCCTTTTGGGAATTGCAGGAGTTGGGGCCATTGGCTTTACAATTCAATTTGTCTTTTCAGTCATTACATTTGGTAGGTAAAAATTGTCAGAATTAAAATCACATCTTTTTGCGATAAGGACAACGGGTGGGCAAGAAAAAGTAGTAATGCGTTTGCTAGAGGCAAAAGCTAATGCAAATAAAATCAATATTCAATCTGTTTTACTTGTTGATAATTTAAAAGGATATGTGGTTATTGAAGCTGTTAATCCAAGCGATGCATATATGGCAGTGGAGGGAGTAAGGCATATTCGAGGTCAACTTCGAGGGGAACTAGAGTTTAAAGATATTGAGGGATATCTTGTTAAGAAATCCACAGTTTCGCAATTGGCTGTCGATAATATTATTGAGATAACAGGTGGCCCCTTTAAAGGAATGAAGGCTACAATTACCCGAATAGATGCGGACAAAGAGGAAGCAACTGTGGTGTTATTGGATGCCTCCTATCAATTACCAGTAACAGTTGATGCAAACTATCTTAAATTGACAAGTGAGTCATAGGAAGGATTAAATTTTTCATGTTTAACGAATGACTATGGGAGAGCCACAAAAAATATCATCACTTGTTACTGGAGGAAAAGCATCTGCTGGTCCCCCATTAGGTCCTGCATTGGGTCCACTTGGAGTCAACATTATGGAAGTAATTAATGCCATAAATGAAAAAACCAATGATTTCGAGGGAATGAAAGTTCCAGTTACTGTTTCAGTTGATCCCGACACAAAAAAATGGGAAATAGAAGTTGGAATTCCATCTGCTGCCGCGCTTGTTCTAAAAGAAGCAGGTATTCAAAAAGGATCAGGTACATCAGGAACAGAATGGGTTGGAGATGTTTCGATTGATTCAATTGCAAAAATTGCCAATACTAAACTTGAGAAATCTTATGCTTCATCACTAAAATCAGTTGCAAAAACAATTGTTGGAACTTGTCTTTGCCTAGGAATCAAAATAGAAGGGAAAACTCCAAAAGAGATTACTGCAGAAATTAATGAAGGCAAGTGGGACGAAAAGCTTCAATAACTTATTTGGTTAAATAAACAGGATCTTTGTCAGTTCGTTGTAACTCAACAAAAGTCTCAGTGTTTTGTATTCCTTCGATTTTTCCAATTTTTTCAATTACTATCGAATGTAATTCTTCTAGGTTTTCAGCATAAACCTTGATTAGCATATCAAATCGTCCTGTGACTTCTGAAATTGAAACAACCTCTGGAGTTGTGAGAAGTTTTTTCATAATAGAATCTTTTAATTTAGGATCCCGATTAATTCCCACAGAGGCTTTTACCGCAATTCCCAGAAGAGAGTCATCAATGACGATAGTAAATTTTTTAATTAGTTTTTTCTTTATTAATCGTTTAATTCTGCTGTAGAGAACTGAGGCGTTTATGTCTAGTTTTTTTGAAAGTGTAGGAACTGAAATCGAGCCATCTAAGGTTAATTCAAAGAGTAAATTCATATCAAGTTCATCAAATCTATGCAATGTGTTCAAAAATCTTTCAAGAGATTTAATAAATGTAAGTTTAGGTGTATTTTGGCTAGGAAATTACAAATAAATATAATAAAAAGTGAAAATTTTCAAGTTTTGATATTAAACCACTAATCACTCCACTAAACGATTTTAAGTAGGCTTTCTCGAAAGTGTTCGTAATGATTACTGAGGCACAGTTAGTTGAGATGATAAAACAGGTTAAAGAAAATTCAAAACAGAGAAAATTCAAACAAGCCCTAGAGATAATCATCACGTTCAAAGATATTGATGTAAAAAAAGGATTTGCGTTAAATGAAGTAGTTCAGCTGCCAAAGACTAGTTCTCCTGCAGCTGTATGTGTTATGGCAACTGGAGATATGAGTGTAAAGGCAAAGGCTGCAAAGGCGGATGCAGTCATAGGAACTGAGGATCTGGATAAGTTTGCTGCAAATAAAAGAGAATCTAGAAAATTCATAAACAAATATGATTTTTTTCTGGCAGATACCAAAATAATGCCTGTGGTAGGAAAGGTACTCGGTCAGCTTTTGGGTCCCAGGGGAAAAATGCCAGTTCCTGTGCCTTACGATGCCCCGATTGAATCATTTTTGCAAAGATTCAGATCATCAATTAAGGTTAGAGTGAGAAGTTCATTATCTTTATCATGTAAATTTGGAGATGAAACGATGGATGATAATGATTTAGCCATTAATGCACATGCAATTGTAAATGCAGTAGAAAAGAAATTGCCAAATGGTGAAAAGAACATCAAAAGAATTATGATAAAAACCACAATGGGTAAACCAACAAAGCAAGCACAGCAGGAAAAGAAAAAGTATGCATGAAAATAGAACTGTTTATCCTAAAAGAAAATCTCAGATGTATCAACAGTTACAAGAACTTCCTAAACAATACAAAGTTTTAGCGTTAGTCAAAATGACAAAAGTTAGAGCATCACAAATTCTTCCATTAAGAAAAAAGCTTAAAGGAGAAGTGGAGTTTGTCAGTATTAAAGATAAAGTAGCTCAAAAAGCCTTTGAGAAAATTGACCTGCCAGGAATTAAAGAGATGATTGGGGAATTAAAGGGTCAATGTCTTTTCATGTTTACAAATATGTCCCCATTCAAGCTAAATGTATTACTAGCAAAAAATAAGATAATGCTAGCTGCACGAGGTGGAGACATTTCAAGTATAGATATTGTAGTTCCTGAAAAAAATACAGGGATAGCTCCGGGTCCAATGCTAACGGAATTTAAGGAGGCCAAAATTCCAACAAAAATTGACCAAGGAACAATCTGGATTTCAAAAGAAACCATTCCAGTAAAAAAGGGAGAAAGAATAAATGAAAAATTGGCACCGCTTTTAGGAAAACTTGACATCAAACCTGTTGAGGCTGGAATTTCACTTTATTCTGCCTTGGAAGAGGGGTTGATGTATTCTCAGGAAGAAATGGTAATCGACATTGCAAAGATTAAAGATCAATTTATTCAGGCACATCAGCAAGCAATATCATTATCTATTGAGGCGGCTTATGTTACTCCAGAAAACATTATTCAAATTCTAAGTAAGGCAGCACAATCTGCACGTTCAGTTTCAATCGAAACTGGATTTATGACAGATGAAACCAAAGAGCAAATTTTGCAAAAGGCCGATTCTCAAGCTAAATCTTTAGCAAGTAAAGCAAAAGATTACACCCCATCTTAATCAAGTTTTCCTCTTACTCGTGGTAGATTCCAATTAAATTTCATTGCAGTCAATCTCACTCCTGTAGATATCACAATACCTAAAATTGTTGCAAAATATAGTTCCCCTCCAAAATATAATATTAAATAAAAAACAAAAAGTCCAATAAAACTTGCCGTAACGTAGAGCTCCTTAACAAAAACAATTGGAATTTGATTCACAAACACATCACGTAAAATACCTCCTCCAACAGCGGTTAGTATTCCGGCAAATATTATCGCCAAAAAATTTATTCCAAATAAATTATAAGCAAAAGTTCCTCCAATTATTGTAAATATTCCTAAACCAAAAGCATCGAACTTCAAAAATAAATTCCAGTGTTTTTTCAATTTAGAGTATAAAAAGAAAATACAAAATCCGGATGCAACTGTAATTATCACATATGTTGGATCAGAAATAGAATTTGGAAATTGACCCATCACAACATCTCGAATTGTTCCACCTGCCACTCCAGTAATCGTTGAAAGAAGAATAATTCCAACCATATCAGATTTATGTTCAATAGCTTTGAAGGCTCCAGTCACCGCAAAGGCCATCGTTCCAAAAAGATCTAACACATAAATGAAAACTTCAGACGGAATTGAAAAATCAATCAATTATGATCAAGGAGTAACTATTGCTACTTAAGATTGATGAAAAAAGTTTAAAATTAAAATGGGAAAAAAATAATCATTCTAACCAAATAGTGAGGACAATCCTTCCATCGCAGCTTCCTCTGTTTTACCTTCATCTTTTGGTTTTTCTTCTTTCTTTTCTTCTCCTTTAGCCTCTACTGCAGGAGCTGCTGCTGTAACGGCTACTGGGGCGGCTTTTATTGCATCTTCAATATTGATATCAGCCAAGGCTGCAACCATAGCCTTCACTTGGGCATCGTTAACTTCTGCGCCAGAAGCCTTTACTACTGAACTGATGTTTGCCTCATTTACTTCCTTTTTGAGCTTGTGAAGCAGTAAAGCAGCGTAAACATATTCCATTGTATCGAAAATATTCTTGGGCATAATATAAAACTATGGAGATTTTAACTTGTTTGAACTTAGTTTAGTATTTTGAGACTTCTTGATATTGAATATAATGTTCTTTTAAGGTTTTTATCTACAAGAGAGTCAGTCTTTTGCCTTAAAACTCGTTTGGCTTGATCCTTTTCTGGGCCATCTGGTAAGGATAAGACATTATTCACAAGTTCCGGCAGAGATTCTCGAATCCATCCATCTACCATGGCGTAAACCCTAGGTGGAATCAGATCACATCTATCTTGATCTAAATCTAAAACTTCGGCAAAATTCTCATGTTCAACTCTATAAACCATGGCTAGAATAATATTATCCGGTGTTGGATGTTTTAAAATTTCCAAAGATCTCTCCCCTGCTTTTCCCTGAGATATTTTATTTTTTAGACCCACGGGATTTACAATTATTCCATTAACACCAACTTTACGGCCTTTAATACCAGTTACCACTCCAAAAATAAAGTCATTATATTCTCCATTTTTTTTAACAGAGAAAACATGTATTCCTTCCTTTAGTTTTGGTTTTTTTCCAAACACGATTAGAATGGGAAATATATTGTATTTAATGTATCATTTATTGGTTAGCAAATAGAAAATTCATATTTGTTTAAATTTGAGAATTCTTTTTAAAAATTTAAAGGTTAAATTATGTTTTATCCAGTTTTCTTAAATTACTAATTTAGATTTTTCAATACAACAAAAATTACTATCAGGCATGAAAGCGAAAAATTTGACGATCTCAGAGTGAAATATTTTTTATTGTGTTTTATAATTCCAATTCCATTAAGAAAGAAGCGACAGTACTCATTGAAATTATTGAATAAAAATATTTATCTGATTTCGATTATCTTTGATTAAATGCAACATTTTTCATGAATTTTTCAAAGTCGGGATTTTCTTGATTATCCAAGAAAATACTTGTTTTTAATTTCATACAAAATAATACTCTGAATATAACATAAGAAACAAGAAGTTCTTTGAAAAGACATCTCTTTTTAAGGAATACCACTTATCGCTAATTCTTAATATCAGGGCTTTGCAGGCACTGCATTGAATAAAAAAGAGATTTTAAGAGAATTTTCCTCCGAGCCTAGTAAATATTACCTAGTGAAATTATTTGAGGAGCAAGGTTTCACTAGAAAATCATGCCTAAAATGTAAGAGATATTTTTGGACGTTGGATTCTGGAAGAGATTTTTGTCCTGATGATGGAAAAGATACTTATTCATTTATTGGAGATCCCCCTACTTCAAAGAGATTTGATTATACTCAATCCTGGAAAGAGGTAGAATCATTTTTTATAAAAAATGGTCACACATCAGTTTCAAGATACCCAGTAGTATGCAGGTGGAGAGATGATCTTTATTTTACCATTGCCTCTGTTGTTGATTTTCAACGAATAATGGGTTCCAAAGTTGTTTTTGAGTTCCCTTCCAATCCTTTAGTTGTTCCACAAACCTGTCTTCGATTCAAAGATTTAGAAAATGTTGGAGTAACGGGAAGACATTTTTCTAGTTTCTGCATGATTGGCCAGCATTCAATACCAGATTCCGAAGGATACTGGAAGGATGAATGTATTGATCTAGATTTTAGATTGTTAACAGATCAATTTGGAATTAAAAAAGAAGAAGTGGTTTTTGTCGAAGACGTATGGGCTGGTGGAGGGTCGTTTGGACCATCCTTAGAATATTTTGTCAGGGGATTAGAACTTGGTAATGCAGTATTTACCGAATTCCAAGGAGATCTTGGCAAACATACAACCCTCGACCAAAGAATTATTGATATGGGGGCAGGTCTTGAACGATTTTCTTGGATTACGATGGGAACGTCTACTGCCTATGATTGTTGTTTTGGTCCAATCAATAAAAAATTATTTGATATGATTGGGGTTGATCCTGATTCAAAAATTAGAAGAAAATATTTTATAGAAATCGCGAAAGCTCTGGAGAATTTTGGAGATTTAAATGATGTAAGACGTCATGCAGTCAAGCAAGCAGAAGTAACAGATGAGCAATTAAACCGCATGATAATCCCATCAGAGGGAATTTATCTGATAGAAGATCATTTACGGACATTGATTTTTGCTATTGCAGATGGTGCACTTCCCAGTAATGTTGGTGGAGGATACAATTTACGAATTATTCTCCGTCGGATCATTGGAACAAAAAATAGATTAAATTTGAAATTTAATATTGATGAATTAATAGATGATCACATAGATTATCTAAAAGATACATATCCTGAACTTGATGAAAAACGTGAGGATGTCAAAACGATTCTTCAGATAGAATCAAAAAGATATGAAGAATCAAAGATAAGAATGAAAAAAATTGCCAACAAGATTAGTTTGAAAGGAAAATCACCAACCGTAGATGAGCTAATTACCCTTTACGAATCAGATGGAATTACACCTGACTACCTCAAAGAAGTCAAGGCTATTTCTGAAATTCCTTCCAATTTCTATTCCAAATTATCAGAACTGCATCAATCTGAAAAGAAAAGAGAAGTTGAAAAATTTCCACTTGAAGGAATTCCGGAAACTGATGCTTTATTTTACAAAGAAGATCCTATGGAGTTTGAAGCAAAAGTTGTTAAAAATTTTGATGATTATGTAATATTAGATAGAACCTCATTTTATGCCCGAGGTGGAGGGCAGGAACCCGATCATGGAACAATAGATAATTTCACAGTAATTGATGTAGAAAAACATGCCAACATTATAGTCCACAAACTAAAAGGAGGTGTACCAAAAGAAGGTGAGATTGTTTTTTGTAAAGTTGATGCAACAAGAAGAGTAAATATTACAAAAAATCATACTAGCACTCATATACTGAACGCCTCATCCCGCAAGATTTTAGGATCATGGGTATGGCAGCATTCTGCTTTCAAAGACGATGATCACGCAAGACTTGACATTACTCATCATTCGTCATTGACTAAATCACAAATAAAGCAAATTGAGGACACCGCCAATAATATGATAAAACAAAACTATCCAGTTAAAATTGAATATTTTGATCGTGGAACTGCAGAACAAAAGTATGGTTTTAGAATTTATCAGGGCGGCGTGGTACCAGTCAAGGCAGTTAGAATAGTATCCATAGAGGATAAAGATATCGAAGCTTGTGGAGGAACACATGTCAAAAAAACAGGAGAGATTGAATTAATCAAATTGACTAAAACAAAAAGAATTCAAGATGGTGTTGTTAGATTAGAATTTGTATCAGGTCAAAAAGCTTTTGATTATTTGAAAAATCGAGAGGATGAAATGGCAAACCAAGAAAAAATATCCTCACAAAAGGAAAGTATAGAAAAAGAGAGAGATGAGAAAAAGCAGAAATCTAGAGAAAAAATTCCTGTATTGTTAGAACAAATTTCTGCTGGAAACATGGAAAATTTAGGAGGAATTGAGGTCAGAGGGAAATTGTGTTTTAACTCAGACCATCAATATGGTGAGTTTTTTCACATTAATTTTGGTAAGAAATTAATTAATCAAGAACCAACAGCGGCCTACTGTGGAATTTTTGAGGCAGGACAAACTATTCGAATCATAGTTTATTCCGGAAAGGAATCTGGTAAAGATGCAGGCAAAATTGCAAGAGAAATTGCGCTGATTTTAGGAGGTTCTGGCGGAGGTGATTCTAATTTTGCTCAAGGAGGAGGGAAAGACATGTCTAAAAAAGATGAAGCGATTAAAAAAGCCAAGTCAATGATTTTAGGAAGAGAATTTGAAAATGCCAATTAACTGGAATGAAATTGAATCCAAGTGGAGAGAAAGATGGAATAGGAGTAAAGATTTTGAAACGGACCCAAATGAGAAGGAAAAGAAATTCATTACGGTAGCCTATCCTTATCCCAATTCACCCCAACACATTGGTCATGGTAGAACCTACACATTAGCTGATGTTCATGCAAGATTCTACAGAATGCAAGGATACAATGTTTTGTTCCCAATGGCGTTTCATTATACTGGTACCCCGATCCTGGGAATGGCAAAACGAGTAGAATCAAACGATACTGAATTGATTAACAATTTGAAAAACTTGTATAATGTTCCAGAAGGTATAATCAAAGAGTTTATCGAACCTGTAAAGATTGCTGATTATTTTCATGAGGAGATTAAAACAGGTATGATCGAAATGGGATATTCAATTGATTGGAGACGTGAATTTACCACTATTGATCCTGTTTATAACAAATTTATCGAATGGCAGGTAAATACACTACAAAAAAAGAACCTAATAATTCAAGGATCACATCCGGTAGGATGGTGTCCAAAGGATCAAAATCCCGTATCTCAGCATGACACCCTAGGGGATGTGGAACCGGACTTCACTGAATATATTTTGATAAAATTTCAAATTGGAGAATACATTATCCCAACTGCCACACTTAGGCCAGAAACAATTTTTGGAGTGGTAAATCTTTGGGTGAATCCCAAAATTATATACAAAAAGATTTCTGTGGATGGTGAAAAATGGATAGTAAGTCCAGATTGTGCATACAAACTAGAATTTCTTGATAAGAAGATTTCTTATGAAGGAGAGATAAAGGGTTCGGAATTAATTGGAAAATCGGTTAAAGTCCCAGACAGTGAAAAAATAATAATTATTCTTCCAGCAAATTTTGTGGAAAGCGGAACTGGAACCGGTATTGTAATGTCAGTTCCGGCCCATGCTCCTTTTGATTATCAGGCATTAATAGACCTTAGAAAATCTGGTATTAACCAAGAATTAGTCTCAAAAGTAATTGAAATCCAACCTATCTCCATTATTGAAACAGAGGGATTTGGAGAAAACCCTGCAAAAGAAATAGTGGAAAAATTGGAGATATCCAACCAAAGTGATCCCAAACTTGAAGAGGCAACTAAGGAAGTATATGGAAAGGAATTCTACAGTGGTAGACTAAAAGGAAATACAAAACAATTTGCGGGAATCAAGGTAGCTTATGCAAAAGATTCCGTAAAAGACTGGTTAATTGAAAAAAATTACGGTTCAATACTTTTAGAATTAACAAACACTCCGGTAAGATGCAGATGTGGTGAAGAATGTGTTGTAAAGGTATTGAATAATCAGTGGTTTCTAAACTACAGGGATAAAGATTGGAAAGAAAAGGCAATACAATGTTTTAATTCGATGAATATTTTGCCCCCTGAAATAACGTCAGAGTTTACCTATGTAATCGGATGGTTACGGGAGCGAGCTTGTGCAAGACAACATGGGCTTGGAACAAAGTTGCCATGGGATAAGGATTGGATTGTTGAAAGTTTATCTGATTCAGTTATTTATATGGCATATTATACCATTTCGAAATTTGTAAATGATCAGAGATTGTCTGCAGAAAATTTAGGAGATGAATTTTTTGATTTTATATTTTTAGGGAAGGGGGATATTTCCAAAATTTCTAAACTTACAAAAATTTCCCAAAATTTAATTGAAGAAATAAAAAATGAATTTGAATATTTTTACCCGGTCGATTCAAGACATTCAGGTAGAGACCTTGTTCCAAACCATTTAACTTTTTTTGTCCTAAATCATGTTGCAATATTTCCTGAAAAAAATTGGCCACGAGAAATTGTTGTTAATGGGTCTGTCTTGATGAATGGTTCAAAAATGTCAAAGAGTATGGGAAATATTATCCCTCTTAGAAAAGCTATAGCAGATTATGGAGCAGACCCAATTCGGTTAGCGATAATCATTTCTGCAGAACTACTTCAAGATGCGGATTTCAATATGGATTCCGTTTCGGGTCTAAAAGCAAAGCTTGAAACATTACTTGAGGAGTGCTCTAAACTAAAAGTTGAAAAAAATGAAATTTTAGAATCAGAAGACCGATGGATTAAATCTAAAACTCAAAGTTTAGTGTTGCAGATAACCCATGCTATTAAAAAAATGAGACTACGTGAGGCATTACACGATATACTCTATTCTTTTGATAATGATTTGGGGTGGTATATGAAAAGAGCAAATTCAAAAAATAGAAAAAATATTACTGGAATTTTACATGAAATAAATTCCATTCGAGTATCTATGTTATCACCATTTGCCCCACATATTGCCGAAGAGATGTGGGAAAAATTAGGATATAATAAAATGATATCAAAGTCAGAATGGCCAAAACTTTCAGAAAATATAGACTCTCAGGCAATTTTATCAGAAGAGTTGTTGAAATTAATAATTGACGATATTGCAAATATTCTCAAAGTTACAAAAATTACTCCACAAAAAATAACCATCTATACCTCAAGTCCATTCAAATCAAATGTATATCATTTTATTTTGGAAAAAATAGTTGCGGGTCAAACAAATATGGGATTGATAATGAAAGATTTAATATCAAATCCTGAAATGGAAAAAGTCAAAAAAAATCCTGACTTTGTACAAAAAACTATTAAGGATATATTATCTGATTCTCCTGAAATTAGAAATTTCAAATTAGGAATTAACGAATTCAATGAGAAAAAAATTCTTTTCAATGAACTTTTAGAAATCGGTAAAAAAGAATTCAATGCTCCCATTGAAATCTATTCAGAAAATGATTCAGACATTTATGATCCTAAAGGGAAAGCAAGAAATGCAAGGCCTTTCAAACCCGCTATATTAATTGAGTAAATTTCAAGGGGTAAATTTTTTAATTGGATATTATTTTAAATTTAACCTATGAAATTCAAATTGTCCAAACAAAATATGTTCTGATTTTCAGAGTTCATTTGTTAAATTCAATTTTATCTAGATTTAAAAAATTTAGGAGTCTAAAAATAATTTAAAAATTTCAACATTCAGGTTTTTTCTTTTATACCTCGAAAAATTAAAATTTTGCTTTAGGAAAAATAAATCAAATAGTTATAGCAAAAAAAAGAAACTTCAAGCCCTTTTCAGAATCGGGCGATAGAGAGTTGGACTTGAGTTTCATTATTTATAGATCTAGTGATAACTTAAGCTTGTGTGTGTGAAAAAAAATACATACATGAATAAAAAAAATTAATTACTCCCAGTTTGAGCCTAAAACCTTTGATTTATTTGCAAACAACCAGATAGTGTATTTATTAGGTCAAAATTGATTCTAGCCAAATGAAGATAGCAGTATGTGGAATTGGGGTTGCAGGTAGCTATCTTATTTCCAGACTCAAAGATTCACACGAAGTAGTAGGATTTGAAAGAATGGCGGAGAATAAACATGATTCCATCTGTGCATGGGGAACATGCAAACAGAAGATGGTAGAATTGTGTAAAAAATCAGGGGTAGATTTTGAAGAATATGTTATTCATGATGGAAAAAATATGCATGTTGAAATGAATAATGATGAAAAATTTGACATTGGTTTGCAAGGATTATGCACTTATGACAAGATTAAATTGATTAAAGATTTTGTAAAAGGATGTAGTGTAAATTACGGGAATGCCCCAAAACTTGAGGAACTTGAAAAAAACTTTGATCTTATTGTAGATTGTACTGGATTTCATAGGGTGTATTTACCAAAATTAAAAGAAGATTTTTTTCTACCAACCTATGAATACAAAGTGGAATATGAAGATAAAGTTCCATATGATGACTTTTTAGTTAGACCGTTTGCCAAAATGACTGGTTACTTTTGGTATTTTCCTCTAGGAAAAAATCTAGCACATATTGGGGCAGGAGATTACAAGAAAAATCATATAAAAGCTACTGATGAATTTTTAGAAAAATATGGAGGTAAAGTCATAAAAACTGTTGGAAGACCAATTAGATTAGCAACTCCTAACATGTGTAAGCCGTTTTACAAAGGAAAAGTGGTAGGAGTAGGAGAATCCATTGGAACAGTATATCCGCTTTTGGGAGAAGGAATAATTCCCAGTATGGAATGTGTGGATATTTTTGTAAAAAATCTTGGAGATAATGAAGCTTATGAAAAAGAAGTAATGGAACATTTTAAAATCTATGGTAAAGTTTTCAATTTTGTTAGAAATAAAATGAAAAACCAATTCAGTATGTTAAAACAAATCATGGAACTTTTATCAATTTTCAAATATATGAAAAAAAATCAATCACGTTTTGGAATGGAAATTCACATGAGGGATTTGATGAGGGTTGCTAAAGCCTAACTAAAACTAACCGAGCCAAAATTTTCTCTATTTGTTCTATTTGAGGACATGTTGTAATTGTAAATTATTTTTGAATATTCATCAAATTCTTCCTTCATTTTTTTGAGATCATCTGAGAGGTAAAATCCTGGACAATCACCAGTAAATTGAAATGTAGCGTGAACTCGTGGAATACCTTTTTCATTTTCAAGCCATGTTGAAAATGGATACAAATAGCATACTCCCGGACGATTCGGATGCATACTGCATCCTCCTTTTTCATCAAGAAATCTGCACGAAATATGGGTTCCGTCTTCCTGAATAGATTCATTTGTTTTTCTTTTTAGATTGATTGTAGTCATAGTGGTAAATTCTCCAGATGGCCCTTGTTCTTGATAAGAAGCAATAAGTGTCTCTTTTTTAATAAATTCCGAAGTTTTTTGATATTTCAGACCCTTGCCTATTATTATAATATCATCAGAGGTTAAGGGTAGTCTTCCTTGTCTGTCACAACAATTATGACAATCAGGCCAAAAACACTTCCATAAAATATATTTTTTTTCTGATTCTAGAAATGGAAGATGAAAAATTACATCATTAACTTTAAGACGGAAATCTGAAATATTAGTTATTTTTCCTAACATAAATTGTCTTAATTTAGGATCAATATCCCAGTTTTTTTGTAATAGATTTAATGATTCTTCAATTTCTTTGTAAGACAAGTATTAAGTTATAACATCTTTTGACAATGTTATTAATGTTGAGTGAAAAAGGAAAATATGCCTCTGCTACTGAAAATAGAAGATTTGTTTGGACAGAAATTGTATGGCCTTTAATTTTAGAATTAAATGATGTTGCATTTACTTTAAAACAATATCAAAAAAAACGTGATGAAGTGTGCATGGGCAGTAAAATAGATATTTCAAGTATTTCACGAGGGTTAGTTTCTTTAATGCAAAAAGAAATTTTATTAAAAGAGGATCATCTTTATTCCATTCATTATAGATTAATTCCATATATGCGATTAAAAGCTAAATGTGATTATGCAACAGCAATTCATGAGGTTAGAATCAAGTAGTACCAAATAATTATATCCTAAACAATGACAAATTCTTGTGGTAGCCCGATAGTCTAGCGGTCAAATAATTTTAGATCAAGGATTCTGCCCTCTGGATCTCAAGAGTGGATAGGCAGAGACGGCAGTTCGAATCTGCCTCGGGCTACTGGTAAAATTCTATCTTGATGCTTGAGCGATTCTTTCTAACTCGTTTTTCTTTTTTACAGATGGAGCATTAGGATCATTTTTTGATGCAAGGATTAGTTGTTCTGCCATATGTTCTTCAATAGGCTTAGGGTTTGAAAAAGTAGCTTCTTTGATGGCATTTGAAATAAATCTTAGAGCCAAATCTACTCTCCTAATAGGGGCAACATCAACTGAAACGTGATAAACGGTCCCACCATAAACAATTCTCGTAGTATCTTCATTTGGAGCAGAATATTCAACTGCTCGAACTAACACTTCAACTGGGTTTTCACCTGTTTTAAGTGAAATAATATCAAAAGCAACCTTAATGGTGTTTAAAACTCTGACCTTTTTCCCAGTCATCCTCCCAGTATTTTTAGCATACTTTTTTCCGAAATGCATTATATCATTACAAAGTCGTTCTACAATGTTTACTTCTGCTTTATTGAATCTTTTAAGAGCAGATCGTCCAAATGTGTAGGGTAAAATTTGTTTTCTTAGCGATATCGCAGTTTTTAATCCAGGATCCTTTACTTCTATATTGGACATATCCCATTTTCTAAATAATAATAAATTTTTAGTCTCTGTCAATTTTATCTCCTTGGTTTTTCTTTTTTACCTATAACTAGTTCATGAAGCGATGTGCCATTTACTTTGAAAACTTTGAAACGTACCCCAGGAATATCACCCATTGCGCCTCCCTGTGTAGCACCCATTCCCTGAATATGAACTTCATCATGCTCGTCAATAAAATTCATTGCTCCGTCTCGAGGTAAAAATGCAGTTACTGATTTTCCATTTTTAATTAATTGGACTCGAACACATTTTCGTACTGCAGAGTTTGGTTGTTTTGCTGCAATTCCTACCTTTTCCAGGACAATCCCTCTTCCTTGAGGTGCCCCACCCAGTGGATCTGCTTTTTTATCAATCCCTAGCTTTCTTCTCTTAAAGCTAGAAATTGCCCATCTTTGTTTTTTCTTTTTCTCTTTAAGTACACGTCCAGCAAATAATCCAAGGGGTGATTTTGTCATTATTTACATCTCCAAAGTTGCTCTTTGTGGACTGTTAATTAGTACACTGGTAATATCAAAATATCGCTTAGCAAGTAATCTTGCTTTTTCAGCATTTCTCCCTTCACGTCCAACTACAATTCCTTTCTTCCTTGGATCAACAGTGATTATAGCTTGTTTAGTTCCATCTGGACGTGAATTAATTTTAATTTCCGAAATTAATTTTGAATTCAGCAAGTTGGTCAAAAATTTTGCTGGATCTTCATCAAATTCAACCAACTCAACATTTCGCTTCACAATGTTTTGTAATGATTTGATATGGCATCCACCTTTTCCTATAGCTAATCCCATTTTTCCTGTATTTACCACAAAAATCACACGATCTTGTTTTTCATCGTCAATACAATCTCTAGCTGTCGCACCAGTAACATTTTGGAAAAGAGACATCATCCGCATTTGTTCAGTTGTAAGTTTAATTGATTGTGTCATAATAAATCTTAATTATCTCCAAGAAAAATTTGTCTCATTTAAATCTACATTTTGCATGATATATTTTCTCAAATTGTTTCCTCAGTTTCTGTATCTTTAAGAATTGATTGGATATTTGTATCGGTAAGAGATGTAAACGAGAGTGTTGAAATTCTAAATTGTAAGCCGCACAATCTACCTAATGCAACTGAGGTTCCTTGAAAGTTAACAAAGGGGATTTTTTCTTTTTTCGCATCCGATTGAATTTTCTCAAATTTTTCTTTTTTTACAGACTGAGACAATACAATAAGTTTGGAATTTTTTAAAGAGTTTAATACCTGCTTTGAGCCCATGGTAATTTTATCCTCTTTTAGGGCATCTTTAAGAGCTTTTTCTAGTATCTTACTCATTCCTTAATGTCATTCGGATATTCAGGGCTTTATAGGTTTATGGAAAATTTATGGGTAAAAAAATTAATTTGAGATTCCTAAAAGAGAGCTTAGAGATGAGAACATTAAACTCATCTGATCAAAAAAATTGGACGAAGTTTCTTTTTGTAAATTTATTTTTTCAAAACGGTTTTCATGGTCTGAAAGATTAGAATTTTTTTCTTTTTGTATAGTATTTGAGTTTTGGGAAATCTCATTGTATGTTGGAGGCATTTCTGATAAGGCGATTTCAAGATTTTGCCTAGCTGTATAATAGTTTGGATTTTTTCCCAATACTTTTGCATAAAGAGAAATTGCTTCCTCATAGTTACCTATACTTGCGAGCAGGTTAGCTTTATTGTTTAGTGCTGGAAGAAAATCGGGGTTAATCTTTATCGCTTTATCATAGTAAATTAAAGCATCTTTATAGAATCCTAATTTTCCAAGGGTAGATCCTTTATTTGTCAAAATTTCAACATTGTTTGGATCCTTGGATAATGATTCATTAAAGAATTGAAGGGAACTTTCAAATTTACAAAGTCGGTATAATGCAGGTCCCATCCCATCGTAATATGAGATTGTATCAGAGTATTTACTCTTATCACATTCTAAATTTATTTGGTTTAGTAAAAGTCCTAATTCAATATCTTCTACCGAAAGATTATCTGTTTTAGTTTTGGATTTTTGTTCAAAATGTTTTGAATTAATATTATCTTCTTGATTAGATTCAGTCAAGTTATTGGAGTGGTTATTATTTGATTGAGTATCATTAATTTTTTTGTGATCATTAATTTGAATTATTGAATTGTCATCAGGGGAATTGTCATCAGGGGAATTGTCATCAGGGGAATTGTCATCAGGGGAATT
>JBFIPZ010000008.1:0-25990 GCA_041609855.1 Nitrosopumilaceae archaeon | reverse complement strand
GTTGTAAATGTTTGCTGGTCTATCTGCTATACATATCTCGGTAAAGACACCTGCAGGTTCTTCAACAATCTCTGTTTCTGTGCAGATTCTATCCCAGTTGTAATCGGTATGAGTCCATGTCTTAAAACCATCAAAAGGATCATCTTCTCCATTTAAAGCAAGACAGTCTGCATCCCCAGATCCATTAAAGGGTATTTGAAAATCAAAGAGGACACCATCAGTATGTTTTCCTTGATGACCGTTTATCCAACCGTTTAAACTAGGGGTTTCTATTCCCCAAAGTCCTGTGGCATTGTCGTAGTGACAGATTCTACCTGTATATCCTCCTGCAAATGCTTGTTGAGAGGAAACGAGAATCATTCCAGTTATCAATATAGATGCAACCATGGAAGTTACCAGAACTTTTTTTGTTGGAATCATGAAACTTACCTTTGTTTTTTCGGAATTGAAATTCGTTAATGTCATTGAAATGAAATTTAAGATCATGTTTTTAAATGCAATCATCTGTATATTGTTTTTGTGACACACAGAAATTTAAAATATAAAATTTAGACGTCGTTAAAACTAGTATTGTAATAAATTTCTAGCTACAATAATTTTAAATTAAATTTTTAATTTTTTTGACTAATATAAAAATTTTCTATCCTAGTAAAAAAATAATCTTGACGAAAAACAATAGGGTTAAAAAAATAGGGTCAGAGTTTTTTGTAGTGTAATCACAAATCATACAGCCACCGTCTCATCACACCCCGGATTATTCCATTAAATCAAGTAGTTTTTGTGTTTTATTTCTAATTTCTGGAGTAACCTTTACTATTACCAAGCCCTCGTTTGGTTGCCCATACAAAACAATCGAGTTTTCAGGGGCAAAAATACAAACTGGCAGCACCAAAAGATCCTCTTCTCCTGTTACCAAAATTCTAACAGGAGTTTTAGAAGTGAATGCTTTTCTTATTGTATCAATGCTTTGAGGCGTAATCTCTGCTGCAGGATTGGTACAAGTCAATAAGGTATAATCATCTGAATTTCCTGGAATATCACGCTTTATTCTTTTCTCCTGGCCGTCAATAATTTGTACAGATGGCATCATACCAAAATCAACCATTTTTTGCGTAGTTCTATCACCTACAGTAATTACAAAACTATCTGGTGCAATAAATTTTTGAATATTTTTTTTACTAACATCTTTTTCTGGCAATAAAATACCCAGAGGCCTTTTCATCTGATCTCTTTGAGAATCCGGTAATTTCAATATCAAAATTAGTTGGTACTAGCCTCAGGTGCAGCCTCATCACTTTTGCTTTCAGATGCCATCTCTTCTTGCAACCTTGAGGCAAGAATACTGCATTGACCGGCAATATTTTTAGCAGCAATTCTAAATGCAACTGCACTTGGGGAGTCAGGATTTGAGATCATTATTGGTTTTCCTGAATCAGAGCCAGACATTATTCCAGAGTTTAGTGGAATCTCACCGAGGAACGGAATGTTGAATTGTTCACTAATTTTTTTGGCACCACCGTCACCGAAAATATAATGTTTGTCATTGCAGTTGGGACAAATAAAATGACTCATGTTCTCAACGACACCAATAATTGGAACATTTAGTTTTTCAAACATTCCAATTGCTTTGACTGCAACGTTGCTTGCAACCTCTTGTGGAGTGGTTACAACTAGAATTCCAGTGATAGGAATTGTTTGTGCAAGTGTTAATGGAATATCACCAGTTCCAGGGGGCAAGTCAACAATCAGATAATCTAAATTAGACCAATTCGTATCTACCAAAAATTGTTTTAAAATTCCTGAAATAATTGGTCCTCGATAGATTGCTGCTTGGTGTGATTGTTCAGCAAAAAAACCAAAAGACACTACTTGAAGTCCATTTGATTCGGCAGGTTGTAATTTGTTTTCCTCCACATTCATAAATCCGTCTTTCATTCCTAGCATCAAAGGAATACTTGGACCATAGATATCTGCATCAAGCAATCCTACTTTGGCTCCAGTTTGAGATAACGCCAAAGCTAAATTCAAAGATACTGTAGATTTTCCGACTCCGCCTTTTCCACTTGCAACACCGATAATATTTTTTACAGTCTTCATTGTAGAATCATCATCAAGGGAACGGCCTTCCATAACCTTTGCAGTTACCTTGAGATCAAAGTTTTTGACCTCCGGCATCTCACTGATAACACGCCTTACATCTTCCTCAATCTCTACATTAAAGGGACATGCCGGTGTTGTAAGTTCTAGTGTAAATTTTAGATTACTATCATTTAGCTCAAGATCTTTGATCATTCCCATTGAAACAATATCCTTTTTCAAATCAGGGTCAATTACAGTACTAAGTTTTTCAAGAACTTGATCTATTCCAACCAATGCGTGAAAAAGTCATTTTACTTTATTTAAACATAAGTCAGTTTTGCATAAAATTCATCTAAAATTTGTGATTTCGATAAATTTGTTCTCAAAATCCATCCAAATTACCCAAAGATTCATAAATTGAAATTGGAGAAATCCTTCAAAGTTGTTTTCTATATCCACACTAGGTGATGTCGTTAGGATTCCCCCAAGCTTGTTTGGGACAGCTCTAAAAAAGGCAGCCCTGAATATTCTCAAAGAAAAGTACGAGAGTATGATTAATGTCGACTTGGGCTACATTATCATGATTTTAGATGCCAAGGTCGAGGAGATGGGAAAGATGATAGCCGGTGATGGTGGAACTTTCCACAAAGTTGAATTTGATGCCTTGACTTTTTATCCCAAACTTCAAGAAATAGTTAATGGAGAAATTGTAGACATTACAGACTTTGGAGCATTTGTTAGAATAGGTCCCACTGATGCATTGTTGCACTTGTCACAAGTAATGGACGATTATCTAAAAAGTGATGTAAAATCTGGAATGATATTGGCAAATCAAAGTGGAAGAACTTTGAAGGTTGGTTCCGCGCTACGAGCAAGAATTACTGCAGTGTCATTGGGTAAAGCCGCAACTATGGGCAAGATTGGAATTACATGTAGACAACCATTCTTAGGAGCACATGAGTGGATTGCAGAAGAGATTAAAAAAGCAGGTGAAGGCTCAGAAGAATCTGCAAAACCTGCCAAAGAAGCTAAAGCTGAGGCAAGTTAAAGATGGCACGAGAGATGGCTTGTAGAAAATGCAAGTTCGTTACAATTGGAAAAGTTTGCCCAAACTGTAAATCGTCAGATCTAACCCCAGATTGGAACGGAGTAGTCTTAGTAGTAGAGCCAACAAACTCACAGATTGCAGCGACTTTAGGGATTACCACAAAAGGAAAATATGCAATCAAGGTAACATAGAAAAGTTTTCCAGGCAAATCATTTACCAAATCATTAAAATCACAACTAATTCATAGCTCAGCATTGAAAGCAAACCTAAGAAAAGAATTACAGAGTTTTCTCTCCGAAGATATTGGACGAGGAGACATTACAAGTTCCCTTTTAACAAAGAAAAAATTATCTGCAAGAATAATTTCTAGAGAAAAAGCAATCGTTGCAGGCGTTATATTTGCAAAAGAGATATTCAATATTAAAGGCTGTAAGGTAAAAATTTTAAAAAAAGACGGTCAGAAAGTCTCCCCAAACCAAACGATAATGGAAATTTCAGGAGATGCAAATCAAATACTCACTTGTGAGAGAACCGCATTGAATCTTCTAAGCAGGATGAGTGGAATTGCTACACAAACACAGGATTTGGTCTCTAAGATACCAAACAAGAAGACCAAAATTTTTGCAACAAGAAAGACTGCACCAGGTCTAAGATTTTTTGACAAGGAAGCAGTAAAGATAGGAGGAGGAGAAAAGCATCGATTAAGATTAGACGAGATGGTAATGATAAAGGACAATCATATTGCAGCAGGAGGTTCTCTCTTGGAGTTAATTCAGAAAGCCAAAAAGAAATATAAGAAATTCGAAGTAGAGGTGGAAAACAATTCAGATGCAATTTTAGCAGCTAAAGAAGGAGCCACGATAATAATGCTGGACAATTTTTCACCAAAGCAAATTAAAAAAACAATTCATGATCTTAAAATTAAAAAACTGCGTAACAAAGTAAAGATTGAGGCCTCTGGTGGAATCACAACAAAAAATATTTCCCAATATGCAAATACAGGTGTAGATATTATTTCAGTTGGAAGTATCACAAATGCAGTTAAGGGAATAGATGTGAGTTTGGAGATATAGTTATTTTTTTGCCAAATCTATTTTTTCTAACAATTCTGCAACGGCCTTGTTTTTTGGATCAATTTCCTTTATAGTTTCACAGCAGGCAATTGCTTGTTTAAAATTCCCTAGTCTGAAATGAGAGTTGGCATTTAGAATTAAAACTTCGACATCATGTGTTCCAATTAGAAGAGACTTTTCAAAGTGTGTAATGGCTGTTCGATATTTGCCTTTCATATAATAAATTCCACCAATAATAAACAAAACATCGTTTTCATCTGGATTTTTTTTTAGAATTTCGGAGCCTATCCTCAAGGCAGAATCATATCTCTTTTCTTTAACAAACTTTCGAAGTTCTTTCTTTTTTTTTGAAATACTTTTTTTTACTGGATCTTTTGAGCCAAATCCAAACAAACCAACCAACTCATCATGAGCTAAATATACCCAAATAATACCGTTAATGATACTAATTCAAATTCAGGTTTGAGAAATTTTTGAAATTTAACTAATAGCAAGCATTCTATCTATTGCTAACCTTGCCTTTTTTGCAATCTCTGCAGGTACGGTAACCTCGTACTTGTCTTCTACTAGAGAATCGAAAACCTTCTTCATTGTATTCATTTTCATGTATTGGCATTCCGCCTTTTCTGATGCAGGAAGAAAGTTTTTGTCAGGATTTTGTTTTTTCATTCTGTATAAAATTCCAGTCTCGGTGGCAACTACAAAGTTTTTGGCCTTTGAATCATGTACATGGTTTAGCATTCCCTCTGTAGACAGAATTGAGACTTTTTTATCATCAAAACTTCCTGATGCCAAATCATATAACATTGGAGTAGTGCAACTGCACTCTGGATGAATTACAAATTCAGCTTCTTTCATTGAATCTAATTTTTTGTTTACATCATCTGGAGTAATACCGGCATGAACATGGCATTCACCAGCCCAAATGTGCATGTTTTTCCTTCCTGTCATCTTGGCAACATAAGAACCCAAAAACATGTCTGGTAAGAATAAAATTTCTTTGTCTTTAGGAATTGCCTTTACTACGTTTATCGCATTTGAAGAGGTACAACAATAGTCCAATTCAGATTTTATTTCAGCTGTGGTGTTTACATAACCAACTGCAATTGCCCCGGGATGTAGTTTCTTCCAATTTTTTAATTCATCTAGTGTAATAGAGTCAGATAATGAACAACCAGCTTGCAAATCAGGGACCAATACTTTTTTGTGAGGACTGATAATAGCTGCAGTTTCAGCCATAAAGTGTACACCACAAAATAGAATTGTTTTTTGATCAACTTTTGCTGCTTGTCTTGATAGTCCCAAAGAGTCGCCGGTAAAATCTGCTACGTCCTGAATTTCTGGAATTTGGTAATTATGCGCAAGAATTACAACGTCTTTTTCTTTTTTTAGACGTAAAATTTCCTCTGTTAGTTTTGAAGTGTCCTGAACGAGCATAGTCAATTAAAAATGGTCTTGAAGAGAATTTAAAGAATGAGAAGGTGCCTTGAATTTTATCAAATATGGGCAATAGTGGCAATTCTTGCCATATTATGTTCCAATTTTAATTTCCTCAGAACAATACCCCCTCAACGTTTCAATAGCAGATAAAATTGCCAATCTACTAGTTTTTGGGTTGTTAGAGTCTGGATAGTTTTCAATAGTAAGATTCATCTTTCCAAATTTTCCAGTGGCCTCTATTGTGTGAGTATTTTTATCCGTATTTGGATCTGCCACAATTTTGACCCTTGTTTTTTCACTCCCTATCCCTGAAAGAGAAAGTAACGCTGCGACGTTAATGTTTGCAGGAAACAATAAAACCGCTTCTTTGGCACTTCCTTGAAAGATTACTGTCTTTGCTTCAAGGTCATCTAAATTAATTTCAGAGTTTTCAAAAAACTTTGCACCTTTTAGTGACCTTGGGTGTTTTGTGGTGGTAATCGATAGGCTATCTAGTTCGTTTCGAACTGACTTTATTGCATCCAAACCTGCAATCGCACCAGATGGAAGATAAATTGTTTTTTTAAAATCTTTACATGCATCAGATAAAATCTCATATACTGATTCATCAAGCAGGGCACCAACACTCATTATCATTAAATCCTTTTTATTTTGAAGAACACTTAATGCAACATCTTTTACGGCATCTTGAGAGGCAGCTTCAACTATAATATCAACTGGATTTGAAGATAACAGATGAGGATTCTCAACAATAATCGGTTTATTGGTTAACTTTTTAGCTAGATTAGATGAGGCATCTTTAGATTTGTCATAAATGTGAGTTATTTTGGCAGGAATTTTTTCAGAATCTATAGCCAACGCTAACTGGGTTCCAATTGCTCCGCATCCTAGCAATCCTACTTTCTTCATTGAAATAAACTAGAAAATATTACCTAATTAATTCTAGTCAATTGACTAGAAAAGAAATTTCTACCAAAGAATATTATTCCAATAAAGGCAACGGCTAAAATCAAAAGCGAGACTATTCCGAATTCAGGTATCACAGTGGTCCCAACTACCTCAATATGCTTGGTCTCCTCAGGAATGAATACCCCAATTACATAGTCTTTGGGAAATTTCATTAGGTCATAACCCGTATCTACACCATCAACGAAAACCTGAAAGTTTTCTTTTTCAGCATTTATTACTTCAAAAGGTGTTCTAATCCAAAAATCGGTTCTCTCTGGCACTTCACTCATTGTAATTTCTAGAGATTTTCTCTCCGAGTTTACAATTATTTCAGAAAGGGAGGGGTCTTGAAAATCACCTCCAATGGAATCCAAACTACCATGATATCCATAATAGATATCATACGATTTACCATCAATTTGAAGAATAAATTTTTCTGATTCAAGTTGGGAAATATCTAGAAACTGACCAAATGCCTCAATATCTAAAACGTGCTCGGCATAGACTGAGGGATTTGGAAAAATAACAAACAGCAATGCCAGTACCATCAATATTTTTTTATCCAAAATGATTCAAAAAAATTTTCACACCATCAAATATAATCAACACACATATTCTCAAAGTTGATTTTTGTGTCTGGTTGTAAGATGACAAGTAGGATTTATCATCAATCTATTTATGATAAAAAAAGAATACAGGTACATGAGTGGATTCTCTAAGAATAAGCTTATTTTTGGTTTGACATTATTTCTTGTCTTTTCTTTGGCACTACCTGTAAATGCCGAAGTAGATGCACCAAAAAAACAATGGAAAAAAGGCATTCCAATTGAAGATATCATTTGCAAAATTGGTCTTGATCTTGTAATCCGAAGTAACGGAGCACCTGCTTGTGTAAAGTCCACTACAGCCGAGAAATTTCAAAAGTTAGGGTTGGCATTTATCCCAATTAAGACCAAAGACCTGGATAGTAAAGTTCCATCTACTAAATCTACTAAATCTACTAATGATAACTTGATTCAATTCAGAGAGGCACAAAATGAAATTAAAAACATACCTGCCTCGAGTGGGTCCTTTGTGAATTTTTACATCACAGATGATGATTTGAATATTGCACACACCGGAATAGAAATAATTCCTACAGCTGATTTGCTTGTGTTTACAATTAATGGAATTCCGGTTAAAGGACCTGAAACAATGATTGAGACTGGTCCTGATACAGGAGTATTTTTTGCAAGATTACAGCTTCCAGAAACAATTAACGGAAGGCCAGTTAATCAGGAAGATATAGTACAAGTGAAATATTTAGATCAGTCAGACGCCTCAGGAGAAAAAAGAATTCTGGTAAAGTCAATTCCCCTGAAGAATACCTTTGCGCAAATTCAATCTTCTTCAGATAAGACAAGGATCGGCCATGAGTTTATTGTACGGCTTTATGAACCAGATGCAAATCTGGATTCGAGGGACATTGATAGAATCCCATTAAACAGATTGGAATATCGCGGAGAAGGAGGAATTAAAATTACTTTGGCAAATCCAAAATTTGATGCAAACTCTAGTTATCTTCTTGAAACTGGAGAAAACACTAGCATATTTGAAGTTAAAATAAAGATTCCTCGTGAGCTAGATGGAAAAGTTGTCCATATTGGAGATTGGTATGAGATTAGATACATTGATACTTCAACACCCTCTGGAACTAGTGAAAAAATTATCCTCAAGGGGAAAATTGGTTTGAACTAATTTTTTAAAAATGAATTTAGAGACAAAGATATAGCGGTTATTTTTTGTTGAAATATTGGAAGTAGGTAATTTAGCCCTAGGAATTGGATTGGTAATAATGGGGATAATAGTTGTGTTTGTGGGCAACTATTTCAGCAAAAAAATTGGAATTCTTCATATAATGATTTACTTTATGGCGGCATTTGTGTTATTGACTGGAACTTTGTTGCTTTTTGTACATGATAGACCAGCTATATTTTTCTAAAAAATTAATGATTTTTAAAACTCACCGTGACTTGGAGAAGACGATTAATCCAACTTTAGAATCATAAGACCATTTTGATTATTTGCACTAACCAAAAACACAATCTAGTAAATATTTTCCTAAGTTAAAAATAATAAAAAAACCCTCTAGTAACTTTAAAAATTAATCAAGAAACTATAAGGAATTTATGCTTTTTTCTTTGCGTTGGTTATTGCTCTTGCAACAATTATTGTTAGTATCACTGCTACTATTGTAACAAGTATTGCATACATCAACATTGGACCAATGCTTTCTGCTTCCCCAAAGATTTCTTTGAAGATTGCAATTATTGCACCGTTCCATGCCAAAGCAGCTACGAGTCCAAATGCAGCCGTTACTAGAGCTCCAATTTTGTCAAGTACTTGAACCTTTAGTGGTTCTTCTTTTACTTCGTCTGCCATGAGCTTTCGCAAAAATTACCGCATATATAGTAATTTATTAATTCCCTCTAGTGGTAATTTAGGCTCAAGTTTGTTGATTTGCCAGATAAATCAAAAAAATTATTCTTCTATAGTCAATATTTAGGATAACCTAACAATTTTATTCAAAAAAACCAACTATTTTTGTGCTCAATTCGGTATACAAAGATGCAATTTTGAATAGAGACAAAATATTATCTGTTCTAAAAGGTCCAAAATTTGAAAAGATTCTTCAAAAAGCCAGAGATAATTGGATAGAATACCAGCCTAACAAACATGAGGCGGTAATTGCTGGAATCGATTCAAGTTTTAACAATACAAAATTTCAAGGAATAGAGCTTTGGGCTGCCACTGCAGTTTCAGTAAAATCTGATGGAGAGATTTTAGCAGACCTTCATGATTCAGGATTAGGTTCTGATATTGATATTTCGAGAATTGCAAGTAAAATGGAGATTGATGCATGTGAGAAAACTATCGAGGAAGTAGATTTAGTTTTAATGGATGGTTCTCTTCACTCTCAATTTATGACTAGGCAATCAACTTTGAATTCATTAGTAGTAAAGACGATGAAAAAGAAAAACAATGTCTTATTTATAGCAAAAACCTCCAATACAAAAAAACAGTTCGAAGATTTGGGATCACTTGCAGGAGATATTTTTTATTACAATCACGTAACCAAAGCCCCTGGATTTTCAAAGTTATTTATTGAAAAAAAATATGGCCATGATAAAATAATAGCATCTTCATTTGTAAGATTAAGTGAATCCACACCGATTATCAAATTAGAATTTCTGGGAGAAGATCATCCGGAGAATGAAATAAAATCAATCCTAAACCAATTATATAAAAACAGTGTTGGAGGATATCCCTATGCATTAAAACTTGCTCACAATAACTGTAAAATATCCGATAAGGAACTTGCAAAGATGGTAAGTCTTTTGGGATTGAGTAATGAAATAGGTTCAAGGGAGGTTCTTGGATGAGCTTAGGTTATGTCATAGGAGAATCAAAACCAACTTTTGTAACTGCTCTTACATCAAGACCTCTTTCTGTTGGAGAGTATGTCATAATTGATACTGAAGAGGGAAAAATACTGGGATTGGTAGAAAAATCCAAAATATCAAGTGCAGCTTTTACAGATGTTAGGAATTTTGATGAAGCCACAGAAAGTATTGAAATTGCAGAAATTAACAAACGAGATAAAACATTCACTTCAAACATTGGAATTTTGGGATTTTTGGAAAATTTGCAGAAGGGTCAATCAATAATTCCTGCAATTCCCCCAATACCAGGCACAGAAATATCTCAACCTACGCAGCAAGAGTTGGAGAGGATTTTTGGTTCCAACAAAGAAGGATGGGTAAAAATTGGAAACCTTTTAAGAAATAAAACAATAGAAGCCAAAGTCAATTTAGATAAAATTGTATCCAGACATTTAGGAATTTTAGCGATGACTGGAATGGGAAAAAGTAATCTTGTTTCCTTGATTACAAAGCAAATTGGAAAACTTAATGGAACTGTAGTTATATTTGATTATCACAATGACTACACTAGCCTAAATATTCCAGGCATCAATGTTGTAGATGCAAAGATTAATCCACGATTGTTAGATGCTGACCAGCTATCCGAAGTATTAGAAATAAGAGATGGAGCTAACGTACAACAACGAGTTTTAAGAATGGCCTTTACAAAAAATGTTAAAGAATCAAAAGAATTTTGGACCAAGTTAGAAAATGAATTAGAATTTATTGTAAATGCTGAGGACAAAAAATTAAAAGAGATTAGAACATCAGGTTATCGTGTTCAGGATATAGTGGAAGAAGCACAAAAAAGATTCGAAGACATTTTAGATCCTGACATGGGAGACCCAGTCAGTTTCATAAAAGAAGGGAAAACAAACGTATTGAACATTTCAGAGTTGTCAGAAAAACAAGCAAATGTAGCAGTGGCATTTTACTTGCAACAATTACTAAAAGATAGAAAGGACGCAAGCATTGCAAAACACGGAAGATCCAAAAGAAAAATAAATTACAAGTTCCATTCCCCAATTTTTGTAATTATAGAAGAAGCCCATGTTTTTATTCCAAAAGATCATGATACTAGTGCAAAATATTGGGCAGCTAAAATTGCGAGAGAAGGAAGAAAGTTTGGCCTGGGTCTTGGAATCGTGTCTCAAAGACCTAGAAGTGTCGATCTTAATGTTCTAAGCCAAATGGGTTCCTTTGCAATAATGAAAATAATTCAAGAGGATGACCAACGCCAAATAGCCTCGGCAACTGAATCTACCAGTCGTGAATTAATCTCTCAATTAAATTCTTTAAATGTAGGAGATGCCATATTGGTTGGTCAATGGGCCAATCTTCCATCTTTGGTACATGTTGATGAAGTTAAAGAGAAAGTAATGGGTTCTGATCAAAGTGCTGTAAATGCATGGATTAGTGCAGAGAAGATGAAGGAAATCGCTGTAGAATCTACACAGGGATTGGTTCAAAAAGATCTGTTGTTAGAATAAATGATATTTTCACATATTTCAGATACGCATTTGGGATTAATGCAGTATGCATCCGAAGAGAGAGAAGAAGATATCTATCGAGCTTTCAATGAAGCGATAGATACCTCAATAAGTGATCATGTGGATTTTGTGGTGTTTGCAGGAGATATTTTTCATATGCCAACCCCCAGTGGAACTGCTATTGTTCAAATGGCAAATGCACTAAAGAGATTAAAACAAAACAACATAGACTCATTTTTTATTTTAGGAGAACATGATATTAGTAGAATTCGTACAACACCTATCCCTTATGTATACCATAATTTGGAATTCTCAAGATATATCGGACAGGGAAAACCCATTGAATACAAAGGAATATTATTAGCGGGTTTTGATAAGATTAGAAAAGCAGAAATTCCAAATTTTGAAGAAAGATTTACAAAAATTGATAAAATTGCTAAAGAGCACACAGGTCATAAAATTTTAGTGCTTCATCAAGGGATCACAGAATTTAACAAGTTTGCAGGAGAAATACAATCTTCTGATCTCCCAAAAAATTTTACCTACTACTCCATGGGGCATCTTCATGACATGGCTATTAGGAATTTTAATCATCTGTCAGGTCCTATAGCATACCCTGGATCAATCGAGCTTACAACAAGTGAGGGAATTAAAGAAGCCAAAAAAGGATTCTTTGAAGTTGATATTTCAAAAAAAGAAGCTGCCCCAAAATGGATTGAGCTGAAAACCAGACCGCAATTTTCTTTTACTACAAAATATTCAGAAATAAAAGAACTTGTAGACGAGGTTTCGAAAAAATTATCAAAATTTGAACGAAAACCCGTCATAGAAATAAAAATTCAAGGAGATGATATTGAAACAGATCATATTCAGGCACAAATTGGACGACTATACGCACAAACGCTACGATGTTTTTGGAGGATTGTCTCAACCCATCAAATGGATTCATCGATATTTTTCGATAGGCCAAATGTGATTGATGAGGAGATGTTCAGATTGTCAGTTAATGCATTAGGATCCGAACAGATTGCAAATTTTGCAATAAAGGAGCTTTTACCTCTTTTGGTTTCAACCCAAATTAAGGAAGCAACCCAAGTTGTTGAAGAAAGTTTTGAAAAGTTCAAAAAGGAGAAAATGAAATGATCACTTCGATAGAATTAGGGGATTTTTTATCACATTCTGACACAAAATTAGAATTTGAAAATGGAGTAACTGTGTTTGTTGGAACAAATGGTGCAGGGAAATCAAGCATCGTAGATGCTCTTACTTTTGCTTTATTTGGTCAACATACAAGAAAATCCAATAAGGGTTTGATTAAGAGAGGTGCAACACAGGGATTTTCAAAAGTAGAGTTTTCAATTAATGGTAAGCAGTACCAAGCAGTTAGAAAAATTGACAGTAAAGGAGGATTAGCAGCAAAGTTTTCTGAAAAAATTAAAGATGGAATTCAAGAGATTGCAGCTGGAGAAAGAAAACAATTTGGTGAGTCCATGACACATGAAATCGAAAAAGTAATTGGTTTGGATTTTGAAAAACTAAAAATTGCATCAATCGTTCAACAAGGAGAACTTAATTCTATAATCAAATCAAAACCAAAGGAATTCAAAGAATTACTCAATGCAATAATTGGAATCGATAAGCTTGATGTTGCTTTGATTGCGATGAAAGAAGTAACTAAAAATTTTCGCGAAAAAATAAGAATAAAGACAGGGTTTGACGATACTCAAACAGAGATTTTGTTACGGGATTTAGAAAAATATCAAAATGATCTTAAAGAGTCAAGACCAAAAAAAGAAAATCTAAAAGATACACAAAAAAAATTACAGCAAGAGCTTCTAAATTTACGTCAAAAATTAGAAGAAGACAGTCCAAAAATTGAAAAAATAAAACTATTGGAATTAAGAAAAAAAGAGCTGATAGATTATGCCAGGAGAGCAATTCAAGAAATTCAACGAGAAATTACTCAAAATGAGCGTAAAATAAAAGATTGCGAGGGATGTTTTCAAAACGTTGGACTAAAAAATAGTTTAGAAACAAAAATTGAGAAAATAGATTCAGCTATAAAAGAAACTCAAAAGAAAATTCAAGAATTATCAAATCAAATAGCCTCGCTTAAGGAAAAATTAGTCCTGGCAGCAAAACTTCAATTACATGATAATAAATGTCCCGTCTGTGATTCGGAGGTTGAAAAACTCAATCCTTTATTTCAAGAAGATCATCTAAAGGAGGAACTTGTTTTAACTCAAGAACAAATAATTTCCCGTAAAACTGAACAAGAAATGTACAATAAGAAAAGATCAGAATTTGCATTACAATTACAAAATGCAAGAGACGCAGAGGCAATTTTGAAAGCTCATGCAATAAACAACGAAAATGAATTAAAAAAAATTAGAGAACAAGTTGATGGAAAAAAGACAGACATTCAAAAAATTACTTTTCCCTCCAATAACAATCTTTTAGAACTTGCTCAAATTGATTATCACTCTAAGAATATTTTTGAAAATATTTCTAAATTGGAAAAAGAAACCATGGGTTTTGATGAAATAGAATTTAAAAATCTTAAAAATTCAATTAATGAAAAACAGGTAAATCTTTCTGAGATTGATCAACAGTTAGGAGCAATAATGGAAAGAATTTCAAAAAATGAGGAACAGATTACCTTGATTCAAAATGCAATAAATGAATTAAAATCAGTAAAAGAGTATATGATTCAATTAGACTCAATTCAATCCAATGTCTTCAGTAGAGATGGATTGGTTGCAACTAGTTTAAGATCCTGGGCCCTAAATATGATTTCCATAAAAGCATCTGAATATCTAACCTTACTAAATTCAAAAATTCAAAGAATACAGTTAACAGAAAAAATAAGAGACATCAACATTATTTGTTATTCAAAAAAAGATATGCTTGATTTAGAATCATTAAGCGGAGGTGAACAAGTAAGTGTCGCTTTGGCTTTGAGACTAGGAATGGCCAAACTTTTAGGATCATCAAATCTTAACTTAATGGTACTTGATGAGCCAACAACTCATCTTGACGCTGAAAGAAAAAAATCTCTAGTTGAAGTATTATCTCAACTATCAAATATTTCAAATTCTGAAATGCCGATGCAATTCATAATAATTACTCATGATTCCGAAATTTTTGAGGATTCTACAGTTGAAAAAATTTACAAATTTGAATCAACAGAGAGAGGAAGTAAAGTTACCGCTCTTTAGAAGATCAGTTTACAATTACTCTGCCTTCCATCCAAGGATGAAGCATGCAATGATAAGGATATTCCCCCGAATCGGTAAATACAAACTCCCATGATTGATTTACCATCATCATTCCAGAATCAAATTTATCATCATGATTTAGGTGGTCTCCACTTGTCACCGTGTGAGCAGCAGAATCAACATTTGTCCAGGTTATTTTTTCTCCTGGAGTAATTTCTACCTGGTAAGGAAGATAGCATTCATTTGACTCTTCACAACCTGGCACACCAGAACCTAACGCCATTGTAACTTCTGTTGGACCTGCGGATTGCGCTTCAATAATTGTTTCTTCCATAGTGGTTTTTTCTGAGGTTTCCTCTGGAGCAACCACCGTTTCCTCTACTTTTTTGACGTTAATTTCTCCAGTCATCCAAGGATGTACGATACAAAAGTATGGATAGGTTCCTGCTTTATCAAAAGTAAATTCAAAAGTATTTCCAGACATAAACAAACTACTATCAAAAACACCTGAGGGGCCATCAGCTGAACTGCCAGCAGTTACTGTGTGGGCAGCAGTATCAATATTATTCCAAGAGACAGTGTCACCAACCCAAATATCTAGTGAATATGGCATATAACATTCGTTAGTTTCTTCACATCCAGGAGTTCCACTTCCTTCTGCCAATGATACCTTGTGAGTTTGAGGAGCTACAGGTACTGCCATAGATGTTTCTGGTTTTGTTTCCGAGGTTGGTTTTGGTGTGGGTTGTGGTTCTTGTTTTGGTTCGGGTTCAGAAATTGTTACCTCCGCAGTTGCTTCTGTTTCACCCTCAATGCATTCACCAGGGTAGGACAATTCAACACCTGCAACATGTAGCATACACAAATTCCCATAGGTTTGTCCATCTATACCACATTGAGGTAACCATTCCTTTGTACAGATAGTAGGTTTTTCTCCAGTTGGCATTGGAGGAGCTTCGGAAAGATAACCCGGATCGATCGCTATCATTACCAAAATTCCAGCAATAAGAAAACCAACTACTGCAATAATACCATATGTAAGGTTCAACTTATCCCCCTGTTAGTTTTGCAAACTTTTCATTTTTGCTAAGTTTTTCCATAAATTGAATATTAGATAAAGCAACGATGGCAGATTCTACAACTGGTTTATCAGGATCATTTAGAGCTTTTTCCAAGGCGACCTTTGCTTCTGCTGAACCGATAACTCCCAACGCAATTGCCGCTTCATGTCTAACAAACATGCTGGGATCATTTAGAGTCGAATTTACAAGAGGATCTATTCCGCTTGAAAGGCCCATTTGTCCTAATGAAAATGCCGCTTCATGTCTAACCAGTTCATTCTCATCAAATTTGAGAACTTTGGCAATATGTGAAACTTTATCTTCCCCTCCAAAGTCCACCAAAATACAAGTAGCTCTTGTTCTAATAACAAAATCAGGATGATCTAAAAGGGTTACAAAATATTGTGTATCCTTTTGTTCATATTTAGCCTCCATTTCTGCAAAGAGCTGAAGTCTATCTTCTGTTACTACTTGCATTTAGTTTTGGAGGTTTTTGTGTCCTATATTAGGTTAATCAAGTTTGTTTCAAATTTTATAATTTACATTTATTATTGATTATTTAATACGAGAAAATCTTCACAATTTCTTAAAAATAAAAACCAGTTAGTAAGGAGATAAAGAAAAATTGAAAGGAGTTCTAAGGGCTGCTATATCTTTTAAAATTCTTCCAAAAGTACTCCTCTAATTAAAAAAATAGGTTTCAGCCTAAAAAAGTGTGAGAATAATGTTTGATTGTAAAAAATGTAGAAAAGAAATAGGTACAGTAGAGTTCCCTTATTATCACATTGATCATCACAGAGGAAAAAAATCAAGTGATGAAATTTGTTCGAAATGTAATTAGAATATAAATTCTAAGAAAAATATAAACTAGACTCTAGTAAAGTTGGTTTAAAAATTTTAGATATCTATTTAATGGAAAAAAAAAGATTATCATTAATGAGCGCAGTAATAGGACAAAAAGCTCCTGATCTAGGTGTATCAGAGTGGGTTCAAGGTACTCCGACTAGTCTAGAAAAGGAAAAAGACCACATTGTACTTGTTGAAGTATTTCAGGTAAATTGTCCAGGATGTTTTATGCATGCAATTCCAGAAGCTATAGACATTTACAACAAATACAAAGATGAAGGAGTTAGAGTTTTAGGCATAGCCACGGCTTTTGAAGATTTTGACAAGAATACTTTAGAAAATTTAAAAATGCTTGCAGAAACCGGCGAGGTGATTGGTGAAACAAAAAATGCACTATCAATGTACGGCCAGTTACGTGATGGGAATAAATTACCTTTTAAAATTCCATTCCCTTTAGGAATGGATAATCTGACGAAAGTTGATGGGAATGTAAACCAAGATCAGATTATGAAATTTATCTATACTCAACTTCCAGAGTTTGATTCACAGCCTGAAGATTATAGAAATCAGATTATTCAAAGAGTAAAGGATCATTTCAAATCAAAAGAATATTCTGCAGAAACCTTTGAGAAATTCTCCCTACAAGGAACTCCCTCTACCATTTTAATTGATAGAAAAGGAATTTTAAGAGATGTCTCCTTTGGCCAAACTGGACGTCTAGATTCTATGATTAAAAAGTTGATAGCGGAAGGATAAACCCAAAAGCATCAGTGGTGTTTTTTTTATTTTGCAATAAATTTGAAATTTAGTTTAGTAAAAAAATAAAATTGCTATTGATAGCGAAACCACAATTCCAAACCCAGCAATCAAAGCAACCTTATCATTTTCCACAAGTTACGATGCACTTTTTAAAATAAAAACCATACATGATTTCGAATTAATGGGAAAAAAATTAAAGAAAATTAATGATCAAAGCCTATACAATAATGCCATGATTGAATAATAGACAATTACACTTATTGCAAGGATTATTACACCAATCTTTGATCTTTTCATTTCTTGGTTAGTCTGAGAACAATTAATGCAGGTGCAATAAAATATATTCCTAAATTCAACAAAATAATACTTGTTCCATAACCAATAACTTCATGATCTGAATTCATTTCGACATTGTGTAAAAGGGAAAGTGAGAAAAGTAAAGGAGTAATGACTATTTTTACAGTTTCTTTAAACCAAGAATTTTCTCGTTCTAAATCTGCAATCTGAGGGCTAAATGAATAGTAAAAACTATTGAATGCCTTCATAAATTCAGACCCTGTTTTAGTGTGTAGTAATTTATTATCTCGTAATTCACGTAAATGTTGAACTTGGGTTGAAAGTTCAGAATCAAAGGTCGCAGTTGCAATTAGACAACCTCCCTTTTCTGAAGGAGTGTTTTCATTAATCAATTCACTTTCCTGATTTTGAGATTCATCGACCACCTCAACATCTTTTAAATAATCTGTTGCCGTCACCTCCAATTTGTTATTTCCCAACCCAGTAAAGTTTAATGTAATGAACGAAATTTTTTCATTTGATCGTACAATTGGACTGTATTGCTGGTCATTTAGTAAAAAAGTAAAATTTCCACTAAGAAGATTTTTAGGAATCAATAGTTCACCTAGATTGTTTTCTAAGCTGCTAACAATATGAAGAGTTAATTGTTTTTTATTTTTGTCAAAATCAACATTGTCTATATCAAAATTAGAAGTGGTTGTTATTTCAAAAACATGGCCTCCTGTTTCAATATCAAATCTATTTACAAGACCGGTTGCATCAGAAAGAGCGCCATAAGCAGGAGTGAAAGCAAGTATCAGCAAAGATGGAAAAAATAATCTAAAATCCAATTTATGCAGCCGTTGCGCCGACTCTATTTCTTAATTCTTTATCCTGTGCAATCCGTGGATGTTGGGGATCTGCAAGGATTACTTCAAACCAATAGTGCATACCATCTTTGTAAACAAAGTATGAACCCAAAAGCTTCATGTTGGGATATCTTTCAAGAACTCGTCTTTCAGATACAGTTTTCATGTTATCATCGGCTTTTATTCTAGTAACACCTAGGTGCTTTGGTCTTCTACCACCAGTTGGCCTTTGTTTTCTCATTCCACCGGTTCCCACTCTCATTCTAACTACCACAATACCTTGCTTTGCCTTGTAACCTAGGCGTCTTGCCCTTTGAAGGCGACTTGGTCTATCTATCCGAGTAATAGCATTTTGCTTGCGCCAGCCAACTACCCGATCTCTAATATCTGGTGAATTTTCATTCCAGAGTTTAACCCAAATCTTATCTTGTAAACTAGGCATATCGGCATTGGCAAAATCCCCTTTATTAACTGAAATGGTTCAAGTTTTGAAAAATATTTTCATAGAAATTAGCTAATTTCTGGTCCTGTTTTGGATGCAATTAGGAAAGAATTTTGCTAGAACCAGCTTTTACGAGGTTAAAGTTAGACTATTTTATCGAGCCCATTTTGCATTTTTATACTGTTCTTTGAATTGCTCCACTATACAATCTAAGAATGGAATAGCATCTTCGCATTGCTCGATTAATTTCTTTTTACTTTCCATTTTTTGAAACATCTCAAGGGCTTTTGCTTTAAACTCTACTTCGGGATCCGTATAGACTTGAATGTCAACTGTATCAATTGATGTTGCCCAATCATCGCTGACTTCTAATTGGACAACATAGAGTCCAACCACATCAGGTGTAAAATTTATCTTTTCATAGGTTGAGATTGGCATTGTTACCTTACTTTCCTCGGGTACGGACAAAAATGACCATAAATAAGATAAATTATCACCATCTGGATCAAACGAACCTCCACCATTCAGCGAAACAAAAAAACCACCAAATGGTACTTGTTGATCAACTCCAGCATCAGCAATTGGGGAAGTATTTGTATCCGAGGTAGGGGCAATGGTTGTGCTACTTGAAAATGTTAGAATTGCCATGGCGATTAGTAAAAAATCCATTAGATAAGATTCCTCCTTTCTGATTTTTCAAAAAATTCATTACTTGCAGGTAAAAACAGATCTAAAAATGTCATCGATCTGTTTTCTCGTAAAGATCGCTAAAAGATGTTGAGTGAAAAAATATTACCAAGAGACAGAATTATGTAAACTTTTTTTTAAATTACCAAAAACACGCTTGTTTAAAAAAAGATTGTAACAAAATTTAAGCTACAATTTTTAAATTTATTTTTTGAAAAAAAATTTTTTATGGATTAACCAAATTCTAATTGGTATCGGGTTAGCAATTTGATAATACCAAATTCACCTAGTTTTTTGCATAACCACGTTTCATAATTTCATTGATTTAATTAGTTTGAAGATTACTATTTTCCAAATATATCATATTCTAAGGAAAGAGTAATTGAAAAAATAGTTACTTCTCTACGGAAGAATTTCATCAAGACTCAGATAATCACGGAGAAAACTTGTTTATTAAAGAACTTTAAAAACATAAAAATTATTCCTAATATATTGTGCCAGTTTTTATTACCATAGTAAGATACTTTTCAATGTGAAAATTGAATTTGTAATTATAGGATGTTTGGTAATGAGTATTTTTTTTGTGTATGCATCAGCAGTGCCATCTATTGAAATTCACATGGAGAAAACAGTATTCTATTATGGCGAAAAATTAGTTTACACAATAGAGGTTAGTGAGGTAACAGGAGATTTAGCAATTATTCATATACGAGATGAGGTAGGAAAAGGAAGTAGTGCTATACCAATTGAAATTTCAAAATTAAAAACCAAGATCCCTTCTCCATTTCCATTTGAAAAACAAATTTTTCAAGAGGGCAAATATTTCATTGATTTAGAGTATTCCGGTGCAAAGATTACCGCTGAGTTTATCCTAGAAGATTCTGGAAACATTGTAATTCCTTTTCAAATAAAACAAATCGCCTATAGTTGGGTAAACAATGAAATTTCTGGAGGATTTTTAATCGACAGTATTCAAAAAACAGTGGAAAAAGATGTAATCAGTATTCCTGACACTATTGATAATCAACAACTTGGAAAAATACAAATCCCAGAGTGGGTTAAAATAATTACGGTTTGGTGGCTAGAAGAAAAAATTTCAGATGAGACCTTTTCAATTGCCTTTCAATATTTAATTGATAAAAAAATTATGAAATTTTAAAAATATGAACATATATTCTGTCATTACCGCAGTTGCAATAATTGTAATAATAATTCCATTTTTATATGGAGTCTGGAATATTTATTCTGTAGAACAATTACAGCTTGGAACTGCAAATGATGAATTCAGTTATTTTGATTTGTCAAGTTATGAGAAAATCCAAATTTGTAATCCATTACCATTTTTTGTAAGTTTCAATGGGTTAAACATTTCAGTTTTTTACACGGGGGATTTTAAAGGGGCTTTTGAGATTGGGCCCACCACAATTGATCCAAATACCCTAGAGGTTTTAGATCTGAATTTTTCCTCAGAGAATTTTGCTGAATCTCAATATCTTTTCATGCATATGGATGGTCAGTTTGATGGTGAACTTCCAATTAGATTAGACACTAGTCAAATGGTGGTGGTTACCACCTTTGATACCAAGATAATTGGAGTTATACCATATCAGAGTACTATTTCACAATCAGGTTTTGATTTTACGAATATGATGAATGAGGAATCTTCATGTGAAAAAAACAATTAAGAAGATTTACTTGCTTTTGCCATTATTCCAAGGATAACCCCAATGGTTCCAGCAATAACAAAGGCCCCGATTGTACCATAAATTAACTGGCGACTCATTGATTTAGAAAAAGTAGAACTAGTCGAGCTAGATTCAACTACACAAATTCCATTTTTTAACACAGTACCTGGTCCACATCTTTCATCTAATTGGCAAACACCGTCTTTAAGAATCGTTCCTGGACCACATTCTGTTCGTGGTTTATCTTCTTGAGTAGAATCTTCTTGTGGTGTAGGAGTTGTGTCGGGGGTGGGTGTTAATTCTGGTATTGGTTCTGGTATTGGTTCTGGTATTGGTTCTGGTATTGGTTCTGGTATTGGTTGTCCAAATACTGAACCAATAATTTCAACCTCATCTGTGCCAGAAGGAAGAATAATACTTAGGGTTCTAGAATTTGCAGTGGTTTCAATTTCAGAATAGGCAGGTTCATCTCCATCAGCTAATACAATAAAGGCATCATCATTTCCCAGATACAATGAATCAAAGAAACTTCGCTCAAAGGTAATCTCCAAAGTTCCAGGGGATTTGGTCACATCAACACTAAAGATCAAAGAAATAAAGTCCAAATCAGGTTCAATTGCAGAAACAGATACACCATCACCTGTATATTCAACATCAAATATGTTTCCTTCAATATTGACTTGACCAACTTCGGCATAAACAAAATTAGACGACAAAATTCCAATCACAATCAATCCAAGAAAAATTTTAGGCGTAGAGTTAAACCGAGTCGAAAATTTTTGAGATTTATCTAGCAAATTAGCAGAGCCCTGATTTTTCAACAACAATTAACCTCAAAAAAGATGTTAAAAAGAAAGAGACGATATTTAATCACGTATCAGTCAAGCTTTTTTAGTTATTTTTCAAATAAGGAAAAAATAATTCTTACGCTCAAATTACGCCTCGGAGGATTTGGATTATTTTTTCTCCAATCACATTTGCGGCCAAAGACTGTGCCTCTTTGGTTTGAGCCCCTATATGTGGTGTTAGAATAACATTATCTAGTTCGGCTAATTTACTACCAATTGCAGGTTCTTTTTCAAAAACATCTAGTGCTGCACCACCCAAATTACCGGCTTTGATTGCTTCATAAAGAGCATCTTCATCTATCACACCACCCCGTGATGTGTTGATAATTTTTGCAGTTTTTTTCATTATTGATAATTTTTGAGAGTCTATTAGATGATATGTTGAGTCTAAGAAAGGCACATGAATAGAAACAAAATCCGAACTTTGCAGAAGTGTATCTAGATCAGCTTTCATCAAACCAACTTCTTTTGAAAATTCTTCGTCAATTGGAATAACATCATATCCAATAATATTCATGTTTAATGCTTTTGCAACTCTTCCCAATCTTTTCCCGATATTTCCCATTCCAATAATTCCAAGATACTTTCCACGAAGTTCCGTTCCCTTCAATTCTTTTTTAAGCCATTTACCATCGCGTATAGCACGATCTCCTCTGGTTGTTTGTCTTGCTAACGAAAGCATCAACCCTAAAACCAATTCTGCAACTGCATTCATTGCTCCTTCTACTGCATTAATTACGCGAATGTTTTTGTTCTTAGCAGCCTCTTGATCTATATTATCCAAACCTACTCCAACTCGAGCAATAATTTTACAGTTTTCTGCTTTTTCAATAATTTCTTTAGTTATTGTCGTTCTACTTCTAACAATTACAATATTGAAGCCATGAATTTTCTCTAAAATTTGTTCAGAAGTTATAGTTGGTTCATAAGATACCTTCAAACCATTGTCCTCAAGTATTTTGTTCAGGACTGGATCAACTTCATCACAAATTAAAACTGAATCTTCAAATCCCATAATGCTTGAAAAGATCTACTGAATATATTTCATTAAAAATAAAAAGAAAAAGAAGTTAAAGTATCAAGAAAGCATCTCTGCTACTACTGGAATTACTTCCCATAATGGGATCATTCCATTTTCTTGCATTTCAGAAGCTACATCGTCGGTGTACAAACCGTGGATATTGATTGCAGGATGTGCAATACTGTTCTTACCCATTGGAGGTACAGCATCACTTGGATTTCCTAATGCATATGCATAGGATGGTACTGGGGCCTCAATCACACCTTTCTCAACTAAAACTGGGTTCAATCCAAATGGATCACCTGCTACCCAAATTGAAGCTGCACCGGTGTAAATTGCTGCATAGTCGTGATTTACTCCTGCATATACTCCTGGTTCATCAAATACCAAATCAATTATTGCTCCCTGAGATCCTCCTATCATCCAAGTTTCAGTGGCAGCAGATTGAACTCTGTTACCTTGAGTAACTCTATCCAAAATTTCTCCAACAATGTGGAAGAATACTGGTTCATTACCTTGGTTTTCAATGAAGAGTCTCACGTGTTGATCATTTTCAACAAACATGAGTTGCGATTGGTATTGCTTGTTTTCAAGACCATTCCATGGTTGTGCAACAAAGATATTCTTGTTGGTATCACCATTTACAAGTAGGTTGTGAGCCATGTTTGGAACATAACCAAATTGCATTCCGTTAACAACTGTTGCAGTATTATGATGTTGGAACATTGCTCCGGCATCATAATTGCCTTCAGGTGTTAGATACAATTGATTGTATTGAAGTTGAAACTCTAATGCATCAGCAGAATAGAATTTTCTGTCGAGTTGACCGCTACCGCTGGTCTTTTCTACCATTAGCTTCTTGTAACCGTTAGCAGGATCAACAATTGCAATTCCGTACATGCCGGAAAGTACGTGTTGGTCCATTCCAACTAGTTTAACACCAGAACAATGGTATTTGAAAATACCTGCAGCTTCAGCGATGTAACAATACTGACTTGTTTCGCCAGGATTGACTGACTCAAATGCTCCTGCAGTGATTTGTGATGCATGCATATCATTACCGTGTCCAGTAACTTCCCAATCAGGAATTGTTAGTGTCATTTTTACAACGTCACCTTGTGTAACTCTTAGTGTAGGTCCTGGGACTTGTCCACTAAATGTCATGGCGTTGTAGGTTTTGCCTCCCATAATTGGTAGCTCAACACTATACCCCTCCAAATTGAACTCGTGAACCATTCGTCCAGAGTTTTCTAATGCACCACAATCAGTCTCTGCAAATGCCTGAGGCATTACAAGCTGTAAACCTCCCATTTGATGGATTTTCTCCATTACATCAACATCTAATTTTGATGCATCAAGAGATTGACCAGCAATTTGGGTTTGTGTGTATGTGCTTCCGAATAAGGTTGCTCCCAAAACAGCTACTGCCGCGATGGAAAAGAGCATACTAGTACGCTTATTCATTAAGCACGATGACTAGGGATTCCTATATAATAATTGTCATTAAAGATTTGTATGAATATATGATTATTTCTGAAAAACAATGAATATAGGGAAAATAAAGAGAAATTGACTTGAAATTTCGTCTTGATCAAGACTCTCTTGGAAAGATCAAAGTTCCAACAGATGCATATTATGGAGCATTTACTGCCAGAGCTATTCAGCAATACAAGGTTACGGGAAGTCCTGCTCATGAAAACTTGATTAAATCGTTTGTGATGATAAAGCGATCAGCTGCTGTTGCAAATATGAAAACAAAAGCCATTGACACAAAACGTGGAAAAGCAATAGTTGCTGCGTGTGATAAAATACTAGCCGGAAAACACATTGATCAATTTGTAGTAGACATGATAAATTCAGGGGCTGGAACTGCATTTAACATGAACACAAACGAGGTAATCTCAAATGTTGCACTAGAAATACTGCACAGAAAAAAGGGTCAGTATCAACACCTTCATCCAAACGACCATGTAAACATGTCACAATCAAGTAACGACACATACCCTACTGCAATGCATGTTGCCATTCTAATGAATCTCAAAGATACCATTCCTGCAATTGATAAATTAATAAAATCATTAACAAAAAAATCAAAACAATTCTCATCTTATAAAAAAATTGGAAGGACTCATCTAATGGATGCCCTTCCTGTTACACTTGGAAATGAATTTGCAGCATATGCTACCTCAATTTCAAAGGCAAGAGATGCAATAATTGTAGCTCAAAAAGAATTACAATCTGTTGCACTAGGCGGGACTGCTGTTGGAACTGGTGCAAACACGCCCAAAGGATATAGAAAAATAGTCATAACGGAGCTTGGAAAAATTTCTAAACTTTCAATTAAAGCTGAAAAAGATATGCAGTACGGTTTGCAAAGTAAATTTGCAGTATCAAATCTTTCAGGAGCATTACGTAATTTGGCGCTAGAAATTAACAAAATTGCAAACGATATTAGATTAATGGCATCAGGACCAATAGCAGGATTAGCAGAATTAGGAATTCCTGCTGTTCATGCAGGATCTTCTATCATGCCAGGTAAAGTAAATCCATCACTAGCCGAGTGCATGAATATGATTTGCTTTAACATAATTGGAAATGATACTGCAGTATCTAATGCAGCACAGGCGGGTCAATTTGAATTAAACGTAATGTTGCCCGGAATGCTAAAGTGTATGTTAGAGTCTACTGACATGCTAAAAAATTTTCTCCCCGTATTTTCTGCGAATCTAATTGATGGGC